>JBLIOG010000264.1:0-5663 GCA_047639625.1 Gammaproteobacteria bacterium
TATCACCGGAGACTACAGAAGACCCCGGTTTAACCTGATTTCAGAATCCTTGCTTTGTCGCGTTTCCAGTTGGCGTCTTTTTCTGATGCTCTTTTATCATGCGCTTTTTTCCCTTTGGCAAGGCCGATTTTTATTTTTGCTTTGCCATGGCTCCAGTATGCCGATAAGGCTATTAAGGTAAAACCTTTACGATCAACCATACCCATTAATCGATCTATCTCGGAGCGATGTGCCAGCAATTTTCGAGTACGGGTCGGATTTGGTTTTATGTGCGTGGATACCGTATTCAAAGGGCTAATATGGGCACCAATAATCCACATTTCGCCCTTTTTGACCATGACGTAAGTTTCTTTTAACTGGAGGTTTTTCTCTCGAAGACTTTTAACTTCCCAGCCTTCAAGCACAATACCCGTTTCAATTTCATCTTCGATGAAATAGTCGTGACGGGCAACACGATTTTTAGCGATCGTGTTATCACTGGTTTTAGGTTTATTAGACTTTGCCATGGCTGTTGTTGTGGCTCGAGCGGATCGATATTCTGGGTTGAAATCAGTGAGATAACAAGCTAAAAACTGAGATCCTTTTTGTCGATGGAAAATGATGCAGGTCGATGGAATCGATTATCTTTTAAATCAAGGCCAATAGTTGATATCAGGTTGAATTGCAGGTGACTTGATCACCGTTTCGCTATATCATTCCGCGCTTGCAATGGTGACCTGCTTCGGTCCCTTCGTGACAATCAACTGTAAACCCCGCCAGGCCCGGAAGGGAGCAACGGTAGCAGGACCATTGGGTACGTAGGAGTGCTGATTCAGGTCGCCACCCAATTTCCCTATTAAAATGATACATACCGCCGAACTTAAATCGTGTTTTCAATGGCCATTAAGTAGAACAAAGCGATGAGTTACCAGGTTTTAGCGCGAAAATGGCGTCCCGGAAATTTCCTTCAAATGGTGGGTCAGGAACATGTCCTGCAAGCGTTGATTAATGCGCTAGATTCAGGCCGCCTTCATCATGCATATCTGTTTAGTGGCACTCGGGGTGTCGGTAAAACGACCATCGCCCGAATATTTGCCAAGTCTCTCAATTGCGATGAAGGTGTCAGTTCCACTCCCTGTAATATATGTCCCTCCTGTCGGGAAATCGATGAAGGAAGGAGTGTCGATCTTATTGAGATCGATGCGGCGTCTCGAACGGGGGTCGATGATATGCGTGAATTACTCGACAATGTTCAATACGCACCTACGCGAGGGCGATTTAAAGTTTATTTGATAGACGAAGTCCACATGCTATCGCGCCATAGCTTTAATGCCTTGCTAAAAACACTGGAAGAACCTCCAGGTCATGTAAAGTTCTTGCTGGCCACCACTGATCCTCAGAAATTACCCGTTACAGTTTTGTCACGATGCCTGCAATTTCATCTAAAACGTATGACAAAGCAGCAAATTAATTCACACCTTGAATTTTTGCTCGGCGAAGAATCTGTCACTTACAATCCTGATGCGGTAGTTCAGCTCTCCAGTGCGGCAGATGGCAGTATGCGCGATGCACTGAGTCTACTGGATCAGGCCATTGCTTTCGGTGCGGGAACTGTGGAATTGACCGCTGTCGAATCAATGCTGGGGACAGTATCGAGAGAATATCTCACCAGGTTACTCTCGGCTATCGTGAGCCAGGATGGGGTTTCGATTCTACGTGAATCGAGAAATATAATGGCCAACAACCCTGATTTCTTGCGGGTTTGCGCAGAATTGATAGCGGTTTTCCAACAGCTCGCGATTGTTAAGGTCGACCCACAAATTGAAAGTGAAGGCTGGCTAAGCGATGCTGTCGACAACTGTAAGGACGCCCTGACGATGGCTGAAATACAGCTGTATTATCAACTTCTTTTACAGGGAAGACAGGATTTATCGATCAGTCCTGACCCGGCCGCGGGTTTTGAAATGCTGATGCTTCGTTTACTGGCCTTTGCGCCAGAAAAAGCAGTCGCTGACAGTCGCGAAATTGAAGTAAAAAAAAACACTGAAATAAGGTCTGCTGCAAACTTTCAATCTTCCGAACCTTCCGATAAGACGCCAATAGATCATGTGGATGTCTATACCGACTCAGACCTGGCTTTGACCAGTGTTTTGCCAGCCGTTGCCAAGATCGAAACTCCGCGACAAACAGCTCAAGTAATTGAGGTTATTTCTACCCCTGAGCAAGATTTTGCCGCAGTGCAAGCAACTGTAGACTTGCAGTTAACTCCGCCGATGTTAGTACCCCATTTGTCTGATTCGAAACCGCTTAATCCCTGGGCAGAAAAAGCTTTTTGTTTGGGATTACAGGGGCTTTCGCTAGAAATTGCGGTTAGCTGCCTATTTGATCGTAGTGAGAATAATGTCCGCCTTTTGCTACCTCGGGAATTGCAGGATTTAGTCAGCGCTGCAGTTCGGTCAGAACTGGAAAATGCTATTTATCAGGAATGGGGTAATGAGATTAATCTGTCAATTGAACTTGTTGACAGACTAGATCAGGAGACTCCGAAACAGGCTAAATCGCGATTGACTGAAGAGGCGCGTCAACAGGCAATCATCGAGATTCGCAACGATGAACTAGTTCGTAAGTTACAGCAAACATTGGGTGCCGAACTAGTTGAATCCAGCGTACAATTAAAGAACCCTAACTAATGTTCGAGTATTGAGGTGACAATATGAAAGGCGCCCTTGGCGATATGATGAAAAAGGCTCAGGAGATGCAGGAAAATTTGCAAAAATCTCAACAGGAGCTGGCAAATAAAGTGGTTACAGGTGAGTCTGGTGGTGGCCTGGTAAAGGTTCATATGCGCGGCACTCATGAGGTTAATAGAGTCAACATCGATACCAGTTTAATAGGTGACGACCAGGAAATGCTTGAGGACTTAATTGCCGCGGCGGTTAACGATGCAGTCCATAAAGTGGCCCGAGAAAACGAATCGGTGATGCAAGATATGACGGCCGGCCTTAATTTGCCGCCCGGATTCAAATTACCTTTTTAAGATGTCGTCTTCGCGTTCACTCGACCAATTGATTAAATCTTTGACCTGTCTACCTGGAGTAGGTCAAAAGTCGGCACAACGTATGGCTTTGCACTTGATTGAACGTGATCGAGAAGGTGCTCAACAATTACAGATGTCAATCGTTGGCGCTTTGGAAACCATTCAGCATTGTGAATCATGCCGTAATTTTTCGGACGAACCGAAGTGTAAAATTTGTGAAAACCCTGCAAGAGTTAACGGCATACTGTGCGTAGTAGAAACACCGACCGACGTTATCGCGATAGAGTCATCGGGTGCTTATTCCGGCCGGTATTTTGTTTTGCTTGGGAGGCTGTCTCCATTAGATGGATTTGGTCCAGAGCAACTAGGGCTAGATCTTCTTGAACGTTCTCTGGTTGAAAATTCGATCGAAGAAGTCATTTTGGCCACTAGCGCAACCGTCGAAGGAGATCTTACTGCTCGGGTCGTTAGTGATCTCGCCAGTCGTCACGCGATTAAGTCTAGTCGATTGGCGCGAGGTATCCCGCTCGGTGGTGAACTTGAGTTCGTCGATAGTGGAACATTGTCCCGAGCTTTGTCGGGCAGGCAGCAATATGAGTAATCGAAACCAATATGTCTGAGACTATATTTAGTAAAATTATCAATCGTGAATTACCGGCTGATATTGTTTATGAAGATGATGAAATTATCGCATTTCGGGATATAAACCCTCAGGCACCGGTTCATGTGCTAATTGTGCCTAAATTAGAAATCTCAACGGTTAACGATATTCAGGCTGATCAGGCAGAATTAATAGGGCGTATGGTGCTAACGGCACAAAAAATAGCGCGAGACGAAGGCATCGCAGAAGATGGCTTTCGTCTGGTTATTAATTGTAATAAGCATGGATGTCAGGTTGTATTTCAAATTCATTTACATCTGATAGGCGGGCAACAATTGCGCGGTATGACCGCCTGAACTAGGTTTTTAAACCTGAAAAAGCAAGGTAGTTATGATATCGGCTCGATGCGATCTGGCCACTTGAAACGGCATCAACTACCGCGCAGGCGGGTTCGTTCAAATGTCGACAGTTTGCAAATTTACAGAGTTGCGCGTAATTAGAGATTTCTCGAAAACCCCAGGATACAGGAATATCAGGATCAATTTCAGGCGTGAAGCCTCGGACGCCCGGCGTATCAATTAAATCACCTCCGGCCGCAAGACGATACAAGCGGCTGGTTCGTGTGGTGTGTTTGCCTTCGGAATTGGCTTCAGAAATCGCGCCAATTCGAATGTCCTCATCGGGAAGAATAAACTGAATAATCGATGACTTGCCAACGCCGGAAACACCGCCAATTAGCGATTGCTGGTCCTTTAGGCATTGATTCAAAGTGTCCAGACCTTCGCCAGATTTTACGCTTAATGTTAAAACCTTGTATTCTAGGGGCTCATATATCGATTTCAGGCAAAATGGATCGATAGAATCAGGAGGCAGCAAATCGGATTTGTTGAGAACGATTAGGGACTCAATATTCTGTTGCTCGGCTGACAATATGTATTGATCCAGCAGTAACAAATTAGGTACGGGTTTGACTGCGCAGCAAATAATCATTTGAGTTATATTAGCCGCGACGTATTTCAAATGACCAAAACCATCCTGCCTTCTTAACAAGCTTTTTCTCGGTTTGACAGAAATTACTCGGTTTGCAAATTTATCATCTGTTTCGACGACGACGAAATCACCGCTTACAATCGCCCCGAGATTAGATTTGATAGAGGCTTCCAGGCGTTGACCCTGCTCATCTTCAATCAGAAGTTTTCCGCCATGGTGGGAAATAACTTGCGCCTGAATTCCTGTGGTGGATGCGTTAGCTACTTGCTGGGCCTTATCTATACGCGCCTTTTGATGTTGGCTGAGTTTTCTCTTAGCCATGGTTCAAAACGCAGGAATTGGGCGGTTTTTTGATCGGTAGGTGCTTATGCAATTTCGCTATCTAGGTAATTACGGTGTGATTATTGGAATTTTCGTTGCCGAAAAATGGGTTTCTGCTGATATAATTGACTCTACTTTAACACGCCAACATTGCAGGGTCTTTTGATATGTCGCTGGATGACAAAAATCTAATCTGGATTGATCTCGAAATGACGGGTCTGGAGCCACAACAGGATCAGATAATCGAGATTGCTACAGTGGTAACCAACTCAAATCTGGATATTTTAGGCGAAGGTCCCGTCATCGCTATTCACCAGCCTGACGAACTCCTTAATGCGATGGACGAATGGAATACCACCCATCATGGTGATTCTGGATTAACGGAGCGAGTAAGAAATAGCCAATTTACTCTGGCAGAGGCTGAACAGCAGACCATCGATTTCCTGGGTCAATATGTTTCAGCAAATTGCTCGCCAATGTGTGGAAATAGCATTTGTCAGGATCGGCGGTTCCTCGCTCGTCTGATGCCGTCCCTGGAAGAATACTTTCATTATCGCAATCTGGACGTGAGCTCTTTGAAAGAATTAGCTGTTCGCTGGAAACCTGAAATCTTGGCTGGTTTTCATAAAAAAGGAGCACATTTGGCACTCGATGATATCCTGGAATCAATCGAAGAATTACAGTACTACCGAAAGACATTTATCCAGGTTTAATATGTTCTATGTATTTTTCCTG
>JBLIOG010000265.1:0-5608 GCA_047639625.1 Gammaproteobacteria bacterium
TGGAAATAGTCACTCCCACATTTGAATCCAGATTATTTAGATAAATCAAACGATGCTTTTAAAATAATGCTAAATCGGACATCGTTACTGCAATAATTTTGCAATAATTTCACGAGACAATTCGGGACTGGTGTAGGTTAAGTTTTCGTTATTCAGAGCGAGTATTTTGCCAAGTAACAGGGGAAGTGAAAATGCATAAAAAAAGTGTAATCTTCCGCTCCATCGGTGCACTGGTAAAACCCAGAACTACGAATGTTATGCTAATTACACAGGCTGCGAAAGCAAGGGCTCTTACGTCAGGGGGATTAGGCTCTTTTATGTATTTCAGACATAAATAAAGATATGCCGTGATCATTAAGATCAATGCCAGCGCCCCGATCAATCCTTTGGGCATTATTGTGTGCAACAACTGATTATGCGCATGTTTAAAATTGGGAAATCTCTTTGAGACGATATTTTCACTAACATATTTCTTCATTGCCACCTTGAAACTTCCAGGTCCCACACCAAAAAGCCTATTTTCACTGAATATATCGATAGCAGACCGCCATAATTCCACCCGGTAAGAAACGCTGCCACCCTCCTTATTTAGATCCACACCTTCGGATACCAGGATTGTTATATCGGTCATGACTTTATCAACTCGCGCTTTGAAACAGGGTAACTGGTAACTGGTTATCGGGACAACGGATAGCACCAACAAGATAACCGCCTGCTTTTTATAACCCTAGCTTCTTTCAAAATGAAGCCTCAGGAAAGCTAAATAGAGAAAGGGGTAAGCGATCCATGCTCCTCTGGAGTCCGATAGATACACTGCCATCAAGCCCCATCGCAGTGCTGTAAAATACACCGTTATACCCAGGAAATTCAATTTCAAAAAATGCCGGTAGCTGGTTACGGTTGCCGCAGTAAGCCACAATGTCATAGTGGCAAAAAGGACTGCCTGGCCCTTACTGCCCCCGCTCTAAAGTCGGTCTCGATCCAGCTACCTAACATCGAAATTAGCTCTGCAGCCATTACGGCCACAATAATCATACCCCACACCAAGTCTAAACTCGGAGCATTGCGGGTATAGAGTAGTAACATCGGTATTGCGAATAACAGCAAAAGGTAGGTTTCAATCAGTATCTGCGGACCACGGTACGGGGTGGATTTACCAGATAAGAAATCAACGCGGCAACAAATAAAAATGCTATCGGTAGACAAAAAATCAATTGGTCCCTGGTTAAGCGTTGATAATATTTCAAGGAAGGCCAACATACAGAAAGCGAGAGGAACACGAAACATGCTCTGCTCAATTCCCAGGCCAGGCTTATAGAAGTCATAATAACCAGGCCACAGTAGCCGGTCAGCTTTACAATTTAATCGTTCTGACTTTCATCCGAAACCAATAATTTTTGTTTATTCAAAATCATCCTAATTTGTTTTTTATTCCTGAACCCAGTTTTTCAAACCAGAAATAATTCTATTGCAGCTATTACCGTTTGTTAAATGAAATATCTCCCCGATATAACCCCATTGCAAAACAATCTACCTGGCGACATAGCTCGACCAGCGATATCTATCAATGCTCATAGGGTCTATTCGTTGATATACCTGATTTAGATGATATAAATTTGAATTCATCTGGCATCTCCATTTCTGTAATATAAATATTTTAATGACATGACACAGAATTTTGAACACCACCCTCTCGATTGATGCCCTATCTAATTAATTCTAGCCATTCATCACGCCATCAAACCTATTCGGGTTTAATTTCAAGCGCTAGCTTATAGAGCGCATTCTTTTTCTGGCCACTAATATCCGCAACAATCTTTACTGCTTTTTTAACAGGCAGGTCTTCGATTAGCCGCTTCAACAATATTGTCACCTCAGGATCCATTTCTTCGCCTTCGTGCAATTTTCGATTATCGATTAAAACGACAAACTCACCCTTTTGCAAAACGACCTCTTCGCTCAATTGCAGCGCCAGGTCTGACGATTTTCCTCGTAAAAAACGTTCATGAATTTTGGTTAGTTCCTTCGCAATAACAACTTCCTGTTCGGAAAAATCGACCGCTAACTGCTCCATTAACCGAAGGATACGATGGCTCGACTCAAGAAGAATCAGGGTTGTATTAAATGTCGACAGCTCAGCCAGCCTGGACAATCTCTCGGCATTTTTGTGCGCAAGAAATCCCGCATAATAGAACTGGTCAGTTGGTAAGCCCGCAGCACAAAGTGCAGTGATCACACTACTAGGCCCGGGAATTGGAGAAACTATCAGCCCAGCCTCATTCACAAGTTTAACCAACCGATAACCGGGATCTGAAATTAAAGGTGTACCAGCATCTGAAATTAATGCGATAGATTGACCACCCCGCAACTTTTCAATCAAATCATTGGCTTTCAGATGCTCATTATGATCATGCAATGAAACCATTGGCGTGCCAATGCCATAGCGCGACAACAGGCTCCGACTATGTCGCGTATCCTCGGCAGCAATCAATTCAACTGAACCCAAAATTGACAAAGCTCTTTGACTGATATCGTCGAGATTACCAATAGGGGTTGCTACAATATAAAGTACGCCGCTCATGCAAAAGAGTGTACACTAAAGCTCGTCATTTCAATGACCTATGTCAACTTCCAACTTCAATAACATTCTCAATGAATAGATCCATGAGACCGTCCCAACTTGCTCTGATTTTTATTGTTTTACTCGCAGGATGCCAGTCTGATTCGATATCCCCGGCCATAACACCAACCGCCACGGAAACACCGGTTAAAATAGCGACCAAGGGACCAAAGCACGGCGTAGAATCTAATATCAGTCGAATCATCCAGGAAATTCAGGTCGATGCTATCCTCACACCTGATGAAGAAGACATCATTCGTGCTTTTGAGCTCGAAACATCAGAACAATGGGATGCAGCCGCAGATCTTTATCGTTCTCTTGCAGAAGGTAGCGTCCAGCCCGAACAATCGTCATTCTATTTACGGGCTGGATTAATGACCTATAAGGCAGAACGCTATCACGACCTTGAGCCTTTTTTCGATTCACTTGCTAATAATTCCATACTTGAAGAAGACCAGTTGTATAAACAGGTAATTCTTGCCGGGTCTTATTTTGGCAAAGGAAAGATTTACCAAAGCTTGCTTGGTTTACCTGAAATCGAAGACATTGTCGATTATCAGTTCAAAGCCTTAGCGCTAAACATACGTTCCCTCGGCATACTTGCAATTGGAAAGCCGATGGAAAGTGCAAGACTTCGTATGCAAATCAGTCAATTTCTAAAATCCCCGATGGAGATTGAGTCCAATCATGATTTCATCTGGGATGCGCTAAATCGTATATCCGAAAAAAATATCATAACAACTTTGAAAGCACGCCAATCTGACGAAGTAAGGGGCTGGCTTGAGTTAAATCTGATTGCTCGGCGCTCTAATATGGTACCTGCAAAAATCGAGCCCTGGATGGATCAATGGTACAAGCTATATGGAAAGCATCCTGCGGCCACTGAATTTGCCTTTAATCTGCTGGAAGAAAGCAGACGTATTTTCATTAACCCAACGCGAATTGCGTTAATGCTGCCGTTTAGTGGACGCTTGCAAAAGGTTTCAGAGGCGATACAAAATGGCTTTATGTATGGTTTTTATCAGGATCTTAGCCGAGAAGCTGAGCTTGAAATTATAGATGCCAGTAGCGACCCGGTTAAATTCAATTTGCAGTATGAGCAGGCCATTCAGAATGGTGCTGACTTTATCGTAGGGCCAATCGACAAAGCACTCATCAACATGCTTCAGGATCGAAATGGCCTAGCCGTACCCACTTTAACCCTTAATTATGCAGACGATGAAAATATTTCAGGCCTGAATCTTTACCAATTCGGATTAAGACCCGAAGATGAAGCTGAACAGATAGCCGATTACGCCCTGACTCAGGGCCGCTATCATGCTGTGGCACTGGTACCCGATACAGACTGGGGGCTTCGTTTATTGCAGGCTTTTAAGCAGCGTTTTGAAAAACTGGGCGGGCATGTTGTCGGCAATGAAACCTACCCTTCACGTAAAAACGATTATTCAAATTCAATAAAAAGATTATTGCATCTCGTCAGTAGCAATCAACGTAAATCCATTCTTCAGAAGGTTCTGAAAGAGCCAGTAGAATTTGATTCTCGCCGAAGGCAGGATATTGATATGATTTTCATTGCAGCCAATGCCCGCCAGGCCAGACTGATCAAACCTCAGTTAAAATTTCATCAGGCCCATAATGTTCCCGTTTACGCTACGTCTCATATTTCTTCGAGCGCAGGAACCGCTGACAGTGATCGCGATTTAAATGACATTCTCTATGTTGATATACCCTGGATGCTCGATCAAAAAATCAGTTCTGATGCCGTTAGTATCTCAACCCTCTGGCCAACTCAAAGTAAAAGCTTCAGCCGTCTGTTTGCACTTGGAATTGATGCCTATAAAATAATTCCCGCTCTTCGCAGACTTATGATAAACCCAGCCGAGAGCCTGGATGCCAACACCGGAAAACTAACCGTCGATAAGAATGGTCGTGTGCATCGAAGCCTGTTAATAGCAACTTACCAAAAAGGATTACCGCTATTAATACAGACTAATCAAATTGTAAATCTGGACTAAAGAATCGGTAGACATGGATGATCGGCGTAATTTGGGTGCTCAGTTTGAAAACAAGGCGTGCCAATATCTTGCGACTCACGGGCTCATATTAATTGAGGGAAATTTTCATAGCCGCTTTGGCGAAATTGATTTAATTATGTCTGACAAAGATCAGATATGTTTTATTGAAGTAAAATACAGAAAGAACAAACAATTCGGCGGAGTTATGGAGAGTATTGGCCAACGTAAGCGAAATAAAATCATTAAAACCGCTCAATTTTTTATCGCGACTAATCACAAATTCAGGAACCATTCTTTTCGGTTTGATGCTTTACTGTTGCAGCCTGACGACAGTGCCGGAAACCTTAAAGTAAACTGGATACAGAACGCATTTTATGCCGAGTAACAAACATGAGTAGCAACGACTTTCTAATTAAACGCGCTTTTGAAGCTAGCATTAGCACCAAACAGAGTGCTCTGCCTGTTATTGCCGAATCTATTGCTTTGGCATCATCGATCCTCAATCAGGCACTCATTAATGGCAATCGAATATTTTCCTGCGGTAATGGCGGATCAGCCGCAGATGCTCAACATTTTTCATCCGAATTATTAAACCGATACGATCGCGATCGACCGGGATTACCCGCGATGGCCCTGACCACCGATAGCTCTACTTTGACGTCAATTGCCAATGACTACGATTATCGTCAAATCTTCTCTAAACAATTAGAAGCGCTCGGCCAGCCCGGAGATGTCCTGCTGGCTATAAGCACCAGTGGATCATCACCCAATATTATAGAGGCCATTAAGGTTGCAACTGAGCAGGAGATTCCTGTCATAGCATTAACGGGGAAGGATGGTGGTGATATGGCCACTCAACTCGATCACAATTCAGTTGAGATTAGAGTTCCATCAAATGTGACAGCACGAATTCAGGAAGTACACTTACTGGTTATCCACATACTGTGTGAAATGCTCGACCACCAGCTATTAG
>JBLIOG010000266.1:0-5605 GCA_047639625.1 Gammaproteobacteria bacterium
GTGCCGTACAATTCGAAATCACGGAACAGACCAGAGAATTGATTTTAAAAACGATCACACATGCCGGATTAAAGGTCGACGATTATTTAATTCAAAGCAGGTTCAAAATTATCTCCCCATATTCGACCAGGCAATGCGCCAGAATCAAGGGAAATTGGGTGAAAAAGACAGGCTTAGATCCATAAGAATATCGAACACATTTCATGAGCAGAACCGGGGCGGCTTTGTTATACAAACGAACCCAAAATATACCCGCTATTCAACTATTGCCTTGCCATACTAAACCTGAAAGTACTGTACGGTATCCTCGAATAGAAGTAGATGATGCTCTGGAGATATCCGACAAACTGACTCCTAAAGCAATTTACCAGAGAGTGCCTAATCGGCACTTTCTGATTTCCTCAAGACCAGTCATTTAGATTGGTAAATTCGCTGAATAACTTGAACTTCAGTGATTCAGCCAATATTTCGTGTTGGTCGCTTATGTTGATAAAGGGGTCGTATGAACAGCTGGCAAGTTTCGACCCAAAGGAGAAGTTTCAGAACCCTGGGATGCACGCTCCAGACCTTGCAACAATATGCGCCCAGCCTTGCCACCATGACCGATTATCCGCTTGTTGGAAATTAAGGATAGCGCGTCGGCCTGAATCCCAAGCAAGTGCATGTCTTGCGCTACGAATATTTCCTTTTCAATGAATAGATTATCAGCTTGTTTAGCTATTGTTGTTATCAAATGGTAGCCGAGCGGGCTGCCGCCGCCCTTGAGGATATGGGTAAGCCTTTTAACCTTACCTCGGAGTTCATCATCGCTGGAATTTGCTGTCAGGGCTGCTACGGCGGTTTTCAATTCTGCACAACTCTTCTCCAACTCCTTTTCGTAAGTAGCGACCAACATAGCAAAGTTATCTTCGTCTAAACCCATCATTTCCATTGAGTCGATACCGGATTTTTTGTCATATTCATTCGTTTGATCAACGATGTTCACAACCCGCAGCAGAACCTGGGCAAAGTTCGCAACTTCTCCATTTTCTTTAGCGCTAGCGTCGGGATCGATGGGCTGTTGACTCGTCGCTGATGCACTCGCACGAGACATTGAAGTATGAATTTCTTCATCCAGGCATTTATTAATCGATTTTAGCAGAACCGGCAATTCTATTGGTTTGCTACAGACATCGTCCATGCCCACACTCAAGTATTCAGTGATATTACCCGCTGTGATATCAGCAGTCAGGGCGATGATCGGAACATTGGACTTGGAACCTTCCATTGCGCGGATAGACGCAGTTGCCTCTAAGCCGTCCATGATCGGCATTCGCACGTCCATCAATATAACGTCAAAATCACCCGAGTTAAGACCCTCGATCGCGCACTTACCATCCTCAGCAATTTCAACCGAGTGACCTAATTTAGTTAAAATTGCCCGTATTATATGTTGATTAACAATAGTATCTTCGGCCACTAATATTTTCAAAGGCCGGGAAGCCACCCATCTATCTAAGGCGACTCTCTTATCTTTTGCTACCACCGCTTTTTTTGCGGGCTGGCAGCTAACCGTAAACCAAAACGCAGAACCAATGCCTTTTGTACTATCAACACCAATTTGACCCCCCATCAATTCTACCAGCTGCTTAGAAATCGACAGCCCTAACCCGGTTCCTCCGTAGGTTCTGGAGGTCGAACTGTCTGCTTGAGTGAAAGCGGTGAAGAGTTTATTTTTTTCCTCGTCAGTTAATCCTATTCCACTATCGGTAACGGTAAACCGAAGCATTAATTCATCCTGCTCATTCGGTTCTGGTTTGACAGCAACCTCAATCCGGCCTGTACTAGTGAACTTCATCGCATTACTAAGAAAATTGGATAATACCTGGCCGATCCGCATGGAATCAGCATGGATGGATTCTGGTAAATCGTCATCTAATTTGATGTCCAGCGTCAAGCCCTTTCCCGAAGCTATATTAGGGCCGAACAGGTGAGTATTATCGCGGACAAAGGATTCTAAGTGAAAGTCCGCAGGTGAAATTCCGAGTTTTCCGGCTTCTAGTTTGGATTGATCAAGAATCTCATTGAGGATCGCCAATAAGTTTTGGCCCGATGACTTAATACTGGTTGCCCAATCCAGCTGTTGGGGCGACAAATCGGTATCCAGTAGCAAATCTGACATCCCTATGACCCCCGTCATCGGTGTTCGGATTTCGTGACTCATGGCGGCAAGAAACTGAGATTTAGCAAGATTCGCCTGCTGGGCCGCTTCGGTCGCTTGTATCAGAGAAAGTTCTTTCTGTTTTTCTGCAGTGATGTCCTGAATAACTCCGAATAACTTTGATGGTGCGCCATCATTACCAGGCTCAGACTCACTACGTTCATAAAGGTGGCGAGTGTTTCCTGAGGGGGTTATGACTCTGTATTCTATCTCTAAAATTGTGAATTGCTCGCGGACAACCTGATAGGCTTGTTTGACGAACGCCTTGTCATCTGGGTGAATTAAATCTAATTCTGCTTCAGTGCTAATGAAATAATCGAATGCTTGGGGTACAGTCATATCATAGATTTGTGCGCACTGATTCGAACAGGACAATAATTTATCTTCCTTGATATCCCAGTACCAGTATCCCATGTTGCCTATGGCTTCCGCCTGCTGAAAGAGGGTCTGACTTTTCAGCAACTCTTCTTCCACCCGTCTTATTTCGGTGATGTCCTGGATCATTCCTACCGTCTTAATCATCACTCCATGATCATCTAACACGGGTTCGCCTACTTCATGTAGGTAAATCCGATTACCTGCCTTGCCATAGCCACGGTACTCAATGTCCCACCTTTGTTTGCTATCACGCGCTACATCAAGGACCTGTTTGTATCGTTCACGATCCTCCTCGCAAACACGAAATTGATCTTCTTCAAGGCTTGTTATCCCCTCAATCACCTGCTCAACGGTCATACCAAAAATATCGGCATATTGTTCTGAGCAAGTAATATACCGGCTTGCTATTTCATCCCACTCCCAATGACCCAGTTTGCTGAATTGTTCCGCCTGACTAAATAGTGCGTTATTTTTCAGCAGTCTTTCTTTGGCTGCTACACCCTCACTAATGTCGGTAATTATTGCACCGAGGCCATCGACCTCTCCGTCATCATTGAATACTGGAAACCTTATTGTTGACCAGGCATGTGATTGCCTCTCGTTAACCAATTCGGCTATCTCTTCACGCCACTCGGCTTTCCCCGAACTGAGAACAGATAGATCATTGTGTCGTGTAAGAGCAGCCAGCTTGTGAGCATGAATATCAGCCGGAAGCATCCCCAACAGGTCTTCATTTTTGACTCCAAATATTTTCTCGAATTGCTTATTGATCCTGATATAGCGACCTTCTCGGTCCTTCAAGATCACTTCGACAGGTGCGTTATCCAATATTGCATCGAGTTGCTGCCTGTAGATCACGAGGTCATTTTTGGTTTGAGTCAGGCTATGAAGTTCCTCACGGAGGCTTTTAACTTCTAAAAGCAAGTCCTGATACTTTATTTTCTCATTCAAAAAGATAGCTCCCTGAATCACTAGTTAGGATTGATCTAACCGTGATCATCTAATATAAATAACTATAGGACAAAAAAATAACTTTATAGTGACTGGGTCACAAAAATATAGATTTAACTATTTACAGGTATAAAAGAGACAATCAAATGTTTGGTTTTAGGGTCAGAAGCGCGTGGGGATGGCGTTAACGGTCAATGCCAGGCACCCCAAGAGGGTCGATGTCAAGGAAGGCGTTACAAAATGCTGTCAATGTGCTCTGTGATAACTGTTTACAAAAAATGTTCGTTTTAAAATAGTTGTATGGGCAGGCTTAAAAATTATAATCGACTAGACGTCCTGGAGAAAGCCGTAGACGTACTTTGGCAAAAAGGCTACAGAGAGCCTGCTCCATAACAGATCTTGTCAAGGCGACGGGATTGAACACCGCCAGTATGTATAAGGAGTTTCGTGACAAGGACGGGTTATTCGAAGAAGCACTTGAGCATTATCGGCAACATAGTCTAAACCCTCGTTAAATCGCGCTGAAGGAGGAGCCAAGCCTTCGAGGTGTCGAATGTTTTCTACATTCCGTTATCAATGGATCCTCTTCAAAGGAATACAGAGGATGTCTCATGATGAACCATTTGTCGCAGAAGCAAGCCCTAAACGATATATACAACAAGGCCAAAGAGCTAGAACGCAAAAGCCAATTGTTAAAAGCCAGGTATGACAACGATGGAAAATATGCTCGCTCGCTTAAACGGCAAATGGAGAAAGATCCGCTGACTGATAGTGTGAGCAAACTGTTTGGAGCCCTGAAAGGCCTAAAAACAGAAGTGGACAAGCAAATTGAACAGAACGCTGAAATGCTCGATAACGAAAATTTCGTAGAAAAAATGGTGAACCGTTTGGTGACTGAGCAATTTAAAACTAAACAAAAAATGCCATTAACGCTATCGTCAATAAGCTCACTGGCTTCAGTTTTGAGCGTATCTTCCACGAGAGATTTGACTTCTACGCCACCATCTTTGAATACCTGATCAAAGGCTACGACACCAACAGTGGTGGCAAATACGCCGAGTATTTCACTGCCCCATGCAGTCTCAAAAGTCATGGCACGTTGTTTAGTGCCCTAAGGACAACAAGGTAAAGTAGAGAATGTCACCTGTTACGATCCCTCAGCCGGTTCCGGCAGTTTGCTAATGAATCTTGTCCATGAAATAGGTGAGAACAAATGCACCCTCTACTTACAGGATATTTCGCAAAAATCATCGGTCTTGCTGCGCTTAAACCTCATCCTCAATGATCTGGTTCACTCCATTCACAGCATCATCAAAGGCAACACTAGACTGGAGCCCTACCACAAACAGGTCATTGGCGAACTGGAAACATTCGATTACATCGTCTCCATTCCGCCGTTCAAACTCGGCTTTACAGACTTTTGTGTAGAGCTAGACAGCAAACAGAACCACGACCATTTTTTGCCGGAATCCCAAATGTACCGGCGAAGAAAAAAGAGTCCATGGCCATCTATTTAATGTTTCTACAGTACATCACCTATTCACTGAAAGAGAATAGTAAAGCGGCTGTCGTCGTACCGACTGGGTTTATCACCGCCTAAAGTGGTATTGATAAAAAGATTCGTCAAAAACTGGTCGATGAAAAGGATTTGGCGGGTGTGGTTAGTATGCTTTCCAACATCTTTGCTAATACTGGCACCAATGTTTCGATTCTATTTATTGATAAAACCAATCAAGAGGACGTGGTGCTGATTGATGCTTCTAATTTGGGTAAAAAAGTCAAAGAGGGCAAAAAATCAAAAGACCGTTTTGTTGCATGATGGCGAAGGTCAAACTATCGATACCTTTAACAATAACGAAGTGGTGGATGATTTCTCGGTGGTGGTGAGTTATGAGGATATTAAGGCGAAAAACTATTCGTTAAGTGCTGGACTGGCTTTCTGATTTGAGGAATTTAGGAGGGTTACCAGATTTGTTAGACATGGATTATGAAAATCCACTTTTCGTTCGACTTCGACCAGGCAAAAAAATACCCAGTGTTGTTCCGGGTATACATTCTAACTTAGGGGGTATTGTT
>JBLIOG010000267.1:0-5575 GCA_047639625.1 Gammaproteobacteria bacterium
GTATTATTGATGTGAATGGCGCGTCTTATTTGCGATCCTGATCATTAAGCGACTATGCAGATTGAGAAAGTTTTCGATCCAGGTAACGACGATTTAGCCGAGTTAAATCGTCGATTTCACGAATTCACACAATCTCAACTACCTGGATTGCCCGCTGAATCTGAAGACAAGAAGTTCCTCTTTACTATCAAAAAAGCTGATCGGCTAGTAGCTGGTATCAGCGGAGCCGTGTACTGGAATGGACTCGACATAGATACGCTGTGGGTAGAAGAAAGCCAAAGAGGGAACGGCATTGGTCAGCAGTTGCTAACAGAAGCTGAAAATTATGCGTGTCAAAACAATGCGGTTATTGCTTTCTTAAAAACACTAGGCGCTGTGGGTTTTTATCAAAAAGCAGGATATGAAGTTTACGGTGTGCTCGAAGACCGACCTCTTGGAACTCAATTATTCCACATGAAGAAACGGCTCGATTAACAATGTCTGCCTAAAAACTTCCGATTAAATCTGGCTGCTTAAGAATGGTGGATTAAGTTTGGGATTTTCCTGCGGCAAGTTCACTGTTTGGCTGGGAATCAATGGCAGTTTTCAAATGTGCCAACCAGTGTTTTTCCCACAAGCGGAATCCCTGACTGATAAAAAATACCATTACCATATAAAACAGCATCGCCGTGATAAAGCCTTCATAGGCCAGATAATAACGACCATTCAACCATCGTCCGGCACCGAGCAAATCCTGTAGCGTGATGGTGCTCAATACAACCGAACTGTGCAGCATGAAGATCACTTCATTTGAATAAGCCGGTAATGCGCGACGAAAAGCACTCGGTAAAATAATTCGCTTCATCATAACAAATGGGGTCATACCGCTAGCTTTAGCCGCTTCAACTTCACCCAGTGGTGTATTTTCGATAGAGCCCCGCAGAAATTCAGTTGTATAACCAGCAGTATTTAAAGTGAAGGCAATTAAGGCACACCACCAGGCGCTTGATAAAACCGGATCCCAAAGAAAACTTTCGCGAATCCAGTCAAACTGAGGTAAGCCGTAATAAATTAAATAGGTTTGAACCAGTAACGGGGTGCCTCGAAATACGTAGGTAAAACACCAGATGGGGCCGTTTAGCCATTTATGTTTGTAAGCTCTCGCAATTGCCATAGGCACGGCAAGCAAACCACCAATAGTCAAGGCTAATACCGTGATTTCAAGAGTCAGCAAGGTGCCCCAGAGAAAACGATCGATGTGATCCCAAACTAATACAAAATCAAGTGGTGAATGATGCTCGCTGATAAACGCCAGGTACTCACCTACTGTTCTTTCCTTTTCGTCAGCCATCAGGTTGCCTTCCTAACACCGACCGAATATTTCCGGTCCAACCAGCGAAGCCCAACATCGGAAACAGCCGTCAAGATAAGATAGATAATCAACACGGCAAACATAAAGGTGAAGGGTTCACGAACCGAACGACCCGCTGAAGACGCATTCCAAACCAGATCATGCAATCCAATAACCGAAACCAGCGCAGTAGCCTTAACTAAAACCAACCAATTATTGGTAAAACTGGGTAAAGCAAATCGAACCATCTGCGGCCAGGTGATTCGCATAAATATTTTTAACGGCGTCATGCCACAGGCAATTCCGGCTTCGATCTGCCCTCTTGGTATTGCGATTATTGCACCGCGAAAGGTTTCCGTCATATAAGCACCAAAGACAAATCCAATCGAAAAAACGCCTGCGCTAAATTGATTTATTTCAAGATAATACCACCAGCCGGTTAATTCACCGAGATCATTCAAAATCTGCTGCCCGCCGTAAAACAACAACATCATAAGAACCAGATCAGGTACACCTCGAATTAGAGTGGTATATAAACCAGCGAGTTTTTGCCAAAGGCGATTTGAAGAGAGTTTGGCGGAAGCACCAATCAGGCCGAGAATGACCGATAAAATTAGGGAAAATATTGCCAGTTGAATAGTGACCAAAGTACCTTCAAATAACAAATTACGATATGCCCAAATGACATCCATCGGGAATATTGCCTAAAACATCTGGCCGACAGAGTCGGCCAGATTTATGACTAACAAAAAAGTTAGTTGAAACAAGAACTAGCCACCGTAAATATCAAGCTCAAAATACTTATCGTTCAGCTTCTTGTAGGTACCGTCCTTACGCATGTCTTTAATTATTTTGCTCATAGAGTCACGTAGCGCAGTATCATTTTTACGAACCGCGAATCCAGCGCCAACGCCCTGGCATTCTTCATCTTCTATCATCTCACCGATGAAGCCAAAGCCTTTACCCATATCCTGCTTGAGGAATCCCTCGAGTGCCTGAAGAGAATCAGAAATCTGAGCGTCGAGTCGGCCATTCGCCAGGTCGAGAAAAATTTCATCCTGACTTGCGTAAAGAACAAGCTGCGCATCCGGGAACATCTTTTCAGCACTACATTGATGCGTGGTTGCACGTTGTACGCCTACTCGCTTGCCTTTCAGACCTGCATTAGTACGAACCAATCCTGAGCCATCTTTGGCAACAACACCAGGAGGCGTGTTGTAATACTTTTCGGTAAAATCGATTTTCTTTTTACGCTCTTCAGTAATCGACATAGATGCAATAATCGTATCGAATTTCCTGGCTAACAGCGCGGGAATCATTCCGTCCCATTCTTGCTCGATCAGATCACATTCACGTCCAAGCCTTTTACAAACTTCATTTGCGAAATCAATATCAAAACCTTTCAACGAACCATCGGGTTCTTTCCAGGAAAAAGGCGGATAAGCACCTTCAACGCCCACTCTTAATTTGGCTGCCTGCGCAGATACAGAGGCCATAGCCACCGCAAAAAACAGAACCAGTAGTTTTTTCATACTCATATTAATAGTCTCCAAAAGTTTCTTTATTATATTTTCGGATTAACAGGCAATCCGAAACGCTTTCTGATCACTAAGAAATCAGTGTAACGAGCGCGCCAAAAATTGACGAAAACGTTCTGATTCTGAATGACCAAACATTTGCTGCGGCGGACCTTCTGCTTCGATCAGGCCTTCATGCAGAAAAATGACTTTGTTCGACACATCACGAGCAAATCCAACTTCGTGGGTTACAACAATCATAGTCATACCCTCGTCAGCCAGATCACGCATGACTTTGAGCACCTCACCGACTAATTCAGGATCGAGTGCTGAAGTCGGCTCATCGAACAACATAACCGCAGGTTGCATAGCCAACGCTCGAGCAATCGCCGCCCGCTGTTGCTGTCCACCCGAGATATGTGCCGGATAATATTCACGTCGGTCATACATACCGACTTTATGCAGCATCGCTTCAGCACGTTCAAGTGCTTCAGCTTTGGGCACTTCAAGAACATGAATGAGTGCTTCGCTGACATTTTCAATCACGGTCATGTGTGCCCAGAGATTAAAACCTTGAAACACCATCCCTAATCTGGCGCGTAAGCGGACGACCTGTTTCATATCAACCGGCACAGAATCGCCGTATTTATCCTGATGCATACGAATAGTTTCACCGTGCAGTGACACGGTTCCGCTATTGGGTGTTTCGAGTAAGTTGATGCAACGTAGGAAGGTACTTTTACCGGAACCAGATGCGCCCATCATAGAAATGACATCCCCTTCCTGAGCGTCGAGATGGACACCTTTCAGCACCTCTACCTGCCCGAAGCTTTTATGTAGGTCTTCGACCACTAGAGTCGACGTTTTTGAAAGTGAGTTCACGATTGTCAGTTTATCGTTTTATAATTATTTGTTTTATCGTTATGATCCGAGTCTACACGATGCGCAACAGACATGTACAGCGCCAGTATTGCCTAAATTAACTCAATCGACTTGAATGCTTTTTGGGAAAAAACGATTATGGGTGGAAAAATCGAACGTCAACTTATTGAAGGCAAACTGGCACTCATCGTAATCGATATTCAGGCAGGCACCTTTGAAGATTGCGTTGCTGAATCAACTTACGATGCTCATGAAGCGTCGTTACGGGTGATAGAATATCTGCAAACAGGTGCAAGACATTCATTAGCCGCTACTCTCGATGCCAAGGATAGTTACAATCCATCCTAACAAACCCGTGAACAATAAAATATGACCGACCAACTACCTGAAAACATAACCTGCGGTGAAGCCACTATTCGATTATTGGAACAATATGGCGTAACGACCGTTTTCGGTATTCCGGGTGTCCATACACTCGACCTATGCCGGGGTCTCGATAAAGGTGTTCGCCATATCCAATGTCGCAATGAACAGGGCGCGGGATTTATGGCTGAAGGCTGGGCCAGAGCGACAGGCGAACCTGGTGTCGCGATCGTGATTTCCGGGCCGGGAGTTACCAATGCAGCAACCGCGATTGGGCAGTCTTACTGCGATAGCCTTCCTCTTTTACTGATTTCAGCTGAAGCGGCCAGCTATACCATTGGTAAAGGATGGGGTGTTTTACATGAAGTGACGGAACAGAAAAAAGTAACCGAACCTCTGACCGCACTCTCGGCAACGGCCCGTACAGTCGCCGATGTACCCTTTTTACTGGCTCAGGCATTTACTATTTTTGCGAGCAAACGACCCCGTCCGGTTCATATCTCTATTCCGATAGACGTCCAGGCTGAACTTGTCCGCGACAACTGGGCCGCCGTAAAATTACCTGGTCGACCTTCACCTGATCAACATTTGGTATCGAAAGCGGCTGACCTGCTAAAAGAATCTTATTTACCGATTATTATGGTGGGTGGTGGTGCGGTTTTAGCTGCCAAATCTGTCACCAAACTCGCAAATGCACTAGGCGCAATTGTTATCACCTCCACCGCCGGCAAAGGCATAGTACCCGACGACCATCCCTTATCTTTGTCAGCCTCAACCTCGCGACCTGAAGTTTTATCACTCATTTCGAAGGCGGACGTCATTCTGGCCGTTGGAACCGAACTCTCGGAAACAGACAGTTTTGTCGAACGAATGGATATATCCGGCAAAATCATCCGGGTTGATATTGATAGCGCTAAAATTAATGACTTTTATCCCGCAGAGATTGGAATTGTCGGTGATGCCAATATCACTTTACAGTTGCTTAACGATCTTCTCAGTAATCATCAAACTTTCATACGAAAGAAATCTCAGCAGATGGTCGGGGAAGTTCGACAGCAGATCACTGCGAACTTAACCCGCCCGGAACAACAACACAGCCAGTACCTTGATTTAATGAGGTCAATCGCTACCACCGATACGATCTGGTCGGGGGATGCCTGTCAGCTGGTATATACCGGTGCTTTTGCCTTCCCGGTGCAATCGCCTCGGCAGTGGTTTTACCCTGCAGGGTATTGTGCACTTGGGAACGCGCTGCCTAACGCAATTGGGGCCAAACTCGCCAGGCCTGACACTCCGGTTGTTGTTTTAGCAGGCGATGGTGGCTTTATGTTTACCATGCCCGAACTGGTCACAGCAGCTCAATTGAAGTTACCCATTCCGATCGTAATCTGGGAAAACGGAGGGCTAAAACAAATTCAGGATGATATGGATAATGCATCCATTAGCCGCGTTGGTGTCGAGGGGATTAATCCTGATTTCGTGG
>JBLIOG010000268.1:0-5573 GCA_047639625.1 Gammaproteobacteria bacterium
GGAAGACAGAGCGCCAACAACCAGGCTGCGACTACCGCGCTGAAATCGTAAATATGTGGCATGACAGGTTTTTTGCGTAGCGTTAGAATAAAAGCTTCAAAACTGATTGCAAAGATAACCGCCAGTAAAATATTAACCAGTACCCCTGATCCGAAAAACCACCAGTAAGCAATCGTGCCGGGGACTAAACCGATGACGACATTGATCATTAAACGACGCAGTGAGTTAGAGGGGGCCACGAAAGGCGAAGAAACCAGAACAGATGTCATTCTGCACTTTTCTCCAGTCCAGTTTGACGTCGAGAATCGGCTTCGGTCATTTGTTTCTGTGGGGACGGTGACAGGTTTGCCGTGTTGGCAAGCGTTGATTGTCGAGCCAGTTTTTTCGCTTTGACCCGTTCGAGAGCTGCTTTAACCGGATCGTTTTCGATGGTAGCTGTTGCTCCCGAGTCCTTTTTCTTTTTCAGGGCCTCTCGTTTCAGTCGTTTACGTTCTTCATCCTGTTGTTTTTTACGAGCGAGTCGTTCTTCGCGTAGCTCGAATCTTATCCGAGATTTGTCAGATTTTATCTGGGCACGTCTCGTCGCTCGAATTTCACTTTTAGCCGTTCGATAATATTGAACCAATGGAATTTGACTGGGGCAGACAGCAGAACAACAACCACATTCTATGCAATCAAATAAATTATATTGCTCGCTGCGTTCCCAGGCCGAGACCCGAGCGTGCCAGTAGAGTTGTTGTGGTAAGAGTTGGGCAGGACAGACTTCAGTGCATTTCCCACATCGGATGCACTCATCGTGTTGCGGATTTGACTGCAGGATACTGCTATCACGCATAACCAGGATACAATTTCCGGCCTTGACGATAGGGACTTGATCGCTGGCTAATAGAAACCCCATCATCGGTCCACCCATAATCAAATTTAGAGGCTCGGCTGTTTTGGATTGATAGCCACCGGCCTGATGAATTAAATGAGAAATGGGTGTTCCGAGGCGGGTAAGCCAGTTGCCTGGTCTTTTTATACCATCACCGGACAGAGTAACGATGCGTGAAATCAGCGCTTCGTTGTGTTTGATCGCCCGTGTGATCCCAACACAGGTTCCGACGTTTTGACAGTAAATTCCGGAGTCGATTGCCAGTTGATTCTGTGGTATTTCGAGACCGGTTAATATTTGTACCAACTGCTTTTCACCACCGGAAGGATAAATGGTGGGGATGACGACCAGTTCAGTAGATATTAGGGGGATTGTGTTCAAGGCCATTTGCATCGATTTGATCGCTAGAGATTTGTTATCCTCAATAGCGATCAGCGTTTTTTGTGGAACGATAATGGACTGCAAAATTTTAATGCCACGAATAATGTCATCAGCCTGTTCCTGCATCAGAATGTCATCACAGGTTATGTAGGGTTCACATTCGGCACCGTTGATGATGAGCGTGGCGATGGATTGTAGCTGAGCTCGATCTAGTTTTATTGCTGTTGGAAAAGCTGCGCCACCTAACCCAACTATGCCGGCCGATCGAATGCGTTCGATCAGTGTTTCTGAATTCGTGGTATTCAAATCAATTGGGGGCAATTTAACCGAATCATCGAGGCCATCAACATCGATGATGACGCAGGAATCAGATGCTCCGGATGGGTGTGGGATGGGCCAGGGTGCGATCGCAGATATGACTCCTGATGTGGACGCATGGATCGGTGTTCCGAAATCGCTCTCACTTTCAGCCAGAATTTGCCCACCTAAAACTCGATCTCCGACCTCGACAGTCAATCTTCGGGCTTCACCGATATGTTGTCTGATCGGAATAACCATCTGTTCGGGTAAGCTCGAAATTTGAATAGGCCCCTGCAGGGATACCACTTTGTGTCCCGGCAAGCTCAACCCACCGTGAAATGTATGAAGACTTGTCATAATTGAATCTGAGCCGGACTGGCATTGGTTTCCGGAGTCGGTAATTGCCATTTCCAGTCTTCTAGCGTCTGTTTGACAGGTACCATATCAATACAATCGACCGGGCAGGGTGGTAGGCAGAGTTCGCAGCCGGTGCATTCATCGGCAATGACCGTGTGCATTTGTTTGGCGGCTCCGAGAATGGCATCAACCGGACAGGCCTGAATACAGAGTGTGCATCCAATACAGGTATTTTCATCTATGATTGCCAGCAGCGGAACATCGTTGTGCTCGCCGTGGTCGTCGTTTAATTGAAGTACTTCAGAGTCGAGTAAATCGGCCAGCGCGACGATGGTAGATTGCCCACCTGGTGGACATTGATTGATTGGCGCTTCACCATTGGCAATCGCTTCAGCATAAGGACGACAACCCGGAAATGTACATTGACCGCATTGAGTTTGCGGTAGCAGTGCATTGATCTGATCAACAACTGGATTTCCTTCAACGTGAAAGCGAATGGCGGCATATCCCAGAATCAGGCCGAAAAGACCAGCCATTAAACCAATGGTGAAGATAGCCACTAACATCAGTTAACTGCTGACTAGCCCAGTGAGCCCCATAAAGGCTAAAGACATCATGCCTGCAGTGACCAGAGCAATCGCTGAACCCTGGAAGGGTGCGGGAACATCCGCGACGATAACGCGTTCACGCATGGCTGCGAATAAGACCAGAACAATTGAAAAGCCCAGCGCTGCACCAAATCCGTAAAGTGCTGATTCGACAAAGCTATTTTGTTCCTGAACATTAATTAATGCGACACCGAGCACCGCACAATTGGTAGTAATCAACGGCAGAAATATTCCAAGAATATTATGTAAGAGAGGGCTTGTTTTATGCACCACCATTTCAGTGAAATTCACGACAGCGGCAATCGCAATAATAAAAGCAATGGTTCTTAGGAACTCAAGGCCCAGCGGTGCCAGAATCCAACTATTGATGACATAGCTTAAAACTGCAGACAAAGTGAGTACAAAGGTTGTTGCAGCGCTCATGCCAATGGCGGTTTCGACCTTACGTGAAACACCCATGAAAGGACATAAACCGAGAAATTTGACCAACACTATGTTGTTGACAAAAACGGTTCCGACCAGCAATAAGAGGTACTCAGACATGGCGGGCATTATAGAGCCTTGAAAGGCTTAAAAATACCGATTTTCTCTAATGTTATTGATGAATAATCCGAGTAATCTTCAGGTGGTGGTGTCTATTTTTTGCGAGTACATAGTTGTTCGAAAAAACATTAAATCCGAAAGCTCAGCAAGATTAATCTACGAAATCTCCAGGTTTCAGTTTTTCAGCTTCCTTGATGAAGCTCTCAATTGATCGAGTTTCAGATAGATGCCAATGATACGGACTCAATGATCGTTGGTATCGAGCTGTGTTACTGAAACCCGATAACCATAGGTTACTCGTTAATCCTTGCACGACAGCGGGCCCAGAAATTGGACTGGCGATTAAAATGGCCAGAAGAATGCTTTTTCCAGTGCGAAGATGTGAAATCTTAACCAGGTAACTCGCGATCGCTAACGGCAAGATTAGAATGTACCAGCCGAAATAAGTTATATTTCCGGGTAATGAGGAGGAAAACCAGTAATCGACTTCCTGTATCAGAGCGCCTGACAGGTGAAAAGCCAGGAAAGCGAGGCAGACACAAACAATAACAGGTTTGATTTCCCAGCGATTTACCAGCATTCGTTCGAGAAAAATGAGTACCACGATGATCATGGAGAGACTAAAAACAGTCTCTCGTAGCAGATATTTAATCAGGTCGGGTGTTTTGAAGCTACTATAACTTCCCAGATAAAAAACCATCATTCCCAGTATTAGACAGGAAAGCACCAGTCCGATAATCCAGAAATTGTTGCTAAAGATATGATTTTTTTGATTTCTTCCAGCGATAGGCCGAGTTGCTTCAACACTGTGCAAGGTGTCTAGAATTCGCGCATTGATTCGACCTATACTCAAGCTAACGGGGGGGGTAACCAGAAACGGATGAATTGAATTTCGATCCGTAATAATGATCGGATTAATATCAGTCAGGTTAATAACGGATATAGATCGATCTTCACCGAGCTCAATTCTTAAATGTTCCGGTGCAATAGTAGGGTCAGATAAAATTATGTCATTGGTGAGAGAACGTCCGATGCAGGTCACTGCTTTTTCTATCGGGAAGTATTGATTCAACCCATCGGTCTGAACTTCTAAAATTAATTTGTCCATTCGACCTGCTCAATAAATTTTTGAATCAAAGGCAGACTGGACTGATAGCTAACGCCAGTAAGATTCAAGGTAATAAAAAACCCTTTATTGTCATGGCCAGTTAAAGCTGCAGTAAAAAGCACATCGCTCATGCCTTCGTACTCTACATACTCTCGACGGCAGATATTGGTTTTGAATTCTTTTCCTGAAATATTAACAAACCATACGTCGCAATTGAAATTACTAACCTGTTCCTCACTGAGTTTATTGTCTATCTGGTCTTTGTTGAGCTTTTCGTAAAGGTTGTAAAATCGTATGGGATTCAGTTCATCGGTTTCAAGCCAGAAATATTGATAGATCAGATCACCTACAAACCTGTTCTGGCTGTCGAGGTAAACGTGATTTTTGTTGGCGCAATGAATCTGAAATCGGCGATACAGCAGATTGTCATTCAGCTTATTACTGTTATCCCAGCAACGAACCGTTGGCGAAATAGCCCCGGGAACTTTGAGTTCACGCAGTTGAATTGAAGGCCAGTCTTGGTTTATCAACTGACTCATATATCTATTTTCGTATTCTAGAACCTGGTTTGCCACTATTAATTTTAAATTATTTCTGGCGAGGGGTTGATCACTCGCGGATTCGAGTAAGGCATTGAGAAACTGTGAGGGCACTATAAAACTGATGTCATTGCGTGCGGTCGCCACATTGATACCCACAACCTCGCCTGCCTCATTGAAAGTCGGCCCGCCACTCATGCCTGAGTTCAGGCTACCCGAAAACAGGATTCTGCCATCGTCGGTCTGATTGAGTATTCCGCCGTTAGTACCAACGGCGATATTGAGTCCAAGATCGAGCGGATTACCCATCGCAAATATCGGCGCACCGCGGGGTGGAAGTGAATTGCTGCGAGTGGGTTCGCCGATTCGGGTATCAGATTTGAGTAGCGCTAGATCGTGAGCGACGTCGAGGCCAACCAGCTCTAGCTCGCCTTCGAGTCCATCTTTTTGTAGATAGGAAATATAAAAAAGCTCAGGTTCGAGAATGATTTCACTGATAACATGAAAATTAGTAGCCACCTGCGTGCCGTCACCCACAATAAACCCGGAACCGATACTCGACTTTTTATCAGTTTGGCGATTCAGGACTCTGATTTGAAGAACCCGATCTTCATTTTGCTGGAAAATCTCTCTCGCATCTAACGCGAATAGTTTGGGAGAGAGAATCAGGCAGCCCCAAAAAATCGCCAGTGTTAGTAAACATCGACCTATCCGCAGGCTCGATAAATCGCTGGCAATTTTAGATTGCATCGGGGCTAGCGAATCCGTAACCCGGGTGTTGCTCGGTCTTCAGGGTTCAACAGATAAATTTCTGATCCACCGGGTCCTGCTGCCAGAACCATGCCTTCGGAAATTCCGAATCT
>JBLIOG010000269.1:0-5556 GCA_047639625.1 Gammaproteobacteria bacterium
TTGAGAATTAAATATGAAGTACATGGCCCAAATCTTTTTTCTCTTATTCAGTACAACCGCTCAGAGTAATGAACTGACTATGCTTTCGGATCTCACCCACTTAAAGTGGGAAAAAAGGATTATAGTCGTTAATAATAATCAGAACGAAGAGAGTGCGCTGGCTCTTTTTGGAAAAAACATAAGTGAGATCAATGGCCGAGACATAGTCTGGCTCATAATCAAGGGCGATCTCGCTTTCACTAACTACCCGGGCAAGCTATCGGAGGGTTTGTTAAATAATACGCTGAACCGATATAAAATTGAACAAGGGAAGGTCATCTTGATAGGCAAAGATGGGCGCGTAAAGTCTCAGCTCGATCGTATCGACTTAGAAGCAATATTCTTAGATATTGACGCAATGCCTATGCGTCAATTTGAAATGCAGAATTGACAGGTTCGGCATGTTTAAAAAAGCCAACAAGTCGCAACATGCAAATGCCTTTACCGATTTGCTGCAACAAGGCTACCGGTGCGCTCAGCGTTAACGTTACTCAGTCAATGAAAATAACTTAGCTTCAGTAATTTACTAATATCTTACTTGTAGTTATGGTTTTTCAGGGATGTTCGACTCCATATTATGGATACCCTGAAGTGGGCTGGAAAAGCCTATCTGAAGCTACAGTGTAGCCATAATAGAAGGATATCAGGTCATTATTTATTCAAAAAAATCAACCCCATAAAGATGTAATCAACGCAAGAACCCAGTCAATAATTGATCTAGGAGTAGAGCGACAACATTGATAAATCACCTGGAAGTCAAAACCACCACTCCTTCGTAGCTCCGCTTTTGGTTCTGATGTTTGCGACATTCTGTGTCAGTGAAAACACATAAATACCTCTTTTGGGATGTATATTTGGATTTACAAAAAATTGTAGGTTTATCATGATTGATGCTATATCCACATTTGGCCAAAAGTCACTTTCTTACACCTATGAAAACAACGGGGGAAGCTTTACTAATTTCTTTGATGGCCATACACGTATTTCAGAATTGGAGAGCAGAGGAACATTGCATGCAGTTGTTTCAGTTATTGAAGTTGCTGATGGAGTTTACTTTCTAACCTGGGAAGATGAAGAAATGGGCGCATTAACACAACTTATAGATTTACCGGGTAAACGTATTTTTGCTACGGTCCTCTGGAAAGAAAAAATGGAAATTTGGCCCGCAGTTATTACGGAGTTTTGCTAGAGCAAAATCTAAGTCAATAAAACCATCTCGCTTAATATGGATAATTGCCAACACATAATAACCTGGCCCCAGGGGGTTATTATCTGGATTAATCGAATTGTGGATGGCAGCCTGCTTTTTTATCCTGGCATTACGGTGATCCTTTGTCTGTCATTTGTAAGTTCCTCAGGAGGCTGCCTGACTTAGCCCGCTATTCAAGACTTTATCGACTTAATGAAGATCCGTTTCCCGGGTTTTTCCGTACTAGTATTGTGACCAATAGGTTTATTTTGATAGCATGCCACTATATTTGGTTGACTCCCTAATCCTGCACCCGACTTCACCCCTGTAAATGAAAAATAAAACTGGCGTACTATTACTAAATCTGGGCACTCCTGACAGCCCGTCGACGACTGACGTGAGGTCATATCTTTTCCAGTTCCTTAATGATCCGCGAGTCATAGATTTACCCTGGCTATTGCGTAAAATCCTGGTGAACTTAATTATCGTGCCGTTCCGGGCACCAAAATCAGCCAAACTTTATCAGCAACTGTGGACCGAAAATGGTTCGCCACTGCTCTACTACAGCAACAAAGTCAGCCAGCTACTGAATGATGCGTTGGGCCCGGATTACACCGTTCACCTGGCGATGCGTTATAAAAATCCTGGCATCCCCGAAGTGTTGGCTGAAATGAAAAAGTTCAATTATTCGCGTATCGTGGTACTGCCCATGTTCCCGCAGTATGCTTCGGCTTCAACCGGATCGGCATTGGAAATGGTCATGTCTAAAATTGGTAAGTGGTGGGTAATCCCCGAACTAAAGATTATCAGTCAGTATTACGACCAACCTGATTTCATCGATGCGGTAGTCGACCGGGCAAACAAGTATGATCTGGGCGATTATGACCATATACTATTTTCATACCACGGCCTGCCTATGCGTCATGTCGACAAAGTTTATGAAGAAGGCCTGTGTTCAGACCGGGACTGTGATCATAAGGTCACCACAGAGAACCAGTTTTGTTATAAGGCCAGTTGCTTTGCGACAACTCGTTTACTGGCGGAGAAACTGGGGCTAGCGGAAGCCGATTATACCGTGTGTTTCCAGTCACGCCTTGATAAAAACTGGCTGGAGCCCTTCTCAGACAAAGTTGTGGAATCCCAGGCGAAGAAAGGAGCCAAAAAACTGCTGGTGTTCTCGCCAGCGTTTACCGCCGATTGCCTTGAAACGGTGATCGAAATAGGTGATGAATACCAACAAATATTTATTCAGAATGGTGGCGAAAATGTCCAGTTGGTAGAAAGTCTAAACGACCACCCTCTTTGGGTCAGTTGCCTCAAAAAATTGGTCTTGAATACTGAATAAACTGGCGTACTGACTATGACGTTGTTTAGAAAACAGAACGGCTTAAGGTCTATCTTCTAGACTGACATAAATTAAGAACAATCTTCGTCACAGGTAGGTGATGCTGAGATTTAAAACTTCCCCTGTGAACATATCTGGCATCTTTTATTACCAGGTACTGGCTCGGGCATGATCCCAATCGTACTTCCAGTCTTCCGGCATTGTATTGGTGCCCAAAAGACAACCTAAAGAAAGCTGTGGGTACAGTTGCGCGTAGTTTTTAACGTTTGTACCTTGAACTCGGTGGTTGATATGTTCAGGACGGAGATCTTCAACACTATTTAAGCCTGCAGCACCAATAAGCTCTACCAAATTTTTAACCGTTTCATGATGGAAGTTAGCGACCCTTTGAGCTTTATCCGTTACTACTATCGCTTTATTGCGCGATGGGTTTTGTGTGGCAATGCCGGTAGGGCAGTGGTCAGTATTACAGGTACGTGACTGGATGCAACCCAGTGCCAGCATCATGCCTCGTGCAGAGTTAACGGTATCAGCGCCCAAAGCGATGGCTCGCAGAATGTGGAAGGCGGAAAACATTTTCCCGGATACGATTATTCGAATTTGGTCCCTTAAACCAATTCCGATTAGCGCACTATTAACGAATATTAGTGCATCGTGGATGGGGGTACCGACTGAGTTGGTCATTTCGGTGGGAGCAGCACCTGTACCACCTTCGCCGCCGTCAACGGTAATGAAATCTGGTTTGATCCCGGTTTCAAGCATCGCTTTACAAATGGCTAAAAATTCGTCACGACGACCTATACATAATTTAAACCCCACGGGTTTACCACCGGATAATTCACGTAATTTACGCACAAAATGCAGCAATTCCACAGGCGTTGAAAACGTCGAGTGTGATGGAGGAGAAACCACATCCCGACCCATTGGCACATTGCGAATGATGGCAATTTCCTGTGTTAATTTAGCCGCAGGTAAGATCCCGCCGTGTCCTGGTTTGGCCCCCTGAGACAATTTTATTTCTATCATCTTGACCACTTCTTTAGCAGCATTTTCCTTGAAGGTTTGAGGATTGAATCCACCTTCGTTACCACGACAACCAAAATAACCCGTGCCAATTTGCCAAACAATATCGCCACCATGTTCAAGGTGATAAGGACTCATGCTGCCTTCACCCGTATTGTGGGAAAATCCACCTATCTTAGCGCCCTTGTTTAACGACATAATGGCATTTTTGCTCAATGCACCATAACTCATTGCGGAAATATTCAATGGAGAAGCCATATAGGGTTTTGTGCATTCGGCGCCACCGAATTTTATGCGCGGTGCAAAATCCGTTAAATGTTTAGGTTGTAGTGAATGGTTTACCCATTCATAGCCAGCACGATTAACATCAAATATGGTACCGAATGGCCGCGTGTCTCTGGCGCCTTTAGCTCGTTGATAAATTAAAGAGCGAAATTCTCTGGAAATGGGAGTGCCATTTGTTTCGTTTTCAACAAAATATTGCTGGATTTCTGGTCGGAAAGATTCAAGTAAGTACCGAAATCGCCCCAATACTGGGTATAAACGTTTTATAGATTGTTTCGTTTGGAGCATATCTGACAACCCCAATAAAATGACAGGCACTACTACTACAAACAACCAAAGGGCGCCAGGTACCGCTAAACTAAGTGCGTAAATGAGTGCGGGGACAGCGAAAATGAAAACGCTAAAAGCTTGACGAACGGTCATAAAAATATTCCCTTCAAAAATAGTGGTTGCACCTGAAAATCCGATTTTGCAACATTATGGCCATTTGACAGCCGCAAATCAGAAAAGCATGGGCAAAGGGCCGGGTATTGATTACACCCGATATAAAGCGTATCAACGTCTGATGGAACCTGATTGGCGGGCACAGCTTATAAACTAATTTCTGGCCAGGGGTTCGCACCATTTTCAACCTTGCCATCAAATCGAACGATAACAACATTATCGACTTTTTCATTAGCGCCTAAACCGAAAACAAGGTTTAGCGTGCTGGGACTGTTATAGATGGCACTTTGAAAGTTGGTAAATTTGACAAAGACACTGACGTAAAGTTGATATTGCTGAGTGCGACACTGAGTGGCACCGAGTTAACCAGTAAACCGAGTGTTATGCGTCGCTCACTAAATTCCCCGTCATCATTCAGGTATAAATATAGGCCATCATTTCGCACGAAAGTCAGGTCGATATCATCATCGATGTCGATGTCGATGGAGGTTGGTCCGTAAATGGCAATTTGACTGGATAAACCACTACCTTCAATGGTATCGACGAGTTTGCCATCACTGCAACTAAGCACCGCGTCAAATTGATTTTTGCCTCCGCTGATCAACACTTCCATTCTTCCATCATTATCAATATCGATTACTGCAGCACTGGTGAATGGAGCAACCGAGTCATATCAGACATGATCTCTATTGGTCGGTATTTCTTCGAAATCGGGAACGGACTCAAAACCAATTTTTGTACTGGCACAACCGACACTGATCAAACCTATGAGTACTAAGGTATTCGCCAGCGTTACTAGCTCCAGAAATAGACCCCAAATGTTGGACGGCTCCTTAACTGTATTCAGTGTTTAAAATTTACGCTGCTTTAGGCAACGCCTCTATTCCAAAATAAGCCTGGTCAGGCGTTTTCTTTAAAGTCTGGTGCTTTCGTTCCGCATTATAAAGATCAATATATTCGCGAATGCTAACCCGAGCTTCGTTTACTGAATCATAGGCTTTTAAACAAACATCTTCATGTTTCAGGCTACGCCAAAATCGCTCAATCATCACATTATCAACCCAGCGGCCTTTACCCTCCATACTGATTTTGACGTTCGCCGATTTCAAAAAATCTGATTAGGACGATCAATGGAAAGCCCCTTTAACAAGCAAGGATAAATCTTATGCCCTTTGCCCGGTCGACTGCATCCTTTCTTTGGATACAACGCCATAATACCCATCAGCCTCAT
>JBLIOG010000270.1:0-5523 GCA_047639625.1 Gammaproteobacteria bacterium
TACCATCGGTTCCTGTGACACCGACAATTTTCAAAGATTTCCCCGGATTGCCAAAAAAACGACTGGCAATAATCCCAGTTTGCATATCCAGGCCGCCAATGCCTATCCACTCGGTATTGACCTGTTTCTTCAACAAGGCGATTCTTCGCTTGCTGTATTCATCTTCCTGATCGTATACAACCGCTACCGCACCTGATTTTACAGCATTGATTGCATAATCAATGCCATGTACCTGCAAACCTGCCAGGGCTACGAACAGATAACCGGCTTTGACATCAAGGCTGTTGCTCGCTAAACCACTGATGGACTGATCTTTATGGTCATCAACATTCGGGCAATCGGCTAGAATTTCGCTTAACAAGCTGCTTTTATACGGGCTCGCTATCGTCATCATACGCCCTCCCCCGTCAGTGATTCGAAACGGCTCAGTTCGGTAAGATTATCCGGCGCAATATCCAGAATTCGCAATGCATTTGACATCACTTCCTGAAAAACAGGTGCCGCCACTACACCACCGTAGTATCCATTCTGCTTAGGTTGATCGACCATCACGGCCATCACTAAACGGGGCCGACTCGCAGGTGCGATACCGGCAAAAACAGCAACATAATTATCAGCCTGGTAGCCACCCGCGATGCTTTTACGTGCGGTACCTGTTTTCCCAGCCACCCTGTAACCTGATACTGCAGCTCTTTTTGCAGAGCCCTCTGGCCCGACCACTTCTTCCATCATTTTCAACAAATTTCTTGCGGTGGAAGACTTCATGACCGTGCGATTAATCTGATTTTCCACTCCAGATTCATCTTCCATACGAATCAGACTCAACTCGAGTTTTTGACCCAGGTTCGCAATAGTCGCGTATGCACGTGCTAGTTGAGCCACTGAAACCGAAAGCCCATAACCGAAACCAACTGTCGCATGATCAAGCGGTTGCCATTGAGTGTGGTGCCTGAGATAACCGGACGACTCCGCGGGAAATGAAATACCCGTCGGTTCACCAAAGCCATAATCAGAAAAAGATTCCCACAATTCTTCTTTACTCATCGATTGAGCTATACGCGATGCACCGACATTACTCGATTTCCGAAGTACTCCCGCAAGGTTTAATTCTCCGTAATCCCGACTATCTTTAATAGGATGACCACTGACCATAAACCAGCCCGGTGAGGTATCGATTTTGCTATCGGGGCCGTATAAACCACGATCCATTGCCGCAGCAATGGTAAAAGGTTTAATGGCTGAACCGGGCTCAAAAACATCCGTTAAGGCGCGATTTCTGCGATCTTCTGCTTTCAAACTTTTTTGTTGATTTGGATTAAATGACGGTAGATTAACCATCGCCAGAATTTCTCCGCTTTGCACATCAACAAGGACGGCGCTTCCGGATGTGGCAGCGTGATATTGGATGGCCTTGGCTAAACTTCGATAGGCGATATACTGTAAACGCATATCAATGCTGGTATACAAATCCTGCCCGGATTCAGCACGTCTAACCTGAGCTATTTCTTCAATAACCTCGCCTTTGCGATTACGGATAACGGTTCGTGCACCTGTTTCGGCTTTCAGCCAGTCTTGATAAACCAGTTCAAGCCCCTCCTGCCCACGATCATCTATATTGGTAAAGCCCACAAGATGCGACACGACCTCACCGGCCGGATAATAACGTTGATACTCTCTTTGCAGATAAACGCCATCAGCCAGCACTGCCGTCTTCGCGGCAAAGTCGGGTTCAAGCTGACGTTTGAGATAAACAAACTCTTTACCGGCACGTTGCTTTAATCGCTCTATTGTCGTCTGATAATTCAGGCCCAACGCACTGGTGACTGCCTTCAAACCATCAAGATCCTGCAAAACTTCCTGAGGATTTACCCACACTGAGTCAACAGGTGTACTGATGGCTAGAGGTGTGCCCAACCGATCCATAATCGCACCCCGATAAGCGGGTGTTTCGATGGTTCGTATTTGTCGCTGCATTCCCTGGTCGGATAAGAACTGCTTCTCATATAATTGCAGATATACCGCACGTCCAAACAAAGCAGTTAGAAGACCTAGCAAAGAGACAAGGACGAAATAATGCCTGAAGGCAAAAAAGATCCTGGCTGAACCGTCTTCCTTTATCGCAGAGGTTCGACTCATGGCAATAACACCAGCTCGACCTTTTCGGGTATCCGCATGTGTAATATTTTACGGGCTCGACTTTCAACATTGCTATGGGTCGCAAGAGTGCTATTTTGCAATTGCAATCGACCCCATTGAATAATCGCCTGGTCCTGTTGCTTTTGAACCGATCTCAACTCTGAAAATATCATTCGGCTTTCGTGTTTCACATAAATAACAGTCATCGAACTGCCGATAACGATTGTAAGCAGCAGGAAGGCCCAGTAATGTATGACCATCAGGCGATCCGTTCTGCGATACGCAGGACGGCACTTCTCGCCCTGGGATTAGCGGATAACTCGAGAGCGCCCGCCTTAACAGCCTTGCCAATCGCCTTTAAGCGGATCTGATCGATCCGATCAATATCCCTGATTGGCATTCCTTTTGGCAATCGGGCCGGCGTACTCAAGTTCCTTATAAAACGTTTAACAATTCGATCTTCCAACGAATGAAAACTGATGACGAGAAGACGCCCGCCTATTTCTAAAACATCAAAAATCGAGTCCAGGAATCGAACAATGTGATCGAGCTCTTGATTAATATGAATTCTGATAGCCTGAAAGCTACGGGTAGCCGGATGTTTGCTTCCGGGCTTCCGCGAAGCCGGCACAACCTCCTGAATCAATGATGCCAATTGAGCCGTCGTGGTAATGGGCTCCAAAACTCGGGCCTCAATAATTCGGCGAGCAATTTTTCGCGACTGCCTTTCTTCACCCAACTCCCACAAAACCCGGGCAATTTCTTTTTCATCCGCCGACTTCAACCAAACCGCAGCCGATATCCCTCGCTCCCGATCCATACGCATATCGAGCGGGCCGTTATTTTTGAAACTAAAACCTCGGCTTCCATCATCCAACTGCGGTGAAGAAACACCCAGATCAAGCAATACTGCATCTATCTTTTGATCAAGCCCGAGTGCTTTCAAATGGGTATCAAGCGAATCGAAATCATCATAAATGATTGAAACACGTGGATCGGAGCCTAATGTTTCGTGTGCAAACTCAATGGCTTGCGGATCTTTGTCGAGAACAATCAGTTTTCCTTTTGAATCAAGACAGGCCAGAATTGCCCTGGCGTGGCCACCTCGCCCAAAAGTACCATCAACATAAACGCCGTCGGCTCGAATATTCATCGCGCCAATAACCTCTTCGGGGAGAACTGAATCATGCTTGAAATTTGCTTTCATGCTAGAGGCTCAACTCTTCCAGGGCTGCCGGCCGATCAGCTGAAATCGACTCATTCGACCAGTCAGCAACACTCCCGGACCAAACACTTTCGTCCCAGAGTTCGAATTTTTTCCCCTGACCTACCAACACAACTTTTTTCCCCAACCTGGCGTGATCTCGTAACATCGGGGATAGTAACAAGCGGCCGGTACCATCGATTTCTACTTCACTCGCATGGCCAATTAACAAACGTTGAATTTTTCGAGTGGTTGGATTGAAACTGGGCAATGCTTCGATTTGTTGCTCGATGACTTCCCAATCAGGCAGTGGATAGATCAATAGGCAGGGATGATCGGGGTCAATCGTAACTATTAACTCACTATTACAAATTTCAGCCAATCGCTCGCGATAACGCGCTGGCAGAACGACTCTACCTTTCGCATCTAACGATAAACTGGAAATTCCCCTGAATTTATGCACCCTATTCCACTCTAACTGCCACTAAATGACACTTTTACCCACTTATAAACACAATATGGCCTATATTGGGTGCATGTCAAGCAAATATGGGCTTATGACTCTAGCTTTTTCCCTGCCAGCTCAACGACTTAGGTTAATCTTTTAACGGAAATTTCAAGATACTTCGGAAAAGCGGAGACTTAGGTAAAACTCTTAAAGTGATACATTAGGTTTGAAAATTTATTAACAGGATCAAGGGCACAATCCTCGACCGTCTGTTTAAAGCTTATGCTTAAATTTGCTAGAAAATAGATTTTGAGTGGCACTATTGGGTATTTAACAGACCCAATAGATAAATTGAAATGAATCATTAATCCGTCAAAAGTCGACGGATTAATGATTATTAAGTAGTAAGTCAGCCTGTAAGCCGGGTTCTGTCGAGGATAATCATTCATCTGGACCGATAGTTACCTACCGATCTCAAGCGACCAACCCGAAAACGTCGCGGACAACGACATAGTTTTCCTATTTGGTCTTGCTCCGAGTGGGGTTTACCTTGCCACTTCTGTTACCAGAAGCGCGGTGCGCTCTTACCGCACCCTTTCACCCTTACCAATCGAAACTGGCGGTCTTCTCTCTGCTGCACTGGCCGTGGGCTCGCGCCCCCCAGACGTTATCTGGCACTCTGTCCTGTGGAGCCCGGACTTTCCTCCAGCTCGAAAATGCCAAGCATAACGAACCAGCGATTATCCGGCTGACTTGGCGAGGATGGTATGTATTATTGTGTGGGTTAGCAACAACTTAATCTAGCGATTTGCCTTCAGGTAATTTGTAATTATGTGATTCCGGCAATTACTCTTGGTCCCGGTGATAAACCAGTCGTCTCAACTTGGTATAGGTTTCTTCGGATTCGAGAAATGGTGCCACCGCCGTTAATAATTGCTGACGTTGATTAGAACAGTACCAACGATCCCAGGCCGATTCACTACTCCATTGAGACACTACGACATATCGATTCGGTCGGTGGATTTCAACCAGCGATTCACCTGAGACATAGCCCGTAAACGCGGTCATCACGTTCAGCAAATCACCAATCGCTTTTTCGTAATACTCTTCCAGCCCTTCAGCGACAAAACGTTCTATAATAACTTTTATCATGATTTCCAATAGTGAAAAGTGAAGGCCTATTATATCTCTAACCAATAAAAAGTTTACTATTCAAGCTTTATAATTAGCTGACATAACCAGAAATTGTTTCCAGTCTACCTAAAAATTTGCGATTATAACCGGGTAAGAATTAAAGTGAATGATGCCGACAGTTTCGATTTTTAAACTGCGCCATTCGGAACTAAATCTGAGGAGATAAATATGAGCTGGCAAAAACAAATTCTGCGGGTAAATTTAACGGAAGGAACCTGCAAAATCGAACCGTTGAACATGGAGTGGGCCGAGCAATATTTAGGTCAACGAGGACTTGGCAGTAAGTACCTCAGCGAAGAGATGGATCCGTCGGCAGATTCCTTATCAGCCGAAAATAAGGTGATTTTTGCAACCGGGCCTCTAACCGGCACCATGGCCTCTACTGGTGGGCGATATTCAGTCATTACCAAGGGCCCTCTAACGAACGCTATCGCCTGCTCAAATTCAGGTGGCAAATTTGGCGGAGAGTTAAAACTCGCCGGCTATGATTTACTCATCATCGAAGGCGAATCAGCAAAGCCGGTTTACCTTCATATTGAAA
>JBLIOG010000271.1:0-5509 GCA_047639625.1 Gammaproteobacteria bacterium
CTGTTGCATGCTTTTGCCCACATCGAATTCAATGCGATTAATATCGCGCTCGATGCGGTTTATCGATTCCGTGATATGCCGATGGACTATAATTCGGACTGGATTAAAGTAGCCTCTGATGAATCTCGCCATTTTCGCCTTTTGAGTGATTATCTCGAAACGTTGGGGTCAGGATATGGTGCTCATCCGGCCCATAATGGTTTGTGGGATATGGTCTGTAAAACACGGCATGATGGTTTGCACCGAATGGCATTGGTGCCAAGAGTGATGGAAGCCAGAGGTCTCGATGTGACACCCGGTATGATCGAAAAATTCAATCAGGCCGATGATTCTGCTGCGGTATTGATCTTACAAACGATTTATAAGGATGAAATAGATCACGTCAGGATCGGCAATCGATGGTATCAGTACCTCTGTGATCAACGGAAGGTTGATTCTGCTAGTACCTTTAAGCAGTTGGTGCAGCACTATCTCAACGGGAAACTACGCGGTCCTTTCAATCATCCGGCCAGGCTCGAAGCCGGTTTCAATGAACTTGAATTGGAACAACTTGAAGCAGGTTTCGAATAGTGGGCACCCCAGTGTCTGGTGGGTTGGTAATGGGTATTTTGCTAATGGCTTCATTTTTGGGAAGTGCGCTAGCGCAATCGCTTGAAGGCGTCGTTATTGAAGTACAAGAGGTGATACTCGAAGAGGCTGAGCCCGGTATAGAACCGTATCAGACTCGAATGTTACTCTGGGGCAGGCAACTGCGAATGGATAATGACGGTGGTGCTGATGGTTATCTGATATTCGACGCGGATATTGACCGAATCTTATCGGTTGCCCATGGCGACCAAAGTATCGTGAAACTTCAGCCACATGAGTGGATGCGTCAACCTGAGATTTCAAAGTTAGTTGTCAAAAGAAAACAGCTTCAAATGAAAGATGCGCCTAAAGTCGCGAATATCACACCGACCTTTAACCAATTAGTAGTTGACGAACAATCCTGTCAAACGACTGTTTCAGTCGACGGTTTTTTACACGAATTTGTTCCCGTGATGCAGCAGTACAACCGATTACTGGCACTTGATAGTTATCAACGGCTTGGGCAGGTTCCTGATGAATTTCAAACGGGCTGTTATCTCAGTAACTTCATTTATTTTTTGGATGAAGCCTGGAAATACGGATTTCCGATCAATCACAAAACTTTAGAAGGTGTTACAAAAAGGCTGGTAAGTTTTGGAACGAAATCGGTATCAGCCAGATTGTTTGATGTTCCCGCCGGATACCGAGTATACGAACCCGGCTCCTGATCAACTAATGTCATTATGGTAGGTGGTAGGTCGTAGGTGGTAGGTTGGCGTAGAACAGGGTGAAACCCAACATATCGACGCCAACCTAAGTTAGGTGCACTGGATTACCCAATAAAGCCGCAAACCCAGCCAACCCGCTATTTATCCTAAGCTAACGTCATTCGAAAGGCCGCCATCCTTAACTCTTGTATCAACCAAATTAAACCCAGACTGCGCATTCCAACGAAGATAACTAGGCTCAGGATTCCAGTCACCCAGAACAATTCGAGTTCGATTGTGGTCATAATGATGGAAGGCTGGACGGTGAGTATGACCGTGTATGATTATTGATAAATCATCGTTGTCAAAAGCATCGAGAACCGCCTGCCGATTAACATCCATTATGACTTCGGCCTTTTGCTGCATGGCCTTATGGCTATCGCTGCGTAATTTTGCAGCAATAGCCTGTCTTTCTTCGAGGGGTTTATCGCAAAACCAGTTTTGCCAGTCAGGGTTCCTGACCTGTTTACGAAAATTTTGGTAGTCGATGTCGTCGATGCACAAGTTGTCACCATGCATCAACCCAATCTTTTGCCCTGAAAGTTCGAGGATATGGGGCTCCTCCAGTATTGAAAATCCCCAGCGGTTAGATAATTTGGATCCGACCAGAAAATCACGATTACCCGCCATGAAAAATACGGCGGCACCATTTTGGCTGATGGCTTTTATGGCTTCGAGAATGGGTTGGAAATATTCAGCTGGGTCATCATCACCCAGCCATACTTCGAATAAATCGCCCAGCAGGTAGAGGCTGTTTATTTTTCCTTCCAGGCTGCCTAGAAGGTCTAGCAAATTTAACTGAATGGCCGGTTTACTCGCATCGAGATGACAATCGGATAAAAATACGATGTCTTCAGGCATGGTAGCCGGCCAATCTAGATTTATCTTACAGTCGTTCGGCACCCGATATAGTTATCGTTTCATTTGGAACATTCTGGTGACCGCCTTTGTTACCGGTAGCAACAGCAGCCATAGCATCTACGATGTCCATTCCTTCAACAACACGTCCAAACACGGCATAACCCCATCCTTGCTGGGTTTCACTAGTAAAATCGAGAAAAACGTTATCGGCATGATTGATGAAAAACTGCGAAGTGGCTGAGTGAGGATCGCCTGTTCTCGCCATAGCCAGTGTTCCGCGGTCATTTTTTAAACCGTTGTTGGCTTCATTCTGGATTGGCGCATTTTTGCTGGGCTTATCCTGCATATCAGCGGTAATTCCGCCGCCTTGAACCATGAAATTTGGGATAACACGATGAAAAGTCGTATCAACAAAATAGCCGTCGTCGACATAGGTCAAAAAATTAGCCGCTGTGTTGGGTGCATTTTTTGCATCAAGTTCGATGGTGATATTGCCCATACTGGTGGTCAATAATACCTGTGGATTGCCAGTGCTTTCTTCGGTCATAGATTTGTCTCCTTTAATAGTTGGATAGAGTACCAGTGAAAGAATCGCCACAATTACAACCGCCAACGGTAGTAATATCTTTTTCATCAGGATTCCCCTGGTAAGAGTTTGGGCGGATTCTACTGATTTGAGCCTGTCTTTGGAAGACTGTAGAAGCAACATTACGCGGTATTTATTCGAATGATTGGTAAAGTATAACCAAATGAGCATAATCCAAATGCCATTTAGTTCAGGAGTAGGTTGGTGTTCGACTGCATGGATGCAGCGGTCCGGCGCTCCGGAGGTAGAGCACTAAAAGCAGGCGCTCTTAGGCGACGCAGCAGCGGTTGCCGAGAACGCAGTGAAACCCAACGGTTCGATGGTTTCGACTTGTTGGGATTGTGCGGCCGAGCCCAACCTACCTACATAGTGCGCCGAGCCGATGCTTACGTGCAGTCGACCCAGCCTGCGAGGTATTTGACTTTACTTAACGTCATTAGGTGTAATCCCTTCGATAATCGGGTGATTAATAGTTTCGTCATGATCCGTCATGACATAAAATTCCAGTCCCTTAACCTTACGACCATTTGAGTTCTGCATTCGATGCTGGCAATTTACAATACACTAACCAATCAGAAAGAAACCTTTAAACCGATTGATGAAAATCAGGTTCGTATGTATGTCTGCGGTATGACAGTTTATGATTATTGTCATATTGGTCACGCCCGGGTACTGGTTGTCTTTGATGTGGTGTACCGGTACCTGCAATATCTCGGGTATGACGTCACCTACATTCGGAATATCACCGATATTGATGACAAGATAATTGCTCGTGCGAATGAAAATGGCGAAGATTTTCTTGATTTGACTGAGCGATTTATCACTGCTATGCGCGAAGATGCGGAAGCACTAGGCGTTCTGCGTCCGACAAAGGAACCTAAAGCGACCGATAATATAGAACCTATACTGGCCATGATCGAAGAACTCATTACAAAAGAGTTCGCCTACCAGGCTGAGAATGGTGACGTCTATTTCTCAGTTTCTAGCTTTGATAAATACGGCGAATTGTCTGGAAAACGAGTTGATCAGCTACGCGCTGGCGAGCGGGTCGACATTGATCACGGTAAGCGGGACCCTCTGGATTTCGTTTTATGGAAATCAACCAAACCGGGTGAGCCATTCTGGCCATCACAATATGGCGATGGTCGACCCGGTTGGCATATCGAGTGTTCAGCTATGTCTACCCAAATGCTGGGTAATCACTTTGATATTCATGGTGGCGGGCAGGACCTTCAATTTCCGCACCATGAAAATGAGTTAGCACAGAGTGAATGCTGTACCGGTGAAAAGTTTGTTAATTACTGGATGCACAATGGCTTTGTCAGGGTTAATGAAGAAAAAATGTCGAAGTCACTGGGTAACTTTTTTACCTTGCGAGATGTCCTCAAGACTTACCGTGCCGAAGAAATACGATATTTCATACTCAGTAGTCAGTATCGAAGCCAGTTGAATTATTCTGAAGATCAATTGGATAATTCGCGCCAGGCGCTACAACGTCTGTATTCAGCATTGGTAGGCGTTGAAATTGGTATCGCACCGGATTCAAGTGATTATCAAAGCCGGTTTGAAGCAGCGATGAACGACGACTTTAATACCGCCAATGCCGTAGCCGTGTTGTTTGATCTGGTCAGGGACATTAATAGAGCTAAAACGGAATCAGCTGACCAGGTACCTGCCCTCGCAGGACTTTTAAAGAAGTTATCTGCAGTCATAGGATTACTTGATGCTGATCCGGTGCAATATCTTAAATCCAGAGTAGACGAGTCTGAAGGTTTATCCGATAGTGAAGTTGATCAATTGATCGAAGAAAGGTTAGTCGCGAAAGGTGCAAAAGACTGGAGCCGAGCCGATCAAATCCGAGGTCAGTTAGTCGCTGCCGGTATTATTATCGAGGATGGACCCGAGGGAACCCGATGGCGCAGACAGTAAATTTAAATAAAGTTAAAAAATGTCGTCAAATTAATAATTTTTGACAATGTCTGATTGACGCGGAAAATTGTAGGGCGTATTATTCCGCGCCTCGCTAGACAGCGAGAATTCGGGGTGTAGCGCAGCCTGGTAGCGCAACTGCTTTGGGAGCAGTGGGTCGGGAGTTCGAATCTCTCCACCCCGACCATATTTTTGAACTGGTTTAAGTTTCAGGCAAGCCGGTTGGCCGGTGAAAATCGGTAGTAGCAAGCCATTATAGTTACCTGGACTTTAACCGGGTAAAGCAACGGAAAAGGGTTTCTGCGCCCGTAGCTCATTTGGATAGAGCATCGGCCTTCTAAGCCGAGGGTAGCAGGTTCGAATCCTGCCGGGCGTGCCATATTAATGGTGGGCGTAGCTCAGTTGGTAGAGTGCAAGATTGTGATTCTTGTTGTCGTGGGTTCGATCCCCATCGTCCACCCCATATTTACCTGACAACTTCACGTTGTCATTAAGACTCAAGGTGCTGCCGAATTGGCACCTCATTCTTCTCGAAATAGAAGGATAGAGTCAAACACCTGTAATGCGAGAGTGGCGGAATTGGTAGACGCGCCAGATTTAGGTTCTGGTATCTTTGATGTGAGAGTTCGAGTCTCTCCTTTCGCACCATTAATTAGTTTAATCCCAGGTAACCAGCCTTGTTTTCCTCGTTCTGGGAACCTCCCCAACTTCTGAATTTTGTTAACGCTAGTCGTCTTAACTTTTCACATTATTAACTTTTATTTCAGTTATAAAACCTGGCTATATGCTTGTTCATCCC
>JBLIOG010000272.1:0-5475 GCA_047639625.1 Gammaproteobacteria bacterium
GTGACTACCTGGATATCGCTGCGGAACTCCGCCCGATACTTGAAAAGGTTGAAGGGTTTGTTTCCGTAGAACGGTTTCAAAGTTTGACTGATCCTGACAAATTACTCTCGCTTTCATTTTTTAAAAGCGAAGAAGCCATTGAGCAATGGCGTACTTTATGCGCTCATCGTGAGGCGCAAAGCAAAGGTCGGGAGGGCGTATTCGAGGATTATCGCATCCGAGTGGCAGAAGTTGTTCGAGATTACGGCATGTTTGAACGAGAGCAGGTCCCTGAAGATAGCAAAAAGAAGCATTGCTGATCGGCTGCTATAAGTTTCTATATCGACGGCATTTTTATGGATGCTCTCAGGCGTTAAACTCTGATCACGAGTGTTCGAGCAGATTGCTTATAGCGCGCGTGACATGCTATTAAAAGCCTCCAGAGTCAGTAAATCGAGCTCGTCGTTCATGGGGGTTGGGTAACTCGAGAACTTGGAGATAGTTACCCCGGTTTCTGGATTAACATATAACCATTGGCCGTGAATGCCGATACCCAAAAAGGTGCCGCTGCCATCCTGATACCATTTGTTACGATATCGTCCTTCCGGTAAAAACAGTGCCATGTCGCCTTGTATCCAGGCTTCGCGATCACCTTTTTTTGTGCACTCGGTTACCCAGTGTTCAGAAATTATCTGTTTATTATTAACCTGTCCCTGATTTCGCATTAATTCGCCGAGCCTGAGCAAATCTTCGGCCGTGCAGCAGATTCCACCGGCAGTTCGCGCAGTACCTTCGCCATCGATGTTGATATAAGCAGGGCCGATTGCACCGACAGGTTCAAATAAATATTTGGATAATAATCGGGATACCGATTCGCCTATTGTTTTTTCGATAACCAAACCCAGGAGATCTGAATTCGGCGATCGGTATGCGAATTTTGAACCGTGAGCATGTTTGGCACGCGGAATCTGATAGAGAAACTCAGCCAGGTGCTCGGTGTCATCGGGGCCACGCAGATTCCAGCCAGTAGCCCGACGATAACGCGCATACTGATTGTCTTTACCCAGATACTCTTCTTCAAAGTCCATGGAGATCGTCATGTCGAGCAGTTGTTGCAGAGTAGCATCCGCATAGGCAGATCCTGCAACCGCAGGCAGGTAGTCAATGATTCCTTTGTCAGGATCAAGGTCACCGCGGTCAACAAATAGTCCCGCCAGCATCGCGGTTATGGACTTACTGACAGAGAATAGAATATGGGGTTGGCTGGAAAGGCTATTGTCCCGGTACCATTCGTAAATGATTTCACCCTCTTTTGCGATCAACATGGCATTGCCGTAGGTTTTTTCGTGAAACACCTGCAGCGACGAAATAGATTCGGGTAGTTCGAATTTTGTCTGATTATCAATCCTGCGATTGAGTGGAATGGTTCCTGATGTAGCGATTGAATGAACTGGAAGGATGTCATCAACGTGGTAAAACGAATGTCGATTGAATTCAGGTTCGCGCCAGTTGTCGAGATTGAGACCTTCGGGATTCATGTGTTAATACCTCTTTGGATTGCTATTGGAATATTCCAGATAGTGACCGCAAAAACAAGGACTGATTTTCCAGTTATTAGTCAAAGTTGGCCCCAGGTTATTTTCTTGAGCATAATTCACCAAAAAAGGAAACAATGTGAATTTTGTTTGCAGACACCCCCCGGACTGGATATTTGCTAAAAGACAGGCCAGACTTGTATTTAAATGTTAAGCACCATCCGCCACAAACTATTCTTTGCCATTCTTGCCGCCAATCTCTTGCTGATGGTGGTCATCTACTTTTCTACAACCTGGATTTTTAATGCCAGTTTCCGTGATTATCTAGACCAGACAGAGGCTAGTCGCCTACAACCCCTGGTCGTTGAGTTGGCAGAGATTTATAGCCAACGGCAAGACTGGGATTGGGTTGATTCTCAAAACCGACTTTGGCGCGACTTAATACGTGAACACGGGCATGGTCGTAGATTGGCAGTGCCACCGCCACGACCTCCCCCACCCGGAGAGGCAAGACCGCCACCACGCGGTGGTCCCGGACCCGGCATACTCTTCAAAGATCAGGCCAATAGACTGATTATCGGTCGACCGCGTGAAGCTGATAAGGCTATCTGGATTCCAATTATGGTCGATTCGGATTCAGCCGTTGGTTATCTCGGATTTGTTCGGCAAGTGACAATCACCGATCAACTTGATCAACTATTTGCTGGACGTATACGCAGCAACCTATTGTGGCTGGTCGGGATTGTCTTGCTGGTTACAGCCATCATTTCTATACCGCTGGCCCGCCGACTGGTATCCCCCATCGAAACCATCCGTAAAGCCTTTGGACAACTGGCTTCGGGTCAATACGACACACGGATGGAACCGGTTGGAAGCGACGAGTTTGCCGATTTGCAAAGAGACTTTAATCGACTGACCGATACTATGCAGGATAACCAGATTGCACGTCAGCGCTGGATAGCCGACATATCTCATGAATTGCGGACCCCGGTAGCCATTTTACAGGCTGAAATTGAAGGGATGATTGACGGCCTCAGGGAGCGCAGCGAGGCTTCTATTCATTCCTTGCATCAGGAAGTCATTCGCTTATCGAAACTAATCAATGACCTCCATGAATTGTCGTTGTCTGATCTGGGTGCCATGTCATATCAATCCGAACCGGTCGATCTGATTGAATTGCTCGACGAGGTAATAGAGAACCACCGTCCTTTATTTGAAAGTGCAGGAATAGAGATTGATTATCAGGCGGGTCTTGAGTTAATGACTATTGATGCGGACCCGGATCGACTGGTCCAGCTATTCCTCAATCTGGCCAGTAATAGCCGTGTATATACTGACGCTCCGGGCCAATTGAAAATCCGGATGACGGCAAACCAGACGCATGCCATAGTAGTCTGGCAGGACTCAAAGCCAGGTATTTCGATGTCAGATTTACCGCATTTGTTCGAAAGGTTATATCGTGTTGAACGGTCGCGTAATCGTAACAGTGGTGGTTCGGGACTTGGCCTTGCCATCTGCAGTAACATTGCTGATGCCAGTGGCGCAGAAATTGTTGCCGGCCAATCGGAACTTGGCGGCTTAGCAGTATCAATCACCTTTCCATTGGTATTAAAATAATGACGCTCCCAGTACTCATTGTCGAAGATGAAGTGAAAATCGCTCAGATTTTGAGAGATTATTGCCTTCAGGCGGGATACAGCGTCGAAGTCATCCATGATGGAGATGAAGCAATGGCCTGGCTCGAAAGGCATGAGGCCAGGATTTTATTGCTAGATTTAATGTTACCCGGTACGGATGGATTTAGCATTTGTCAGTCTGTACGACGCCAATCTGATTTACCCATTATTATGTTGACCGCGCGTGTCGAAGAAATTGATCGATTGTTAGGGCTTAATCTTGGTGCTGATGATTATATCTGTAAACCTTTCAGTCCCCGTGAGGTTATCGCACGAATTGCCGCCATCTTGAGGCGGGTTGAAAAATCAGAAACCGAAAATGACAGGGTGAGTCTTGATGAACATTCGTTTCGGGTTCACTACCAAAACAAGACTATTGAGTTAACAGCCGTTGAATTCAAACTTTTTCAAACGCTATTTTCCAATCGAGGAAGGATTTACACCCGCGATCAGCTAATGTCGACCATATATACCGATAACCGCATTGTTACCGATAGAACGATAGACAGTCACATCAAAAAAATTCGAAAAAAATTAAAATCACTGGCGTTGGATAGTGAACGTTTACATTCAGTTTATGGTGCAGGTTATAAGTTCGAGTAGATTCGAAGGTTATACTCTCATTTTCACAATTCATTCACAATGTTTGCCAGATTAAATTCGACAATGGCTTCTCTTAAACACAACTGGAGCCCACTAATGAAATTTAAAATTCCACTGATTATTGCCTTATTCGTTTTCGCGACATCAGCCTATGCAACCCAGCATAAAGCCCCACCGATGCCAGATTTAAGTCCAGTCTTTGAGCAGATGAGCCTTGATTCCGACCAGGCTGAAAAGTTAACTACGCTGGTTAAAGCACATCATCAACAAATGCGTGCTCAGCATAATGAAAAGAGTGAACTTCGAGAGGCAATGCGTTCGATTCGTGAAGCGCATCGTGATGAATTGCTGTCGGTTTTGAGTTATGAGCAGCTTTATCAGTTTGAGCAATATATGCGTCAGTTTAAACGGGGTCATAAAAACGAAAAGTTCGAGAAGTAAACAGAGCCATAGTTGTCTGAGTGCTATTTGTCCCGTTTCTATCTACATGAATAAATAGATGAACTAATTCGCAAAAGCCGGGTTCTTCTCGGCTTTTCACTTTTCTTGCACATTGCTTGCCAGTTTGACGTTGATACTCATGACAAATTTCCCAAACCGGTATTCACCATGTCGATTGCACCTCAATATTCATCTTCAAGATATCCCTGCCGAGTTTTACTGGTTCTCTTACTTGTCGTAATGCAGGGCTGTGCTCCATCGGATCGACCTGAACGCCCCGATGGTAATGTTAGCTTTGACATTGACGCATCACTCGCGACGTTGGGTGAGAAATTATACTTTGATGAAAATCTGTCAAACCCAGCAGGACAATCCTGTGCAAGTTGTCATTTACCGGAAGCAGGGTTTGCCGACCCTGATCAACATTTCCCGGTTTCTGAAGGTGTCATATCATCTCAATTTGGTGCGAGAAATGCACCTACCGCTAGTTACGCTGCGCATATTCCAGATTTCAGTTTCGATCAAACCAATAATGGCGGTGAATTTACGGGAGGACAATTTTGGGACGGAAGGGCTTCAACGTTGGAGGATCAGGCCAAAGGGCCATTTCTTAATCCGCTTGAGATGAACATGGCTGATGCCAAGGCAGTCGTCGATGCGGTGAGAGTCTCGGAATATGCCGAGGAATTTGAACAGGTATTCGGGGCAAGCACCTTACTCGATAGTGAATCAGCATTCGAATTTATAGCTCAGGCGATTGCCGAATTTGAGCGAACTGATCTGTTTTCTCCGTTTACGTCTAAATTTGATGCAGTCCAGGCTGATGACGATGTATTTACCCAGTCGGAGGCAAATGGGCAGGGGCTTTTTAACCAAAAAGCCGATTGTCGGCGCTGCCATAATACCAATGGGAATGGCGCTGAATTTTTCACGGACTTTGAATACAAAAATGTGGGTGTTCCCGCGAACCCGAATAACCCATTTTTAACGCTCGATGCCTCGTTCAATCCCGATGGGACCGAGTTTATTGACTTTGGTCTAGGTGCTGTACTAAACGAATCAAACCATAATGGCAAATTTCGAACACCGACCCTGCGTAATATTGCCACGACTGCGCCATACATGCATAACGGTGTATTTAATACGCTTGAAGAAGTCATTCAATTTTATAACCGGCGCGATGTTGATCAGATCGAAGCTGAGGTTGATGACAATGTTGATAACGGTGGAAATATCGGTAA
>JBLIOG010000273.1:0-5470 GCA_047639625.1 Gammaproteobacteria bacterium
CGATCGTGAATGATAAATTCCTGAGAGAGGCTTGTCGCGCTGATGCTATATTTTGAGCAGCAATTACAGATTCTGTATAAATAAATGCCATGCTATCTTCAAGTGATCGTAAATGCCCTTCGATTTCCTCCTGCTCTGGTTTTGGTGAGCCCGGCGTATTTAGAAGAATATTTAGACTAGAAACTGCTTGATCATAATAGCCAAACACTCCCTTCAATTCCTTTTTTAACACGTCAGGGACTTGGTTTTTAAAAAGCACTGGGTCGATCATATTTCGACGGGCGCGAATAATTCCATTTAATAACTTAAGCTGTTCTTTGTCTGCCGTTGTAGGATTTAGAAAATAAGCCCTGGCCATTTCTTGATAATCCGTGACGTGGTTTTCGGTTCTTGTTAAGGCAATAACCCAGGACTGGGTGTGCGCATCAAGGTATTTACCTGCTTCTCCAAGCACTCTATATACCGAGAACACTCCAGCTCCGACACACAAACTGACCAGAAAAACCAATACTGGAAATACAAGCCTATGCTCTTTAAATTTGGGCCCCATTACCTGATTTTTCGAATTTCCACCGCGCCCCAAAGCTACTTAACATCAGTGGTCTTTCCGGCTAGTAAATCTTCGGCTTGATCGGGCCCTATTATAAAAAACGGACCTTTGTTATCGAGCGCGAAAGGTTCTCCGTTAATGCGGCTAGCCAGAATGACATTTTCAATCCCAGGATCATTACTCTCAATCGTGATTTTGTAGTCATCTGATGCAAGAACATACAACCTCTTAAATTTCGTAATTCCAATATGGCTTAACAAATCACTCAGCTTTACCCCAACGAAATCAACCTTTAAGTCCCAGGTGGTATCAAAATTCGCGTTATGCAAGGGCAACTTTTCAAGATCGTTGATTGAGAGGACCCGTTCCTGACCATTGCCACTGATTTTAATTGAATAGTCTGTTCCAGTAGCTGGATTGAGTTTTTCATCGAAGGCAACAGTCTCAGTGGCATTTACATTTGGAATGAGAAATATGCCAAAAATAATGAAAATTAAAAATTTTATTTTAGTTAGACAATCCATGTAATACCTCTTCATTTTCATTAAATCAATTCGCTGACGTTATTATAGTAAAATTATAGCCAGATTGTGTCCGGTAGTGATAATTGCTTCAACGCACCAGGGCGAAAAATGGTGGGGATTTCCGATGAACGATCATCCTCGTTTGTATTGAATGTTGGCATTTCCCTGCCAATGCAGCGGTGGTGCCAACAAATCCCGCAGCGCCCGAATTAGATAAGACATCGTTCTGGCCGAACTATTCAGGCTTTCGTATTCAGCGACTGTAATCGTTATATGCCATGAAGAGATAATTGCCCTTGTTATCTTGAACGACCAGTACCAGGAAGGTGCCGACAAATCTAGTATTAGCTTTTCCAAAACCCTGTTTATCTTGTGTCCCTGAGGTTTCATCGTGTTTAAAGTTCAATAACAGCTTGTTCCTTCAATTTATTCTTTTTAATAACTACTTCCCCTGATCCAGCAATTTCTTTTCGACTGAAAGCTAAGTTGATTTATGATAGGTAACGTTTTAAAAAGCTGGCTTATTCTGGCAGGCTTCAACTTTCCCGACTTCAGGAGTAGCAATGTCTATTTTGGCAAAACGAACCACCCGAGTAGATTCCAGTGGGATTCGAAAAGTTTTTGAATTAGCGCGAAGTATGAAAAATCCGATAAACCTGAGTATCGGACAACCTGATTTTGATGTTCCCGAAACAGTTAAAGCGGCTGCAATTGGAGCAATAGAGCAGGGGCACAATAGCTATACACCAACCAATGGGATTGTGCCTTTGCGTAAACAGCTCATTAATAATGAAATTGCATACGCAGGTCGACATTATAGTCTTGATCAGATGCTGATCACATCCGGGGTGAGTGGCGGTCTGTTTTTAGCTTTATTGGCGTTGATTGAAGAAGGTGATGAAGTCATCATTCCAGATCCATACTTCGTCATGTATAAGCATTTAGTGAGTCTTAATGGCGGAACCCCGATTTACCTGGACTGCTACGACAGTGAATTCTCGATCGATACTGATCGACTCGAATCACTCATTACCCCCGCGACTAAGGTTTTACTTTTAAATAGCCCGGGAAACCCGACTGGAAAAGTGCTGAATAGTGATGCATTGAAAACCATTGCCGCGATTTGTGAAAAGCATGATGTATTAATAATCAGTGATGAAATATATCGTGATTTTGCCTATACCGAGTGTTTATCCGTTTCTCAATATACCGAAAAATGCCTGGTTCTGGCGGGTCACAGTAAATCGTTTGGTATGACTGGATGGCGTCTCGGTTATGCTGCGGGACCTGTTAACTTAATTGAAGCGATGGCAACCTTGCAGCAATACAGTTTTGTTTGTGCGCCTAGTGTTGCACAGTATGCAGCGCTTTCCTGTCCGCAAGCAGATATGTCAACTCAATTGGGTGACTATGCTGTTAAGCGTGACCTGATGTACAAAGCGCTTGCAACGGATTTTGAATTGGGTTCAGCCGACGGTGCATTTTATCTTTTCGTCAAAGCCCCGGAAGGCTTTAGTGGGGATAGTTTTACAGAACTGGCTATCGCCAATAATGTATTGATAATTCCCGGTTCAGTGTTCAGCGAGCGAGACAGTCATTTTCGACTTTGTTACACCGTACCCAATGATAGGTTACTGGAAGGGGCTGAGATTTTGTGTTCGTTGGCGAAAGGTTGATATAAAAGGCTCAGGGTCGGAAATATTTAAAACAGTTTGGTTTTATTAGCTCCCAGCCCCGGTCAAGAATATCCAGTATCGAAGCATCCAGGGCGGGAGAATGCATGGCCGCCAGATTTTCATCCAGCTGTTCGATACGACTTGCACCCAGGATAATGGCATCGCCCTGGGCGGTATCCATTTGAGAATGGTGGATGAGCCAGCTCATTGCAATATTGACGGGCTTTAAATTCAGATGAGTGGTTTGAGTCGCCAGTTCCTCTAGTACGTTTTGGTAGTCCGCTTTCCAGTAACGGTTTCTGTATTGGTAGCTTTCGCGGAATCGACCTGTTTCGGGTGGTTTTTCGGCTGACAGATACTTACCGGTTAGCAGACCGCCCGCCAATGGATTGTAGGCATAAAAACTAATTTCATAGTGGCGCAAACAAGAAAATAGTTCTTTTTCTACATCTCGAGTCAATGCGTTATACATACCCTGATAAACAGTCGGCATCATCCAGCCGTTGCTCCGACAAATTTCGACAGCTTCTGCCACCTGCCAGGCTGCAAAATTACTCAGGCCAAAATGCCGAAATTGACCCTTTTGGAACGCATCGAAACAGGCAAGTAGTGTTTGTTCAATCGGCGTTTCGAGATCAGGCGAATGTAAATACAATAAATCGAAATAGTCAGTTTTTAAACGCTGTAGCGATGTTTCAATTTGTTGCTTAACCTGGTCTGGCTTAAGCCCTTGCTCGTTCCAGGGATGTACCTTGGACGCGATAAAAAAATTGCTTCGTTGTTCGGCACTGATCAGGTCACCGAGCAATAACTCTGTTTGGCCTTTGTTGTACTGGTTTGCAGTATCGATTTCCTGGTTCCCAGATGCCTGATGTTTTTCTAGCATAATTCGTGAGGATTCAGCGTCTACCTGATCTGAAAAGGTCATAGTTCCCAATATGGATTTCATCATTTTTTTACTTTCCTTCGAAATTCGCTTTTCGTTTTTCGTTGAAGGCGAGAATGCCTTCGTATCGGTCGCTGGTTGGAACCGTCCGATTATAAGCCTCAATTTCAAAGGCTAATCCGTCTGCAAGAGACATTTGCAAGCCCCGATGAATCGACTGTTTAGCCTGGCGGACTGCAATCGGTGCGTTCGATGCAATCCGTCCTGCAGTTTCTATTGCGGCTGGAAGGAGTTCTTCAAGTGGGAAAACTGCATTTACCAGACCCCAGGTCATCGCTTCTTCAGCGCTAAACACTTTGGCGGATAATATGAGTTCCTTGGCGCGTCTTTCACCCAACGCTCTAGATAGAGTCTGTGTCCCACCAGCGCCAGGTATAATTCCAAGAGATGTTTCGGTGAGCGCGAATCGGGCCTGTTCGGCGGCATAAACAAAGTCCATCGCCGCAGTGATTTCGCAGCCGCCTCCATAGGCGGCCCCATTAATGGCGCCAATACAGGGAACAGGGCAATTGAGAACAGCGCGCACCATTCGCTCATAGATCAGATGTTGCTTTCCCCAGGATTCATCTGTCATGCCGTTTCTTTCTTTCAAATCCCCCCCGGCACAGAAAGCGCGTTCACCAGCTCCGGTGACTACGAGACAGCGTATATCATCTGCATCCAGAGAAACTTGTTCAAACGCTGTCATCAAATCTATCGCCATCTGGGTATTAAAGGCATTGGCTGATTTAGGACGATTCAGCGTGATCTGCAGTACATGCGGGACGGGTCGAGTCAGTATCAGTGTTTGATAGTCTGGATTGCTGTCTACCATTAATTTTATTCCTGTAAATCGGTGATTTGGAAAAGACCGATTGGTTGTTCGTTTAAGTACCACAAAAAGTTTGTTGAACGACTTGATGAGGTTTTGGCGGTATCGCAAATCGACTATCTTCGGGAGCGTACTCGAATGGCCTGGATAGGCGAGCATTGAGTTGATCAAACGCTGAATTATCGCCTGCATAGGCCTTCTCAATCGTTTCTTCGACAAGATGATTACGCGCAATAAAAACGGGATTGGTTGCCCTCATTTGGTCGGCTCTAGATTGAGCATTGACCTCTTCTAGTTGGCATCTCGATTGCCATTGAGCTATCCACGGGTCACAGGTACTTGGGAAATCAAACAATGAACGAATGCCTTCATCGCCACAAACCAAATCAGCGAGGCGACGGAATGCCAATGTGAAATCTAACTGGTTTGCCTCGAGCAGATCGAGAAACGCCTGAATTAATTGAGGGTCATCTTCCTGTCGAGTAGTCAGACCCAATTTTCTCGACATTAGAGCCTGATATCTGTCCCCATAATATTCAGGGAATTGATTCAAAATAGATTGAGCCATTTCGGTTGCACGTTCTGCATCATCTGAAATCAGTGGCAGTAAAGTTTTGCCCAGACAGGCCAGATTCCATTGGGCGATGGCTGGCTGGTTTTTATAAGCGTAGCGACCTGCATGATCAATAGAACTAAATACCGTGGACGGGTCGAACTGGTCCAGGAAGGCGCAGGGTCCGTAGTCAATCGTTTCTCCGCAAAGCAGCATATTGTCAGTATTCATGACGCCATGTATAAATCCGACCGATTGCCATTGAGCGACTAATTCTGCAAGCCTGTTTGATACTTGCTCGAATAATGCCAAAGCCCTGTTATCAGTATCATTAGCGCTAGGGTAATGACGTTCAATGGTGTGATTAACCAGTAGTTTCAGGCCTTCAGCATCTTGAATCGATGAGAAAT
>JBLIOG010000274.1:0-5463 GCA_047639625.1 Gammaproteobacteria bacterium
ATCCATCCGGCAATACTGCGACGTTATCAATCTGGATTTATCTGATTTAAAAACCATCGACAGACAGGTCAAAGAGCATCTCAAAACAAGACATTATGATGGTCTGGTGCATTGTGCGGGATATGGACACTTTGGTTCTGTGGAGCAATTTTCTACCGCTCAGATAAATCGTGCTATACAGGTCAATTTAACCGCGCCGATTGTATTAACCCGTCATCTGATACCGGGGATGCGCGCGCGGAAAAAAGGCAGGCTCATTTTTATGGGTTCGGAATCAGCTCGGATTGCTGGAAAAAAAGGCGTGCTCTACTCAGCAGCAAAATTTGGATTGCGTGGATTTTGTCAGGCATTACGGGAGGATTGTGCGAGCGATGGTGTACAGGTCTGTCTGATTAACCCCGGGATGGTGCGGACCCCATTTTTCGATGATCAACGGTTCGCTCCGGGTGCGGATGAGAAGAACGCGATATTACCTGAGCAGGTAGCCGATATTGTTCAACAGATACTTCAGGCAGATGATAATTTTGTATTTGATGAAGTTAATCTTTCGCCACAAATCAAGACGCTCGAATTTAAGTGATTTATTGCAGTCGGCGAGTTTGAATCTAGATTCGAAGCGCTAAAAATTCTATTTGTCCTCCCACCTTTTCCTTGTACACTCGGGGCTGGTTTTTTTTAAATCCGATCAATGTGAAACTTCAACAATTACGATTTTTGGACGCTGTCGTCCGTAATAATTTGAATGTCTCGGCTGCAGCTGAAGAGCTATATACCTCGCAGCCCGGGGTCAGCCATCAAATAAAACTGTTAGAGGATGAGCTTGATATACAGATTTTTGAGCGATCCGGTAAAAAACTGACCTGTGTGTCACCCGCTGGCCTGGCCATTCTGGAGCACGTTCAAAGCCTTTTGAACAATGCCAAGAATATTAAACAGGCAGCCCATGAATTCAGTAAAAGTAATCGTGGCAGCCTGACTATTGCAACGACACACACCCAGGCGCAATTTATATTACCGCCGATATTACAGAGTTTCTCAAAAAAATATCCTCAGATTGAATTAAGGGTCCACCAGGGCAATCCTAAATCAATGTGTAAATTGGCAGCCAATAATCAGGTAGATTTTGTGCTGGCTTCAGAAGTGATCGACGAACGCGGTGAATTGGTAACCATTCCCGCCTATCGATGGAACCGTTACATTGTTGTGCCGCCAGAACATCCTTTAACGCGGATGGAAAATATCAGTCTTCAGGAGTTGGCGCAATTTCCTATCCTGACTTATATGCTGGGTTTAAGTGGACGGTCTCAACTTGATAAAGCTTTTCAGGCGGCTAATCTGGAGCCAAGAGTTGCCTTTACAGCCACTGATTCAGATGTTATCAAGACTTATGTCAAGCTGGGTCTGGGTGCTGGAATCGTCGCTGAAATGGCTTGCGATTATAACGACAAAGACCTGGCCTATATCGATGCCAGTCATCTGTTTCCGTATAGTACGATTAAAGTGGGCTTTCGACATTCAAGGCATATATCGGCTTTCCAGTACGATTTCCTTCAGATGCTGACGCCGCATATCGACATGGATACGATCAAGGAACTGGCAGCGACAAGATCCCTCGAAGAACGTGAAATGTTAGTTCGAGAAGATCAAATTCCAAATTTCAGGGAAATGCAGATTCGTATGAAGGGGACGGATCAGCTCTCTGCATTCCCTTTATAACTTTTCTGGAAAGCAATCAACTCATGTTTTAACGCGCTTTCCGGACCGTTTAGACGCAGGAAACCCCGGTTCCACCCATGCCACAGTATCCGGCCGGGTTTTTATGGAGATATTGCTGGTGATAATCTTCCGCATAAAAATAGGTCTCAAGCGGCAGTAACTCTGTTGTTATCTGACCATAGCCCGCTTGATTAAGCTGGCTTTGAAAGCTTTCCAGGCTTTGTTCGATGGCTATCTGTTGAGCTTCCGTCGTAAAGTAAATACCGGATCGATATTGCGTTCCCATATCATTGCCCTGTCGCATACCCTGAGTGGGATCATGCGATTGCCAGAAAGTATTCAATAAAGTTGTGAAATCGACTTTATCGGGATCAAAAACCACCATCACTACTTCGTTGTGGCCGGTTTTTCCGCTACAAACTTCCTGATAGCTCGGGTTTTTAGTGATACCTGCGGCGTAACCGACAGAGGTCGTATAAACCCCATCGAATTGCCAGAATTTGCGTTCTACTCCCCAGAAACAGCCCATGCCGAAAACAATTTTCTGATAACCATCTGGGAATGGGGTCACCATTGAACTACCCAGAACGGCATGTACAGGATTAATTAATAATGGCTCATCTCTACCGGGAAGCGCCTGTTCTGGAGACGGCAGATTTATAGGTTTTGCAAACATAGTCTTTCCTCGTCAATCTATGGACTGTCAAAATTAGTGGTTGGTAAAACTTCCGGGAAAAGTTTCGCTCTTATTCACATAAGGCCAGAAACAAAAAAATAAACCAAATCAGACATATTTATACTTTCTCATTATTCAAGAGTTAATTTCAATCCAGGCTGGCGCATGGTCAGATGGTTTTGTCATAGCTCGAACTTCATAATCGATGCCTGCGGTTTTTACCGAGTCGCACAGTGGTCCTGAAACCATCAGATGATCAATTCTAAGCCCCCTTTTTGGCTCAGCTTCAAATCCTCGGCTTCGATAATCAAACCAGCTGAACAGATTTGATTCATCTGGATGACAAAGCCTGAATCCGTCACGAAAACCTCGATCTGTGAGTTTTACGAACCATTCACGCTCTTCAGGTAAAAAACTGGCTTTCCCAGTTTTTAACCATCGTTTTGCATTATCAGGTCCAATTCCAATGTCGTTATCATCGGGCGCAATATTGTAGTCACCCATGATGACGACTGCGTCTGTCTGACTGTCGAATTGATCGATGAATTGCTGAAGATCTTCATAGAATTTTTGTTTGGCGGGAAACTTAACGGGATGGTCGCGGCCTTCTCCCTGTGGGAAATACCCGTTGAAGACGTAGAAAGGTTTACTGTTTATTTCAAATTTGCCACCGATAAAGCGTTTTTGTGCCTCGTCGTCATCATCCGGAAATCCGTAGACCGGTTCTATGCAAGGCTGCTTTGACATTAAAGCAACACCGTAGTGGGTTTTTTGACCCATATAAATGACGTGATATCCCAGTGCTTCAATGTCTGCGAGAGGGAAATCGTGGTCCTGGACTTTGGTTTCCTGTAAGCCAATGAATTCTGGATCGTGATGTTCGATTACCTTTTCGAGTTGAGGCAGTCGTTGGCGTAGGCTGTTGACGTTAAACGAGACGATCTTCATGGGTAGCGTTTCCTTAGTTTGATTCGATTAAATCAGCCAGGGACTGTTGACCAAGGCTTTGTACACGTTGGGTTTCAAGTGTTTCGAGTAGCGAACAGATCGCTGGGTCGAGTTTAGACGGATGTGATTGCCTGTCGCTTTCTGCTTCACGGGCACAGGTTAGAATATCGTTCAAACTAATCCGATCGGCTGAACGGGCGGGCAGATATTGAATCGGATCACTATTGGTTAGAGCCACCAGTTCTGCCGATTCAAGTGCGTCAAGCATGCGTTTTAATAACTCGATAGAGATTTTCTGACTTTGAGCCAATGTTTGTAAATCAGTTGCTGTGGGCTGGTTACTGCAATGTGACCTCGCGATATCGGTCATTGCCTGCAGAGTGAATTGCTCGCGAAGGCGCGCGCTGATATGGCCGACTGGTTTTATCCATTGCAGTCTTTCCGGGTGCTGGTGATAATACGCCATGCTTGCGCCGATCAAAAGAATAAGCCAGCTCAGGTACAGCCAGATCATGAACATCATCATGATCGCAAATCCCGAATAAATCGCCGTATACTGGGTTGAACTGCCGACAAATGAAGTAAATATTAATCCGCTGGTTTCCCACAAAGTGCCCGCTACAAGAGCGCCGAAAAATGCCGATTTCGGTGCAACCCGAGTATTTGGCACGAGGATATATACAAAGGTAAATGCCAGTATGACGAGGATATAGGGTACAACTTTGCTGACCAGTCGCAGTAGGTCATTCATATAAGGCAAGTTGTTTAAAAGTTCTACGATGGTATTGCTACCGAGCGAAGCAGTAATGCCGACTGCAGAAAAAATCAGAACTGGGCCAACCAGAACAACGCTTAAATAATTACTGAATCGTTGCATCAGGTTGCGGTTTCCGTTCAGTCGCCAGGTGTAATTAAATGCCGATTCAATTTTCTGGATGAGGGACACCACTGTAAATATCAACAGACTCAAACCGAGCGCACCGAGTACCCCAATTTTCATGTTTTCGACAAATTCGACCATTTTGGCGCTGATTTCTGTGCTTCGTTCACCCAGCGGATGTAATAATTGGACGAGAGCAGGTTCAAGTTGATCATGAACACCGAAACCTTTTAGCACTGAAATGCTGACCGCCAGTAACGGAACAATCGAGAGTAGGGTGGTATAAACCAGGCTCATCGCCCGGAGCGTTAACATGCCGGATGCAAGATCGCGACCAACCACCGCGAAAATTTGTAAATAGTGCTTGAAATGCGAGTGAAGCCTGGAGAGACCCTGCAGTTGGTTGGACCAGATATAATCATTGATTCGAGCTTTCATGATCGCAGTCGCTTTGGTTTATCCTTGAAAACCTTCTTTCGAATTAAGATAAGCGAGTTCATCTTCGCTGCTAACCCGGCCTAGTATTTCGTTGCGATGCGGGAATCGTCCAAATTTTTGGACTATCTCACGATGGTGCCTGGCAAAACGAAGGCTGCCTTCGAGGCCTGTCCCTGAAAAATATTGAACCGATAAGTCCTGGTCTACTGGTAGTTCGCTGTGCATGAATGGCATGTAAACAAAGGATTGTTGTTCGGGTGGCAGTTTTTTATCGAATCCCTGTTGTATTGCAATCCGAGCGACATCGCGAGAAAGTGCTTCGGTCGCAAAGCTGTCGGTCTTGCCACGAAACATATTTAAAGGGAGTTGATCAAACAGAATTATCAGGGCCAGGCAACCTTCGGCGCTGTCCTGCCAGTGATCAAGTTGACTATCCCTGCCTTGTTGCCAGAGCGCGCCGTATTTTTGGTGAATTTCGTTATCGAATTGTTTTGTGGAATTAAACCAGCGCTTTTTGCTCGGGTCACTAAACCAGAAATTTAGCAGATCATCTATCATGGGTTATTACTCTTGCAATATCGGTTGTCAGGTTATGGTTGAGTTCCGCAACAGCTAATCGTAATCGATTTTCGATATGCCGACGACCTTCTGAACCATTCTGGAATTCGATCTGATGCCAGGCACGATTCTGGATTATTCGGTGAACCAGTTCATTGGAAATAATCACATTATCCTCACAATTTGCAACTAAATGCATTACCTGTCGCTGGATGGCTACAAAGCAGCTATCGAGATGTTTGTTACC
>JBLIOG010000275.1:0-5461 GCA_047639625.1 Gammaproteobacteria bacterium
CTGTTAATGATACTAGCGCCGTTGAAAGGGCAATTAACTGATGCCCCTGTAATGATAGCAATAATGCCAAGGTTGATAGCGTGAATAGCACACCCATAGCCTGCACCATTGCATCACGTGATAAACCGATCGATTGTAAATAGAACACGCCGGGTACAACAAATGAACCTGTCATGCCCGTTAACAGTCCATTCACCATTCCAAATATAGAAGCGATTCCTTTCGAGCTCGCTGTGAGTTTCAAACTCTTCCCAGCAATTCCACTGATCGCATATATCACTAGTAATAAGCCCAGTAAGCCTGGCAGAAGCTGGGTCGACTGCCCAACCAGTAAGAAACTACCGATGCTAATAGATACCGTGGCAAAAAAGAAAAATATTCCATGCCGTTTGACAACCGCGGTAACACTTTCACCCTCGATTGCCTGCCACAAATTGGTAATAAAAGAAGGCAATAGCATCAAAACCATTGCGGTTGGTAAGTCGAAAATAACAGTTAACAAAGTTAAACTTATCGTCGGTAGTCCAAGCCCTAAAATACCTTTTACGAGACCTGCAAAAAAAAAGACCAGGCAAATTTGCAGAATTTCAAACGTTGCAAACATGCATCGCCCGGGCAGGTTTATCCATTCCAACCCAGACTAGCCAATGGAAACTCAGGATCGATATGGTCCATAAAGGGAATTTGACGTTCACGATGGGTTAATTGATATATCAGGCCTATCCAGTTGCCAAATACTGCGCAACCGGTGTCATGCCAGGTGTTTCTTAAATTAGGCAAAATTAACTCTTCGGGGAACTTCGGTGCAGGTTTGTTCGACGCCCGTGCTTTATCCAGGCGCAGGTAATACTCATCAATCACGGCTTTAGTAAAATCACCAAAATACCGCTCAGGGAAAGGTGGTCGTTCACCGTTCCCAGCCAGATAAGTATTTACTTCACGTTTGTACTCCTTCAGCAAAGAGATCGTGTCATATTCCGGATGCCCCTGAAAAAACACACTTCGGAATCCATCGGAACTGGTTGCCATGTGGACAAAGTCGTCATTTCCGGTGACTAGTATTTTTAACCCTGCCTGCTCAAATTGCTCGGGATAAACTGAATTCCAGCGTGATTGTGGCACGTCAAAATGCGTATTGATATCACGCATTAAAGGATGTTCCTGCATCGTTATATCATGTTTAAACACGCCCCATTTCTTAACATCTAACTTGTTCCGTAACTGCTTATACTGAAACTCGAGTACTGCATGGGTCGCCAGGCAAGAACAAAGTGTGGAGGTTACATTTTGATTCGCCCAATCAACGACAGCTATCAATTCATTCCAGAAAGGTTCTTTCGATAAGGCCGGTTGGGTGATATTGGCACCGGTGATAATCAATGCATCCAGACCCTGCTGTTGTAGGTCTTCAAAATTCTCATAGTACTGATCAATATACTGGCGGGCTTCGACCCCTCTTTCCAGACTGTTAACGGTAAAGGGATGTATATAAAACTGAGCAATAGGGTTGCTCTTTCCAATTAATCTAAGAAACTGTCGCTCAGTAGCTTCCAGAGCGGCATCCGGCATCATATTTAACAAACCGATATGGAGCTCCCGAATATCCTGTTGCTGGGCGGCCGCTGGGTCAAGAACACGAATACCTTCGGACTGGAGTTTGGCAAATGCGGGTAAATTATTGTGGGCTACGAGTGGCATCAGGTTTGTCTCTCGATTGCTGTTTCAATTAAGGTGAGAAAATCCCGTTCGTTTTTAACTTGCGCTACTTCATCAGCCGTTACGGTATAGCCATGTGGTTTCGAGATAGCTTCATAACGTGGCACACGCGATTTATATAATCGAGGAAATACCCATCTGGCAAAACTATCAGGATCAATTTCTGCGGCATATTGAAGCCCCGTTTCAGCGAAATATTCATCGAGGCTGTTTTCCAAAAATTCGGGCCGGTAATACAATGGCTTGGGATCACTTTGCGCCCGCTGCAAAAGTATATCTTCGTGTGCCTGATTGGTTACCTGGATATATAGGATCAGACTGCAATTAGTTAAACTCTCCACAACACCCGGCTCACCCAGATCACAAAGGCTGCCTCCAACATCGTTAATGAAATTTTTGTACCCGTAAATTCGCGATGACTTTTCAAAAAATTCGGGCACGTCATACATCGCATCGATCTCTGCCTGACGGTAGATTGCCTGGCGTTTGATAAATTCGTCTAGAGGGACTCCGCCTAATTCGGGATTTCCGAGTTTACCGACAAAACTCAATACGGGTCCAAGATCACTGATACGAATATTATTTCGAAAATATATCCAGTCCCGGGTCAACATATCGCGCAGAAAGGGTAGCTTCATCGCCTCTTCTTTGACCATATCCAGAATCTTTTCATCCAGATAACGCGTACCGATTCGATAATCACCCGAATAGTGGAACCAATTGTCTCCCCGCAGCACATTAGAAAGAAACGATTTACCAACACCTGACATTCCCAGCAGGGTAATGTTTTTATTTTCCCAGGCTCTAAAGGCCTCGACATTAAACTTCAATCTGATCTCCCACAGTTCAAAACAATCTGGAACAATATAATGCCTTGCCATTTCGAAACTGCAAGTTCTCTATTATGATGTCTACCGTGTCCAGGTTTTATCTGGAGTAATATTGACTAACGAAAAATGGCCTTATCCGCCAGTACGTCCAGGTGATTGAAAATGTCTGAAACCCTATGGGACTTTATTATTGTCGGGGCAGGCTCTGCAGGCTGTGTTCTGGCCAACAGGCTAAGCCATAACGGCCGATATCGTATCTTATTGCTGGAAGCTGGCGGTAGTGACAAACGATTCTGGATTCAAACGCCGATTGGATACGGTAAAACCTTTTTTGATCCATCTGTGAACTGGATGTATCGCACAGAACCCGAGCCCTATCTGAATAATCAAAGCAGTTATTGGCCGCGAGGAAAGGTCCTCGGCGGTTCAAGCTCAATAAATGCCATGGTCTATATACGTGGCCAGGCTGCCGATTATGAAGATTGGAAAGATCTGGGTAATTCCGGCTGGGGATGGCAAGACGTTTTACCCTATTTCATGAAATCAGAAACATTTGCCGGCGGTGACGACGAATACAGGGGTCGCGATGGCCCGCTGCATGTCTGCGATCCTAGTGCCGATTATCATCCGCTTTGTCGTGAATTTATAAAAGCCTCAGAACAATTCGGATTTAGATATAACCCCGACTTCAATGGTGAAGACCAGGAAGGTGTAGGCGTCTATCAAATCACTACAAAAAATGGACGACGAATGTCTGCAGCTCGGGCCTATTTAGATCCAGCCCGTGGAAATTTGAATCTACAAATCGAAACCGGCGCTATGGTTGAAAAGATACTGTTCGATGGCAATAATGCTATCGGCGTGGAATATCGGCAGAATGATCAATTAAAAACAGCCAAAGCACACCGGGAAGTCATTCTTAGCGCAGGATCAATAAATACGCCACAGTTGATGCAATTGTCCGGTCTGGGTCCCGAGTCGTTACTAAAAAAGCATGATATTCCAATCATTAAAAAGGTTGAAGCTGTGGGCCAAAATTTACAGGATCATCTCGGCTACAGTCATTATTACCGATCCAAAGTACCCACGTTAAACAATCAACTGTCACCATGGTGGGGCAAAATGTTCGCAGGTATCCAGTATCTATTGACCCGTAAAGGAATACTCTCATTAAGTGTTAATCAAGCGGGAGGATTTATTCGCAGTCATCCGGATAGACCCCGTCCCAATTTACAACTTTACTTCGCAGCTATAACTTACACAACGGTTCCATCAGGGACACGACCGCTCATGAAGCCCGATAACTTTCCTGGCGTTTTAAATTCGATTGGGCAATTACGACCCCGTAGTCGGGGATATCTGGAAATTCAGTCAACCTCTCCTGGCGTTCATCCTAAAATTGTACCTAACTATCTAAGTGACGAAGAAGACAGGCTAGAAATGCTCGAAGGCGCGAGATTGTTAAGACAGATGGCAAAAATGCCAGCCCTGGCCGCCATTATAAAAGATGAAATGACCCCAGGTTCTAAACATCAATCTGATGAAGAGCTAATCCAGGATATTCGCCAAAGAAGCACGACCGTTTTTCATCCTACCAGTACCTGTAGGATGGGACCCAACCCCGAGACCGCGGTTGTTTCATCCGATGGTAAAGTTTATGGCATCGCTGGTTTAAGAATAGTCGATGCTTCGGTTTTCCCAACGCTCATTGCCGGGAATACCAATGCACCGGTCATCATGTTGGCGGAAAAAATAGCGGACAATATTTTATCGGAATCGAGCCACACATGATTCAACTTAAAATGCTCATTCACCCTGTTACGACCTTTCTTTTTGAAACCTGACACAAGTTCGATTGAATCAGTAGGCACTCCAGATAATCCGCTATTCGGGATATCGTCGATGTTGCTGTCAATGCTGTTATTTTCTCTCATGGATACCAGTGTTAAATGGCTTGGCGGTCAATATCCAACCGCTCAAATCATGTTTTTTCGCTGTGGTGTTGCGCTCGTACCAGTCCTGATCATTCTCTACATGCGGGGTGGATTCCATATTTTAAAAACCAAGCGCCCAGGATGGCACTTGTTACGCAGTATTATTGGCACCGCCGCAATGGGTTTTGCCTTTTACGCAATCTCAATCATGAAATTGGCCGATGCTGTTTCCTTACTGCATTCGGCACCGATCTTCATGATCTTACTGTCGATAATATTTTTAAAAGAGAAAGTTGGCATTCGCCGATGGTCAGCCATTATTCTTGGATTTACCGGAGCATTACTCATCGCACGACCCGGCAATGGAATTTTGGAAAATGGTGCATTCTATATGTTGATTGCCGCATTCTGCATTGCCTGCACCACCTTGATCATTCGTTTCCTAGGAAAATTTGACGATCCAGTTTGTATTACCTTCTACTTCACTGTTGCGGGAATTCTGATCAGTTCGATTGCAATTTATTTTACTGGATGGGTGACACCATCCCTACCCGATCTGGTCATTCTTTGTTCGATAGGTCTGCTGGGTGGAACCGCTCAATACCTGATGACGTTGGGTTATCGTTACGCAGAAATTGCGACATTGGCTCCATTGAAGTATTTATCGATTTTGTTTAGTGGCTTGTTCGCTTACTGGATTTGGCAAGAACTTCCAGATCTTCAATCACTTTTTGGAATCAGTCTTATTGTATGCACTAGTCTCTACACTTTGCACCGTGAATTAATCGTTAATAGAAATCCGGTCTTAAAGGTCGGCTAAATTTAATCACTGGCTATAACCATATTAACCATCCCTAGACATAATGTATCAACCTGTCCTATCTCAACAGTCGTGGGTTACCATGGATTGTTGAAAAACAACCCAATTGCAGAGCCATAATTGAGGAGGACAGGCATGAAACAGTTTAACCCAAAAACAGA
>JBLIOG010000276.1:0-5458 GCA_047639625.1 Gammaproteobacteria bacterium
GTCGAGATTAAAATTAACGAGCGAACCCGTACTTAAGGGAATCCCTAATTGATCCTGGAAGTAATCTTGAATGCGTTGGTAGGGCAGTAATTGGAACTGAGATAGATAAACCGAGTGTGCTTTAATCTGTGAGCCGTATTGAATCGGGTCGGCTAACGGATTCTGGAAAGCTTGCGACAAAGCGCTTCCCATGACCATCAATCAATACCTGCGCGCGATATTCAGTCACAATCCGCGCAATATCGATATCGACCACCTGACGTACCTCGAATCCTTTCTCATGATATTGCCCTTTGGGTAAGCATCGGCGATCGACTGATAACAGCTCAATAAAGTCGGGATCGTCATAGGGCCGCAATGTGCTGCCGCGATGACCGGGCTGCCCACCAGGCTTCTTATCGCTCTTTGTCCGTGAGGGCTTCATGCGATTCGGATCCGCCGCAGGCGGCTTGCTGCTATTACGACTATTGAGGCCGGATCGATTGAGCAGCAGAGAAACTACCAGAATAAGCATCTCGATAGAGGCTCTCATCGCTGGTGAAGCAGTATCGTCCTGGTCCATTTGGCCACGAATATTATCAATCGCCTGCTGAATATCGATGCCTCCTACTGATCGTGATACTGTGGATTTATGTGCCATGCAGGTATTATCACATGGGTTTTTTAGCGTGATTTCTGGGGCCTAATTACCCCTGTCCGAGCAGTAAATTATTTTCCGGTAGCCATGATCAAGTCGAGGAAACGGGATGCCCATTACCCCACGCATGGATACTGACAGGCTAGTCCTGGGCGTTATTATAGTATTGTATAAATAGGGTCAAATTAACCCAAAACCCTGTCAAGACATATTTAGGTTATTTTGCTGAATAGTTACCAAAATTGTTCCTATTAGCTGGGCACAACGCTTTCCATCATTACAATCGGGTGATGTTGACATCATCATCAAAGTGACTGGCTGGACTATGGGTCGTGATACTGAATTGGGTATACAATTTTCTGTCCCTTATTTTGTCGGCGCCACTCAAGTCATGATGCCCAAAGATCTTGGTGGTACCTCACCCGAAACGTTGAGAGACGGCTCGCTTTGTGCGAGTGCGGGTACATCGACCGAACGACTGGCGGCTAATTTCTTTAAAAGTAAAAACATTGATATCGAAATGATCACCTTCGAAAAATCCGAAGAATCACGGGCCGCCTATTTTGCCGGACGCTGTGACAGTTTCGTTGGTTGGGGACCAAACCTTGCCGTTGTGCGTCAAAGTGCTCCTAATCCTGCAGATCATGTTTTGATGGATGTAGCGCTCGCACTTGAGTCTGAATCAGCTGCGATGCGACAGGGTGATGACAACCGGGTCGATATTGTTAACTGGATGTTTGCTGCTACCTGGCATTCTGAAGCCAAAGGTATTACTTCAGCCAACGTTGACAAAATGCGTGCAAACCCTAAGGATGATACTGTTGCAAAGTTATTAGGTGTCTCTCCAGGCATTGGCGAACGTCTTGGTCTTTCTGATGATTGGGCTTACAACGTAATCAAGCAAATGGGCAATTCATCCGAAATTTTCGATCGTAATATTGGTACCGACTCTGTTTACAAACTACCTCGGGGACTCAATGCCCTTTGGAACGATGGCGGTGTAATCGTGCCGATGATTCTGGACTAACTGCCAACCATGGAAGCGTTGTTGGCTCAAACGCTGCTCGCTTTCATTTTATTAGCCCGGCTGTCAATCATTGATTGGCAGCCGGGCATCCTACTGAACAGATATCATTTATACTTTTAAATGGGAAATCTCCTCAGAAATGAAAAATTCAGGGAATTATTATTTCAGGCCCTGATGGTATCTGTGGTCGCTACAGCGTTCATAGCAATGATCATGAATACTCGATCAACGCTGGAAGCCCAGGGGCTGACCATCGGCTTTAATTTTCAGGCGCGCTCGACAGGGTAGGACTTTTCTTTTTCATTACTCGACTACACCATCAGTGATACTTACTCCCGTACGCTGTTTATTGGCTTTCTGAATACTATATTTTTAGGCTTCATCGGGATTTTTCTGGCCACTATCGTTGGCATAATTATCGTCTGATCAGGACCTCTAAAAACTTTTTTTTCACTACTCGGCACTGCTTATGTCGAAACATTTCTGAACATCCCTTTAATTCTTCAGGCTATATTCTGGTACGCCATCCTGTCGCATCTACCTCGCCCACGTGGTGCTTATTCGTTGGGTGATTCGATTTTTTTAAGTGGTCGTGGTCTCTATTTTCCGGTGCTCAACGTGGAGTTATTCGCCACCTTTTTGATGTCCGCTATTTTCATTTTGTGGCTCATCGCGTCAGCCTGGTTGAAAAAAAATGTAGTTCGTTCAGATAGCTATCACCGTATCAAAAATATTGGTTAGACCTTACTACCTGTCGTGCTGATTGCGATAGGTTATGCCGCTAGAATATCCGATACCCCCCTCGTTGATTTTCCTTCGCTACAGGGACTGATCTTCAAGGGTGGAATGCGTATGCCACCAGAACTAACCGCATTGTTAGTCGCAATTGCACTGTACGGAGGTGCCTATATAGGCGAAGTCATGCGTGCCGGTCTGATGTCGGTACCCCGCGGGCAGATTGAAGCTGGCCTGGTCAATGGCCTCAGTAATTATCACATATTCAGGTACATTCGATTACCGCTCGCCATTCGCGCTATTTTACCCTCACTGACTAATCAATATGTTCAACTGATGAAAGCTACAACCATCGGTATCGCTATTGGATTCTTCGATTTCTTCATGATTGTTTCTACGTCAATCAATCAAAGTGGACAAACACTGGAATTACTCTCTATTCTGTTGGGCGGATTCCTGGTAATCAATCTAAGCATTGCATACGTCATGAACACGATAAATCGCAAGATTGCCATCAAGGGTATGAGGTAAAGAGTTAGCGCCATGCAAACTTCAAACTCCCTGCTCGCACCGCCTAAACCTTCATTATCAGTTCGCTTGAAGCACAATTTATTTGGAAGTCGACTTGATAGCACTATTACGATTATCTGTGGATTGCTGCTGTTTTATCTGCTCGGTAACGCAATCGACTGGATTTTTGTTTCGAGCATCTGGTCGGCTGAGGATGAACCTCTGTGTCGTGATGCCAGCGGTGCATGTTGGTCAGTGATCGATACGCGCCATCGCATTATATTTTTCGGTCTGTTTCCCTATGAGGAGCATTGGCGCTCTACGCTGGCCTGTGGCGTCATGATTGCGACCAATGTGGCTTCCTGTTTCCCAAGGTTCTGGAGTGGTCTGAAACTGAGTTTGCTCTGGATTATCGGGTTCGGTATTTTTATATCCTGATGCATGGAGGTCTATTTGGCCTTACGGTCATCACCCCTGAGCGCTGGGGTGGGCTGGCATTGACTATTTTTATATTTGCTTCTGTGTCCCTGATTGGCATGCCTTTATCGATAGTCCTTGCTTTGGGAAGGCGATCCAAACTACCAGTAATCGCTAAAATGGTGGGGTTCTTGATTGATTTTTTCCGTTCATTACCGTTGTTGACGATTCTTTTTGCAGCCGCTGTAGTGACGCCTTTTTACTGCCAGGATGGTTGCTCGGTGACAAGCTGTATCCGGGTTATTGCGGGGTTCGCGATATTTTTTGCCTGCTACCAGGCCGAAAATATTCGCGCCGGATTACAGGCTATTCCGACCGGTCAGGATGAAGCTGGGCTTACTCTAGGTTTGAGCTACTGGCAACGAGTCTCACGGATACAGTTACCGCAGGCTTTTCGTAATTCATTGCCGGCTTTGGTCAATCAGTTTGTTATAACGTTTAAAGAAACATCGATTGTGACCATCGTCGGATTTTTTGAAATCCTGGCCTCCGGCTCAGCTGCTTACGGGACGGGTCAATGGACTTATTATTACATTGAAGTCTATGTATTTATTGGGATGATTTACTTCATATTTGTATTTTCACTATCCAGATATGGCGCGTTTTTGGAAAAGAAATTGAGAGTGGGCCATGACTAAGAGTGATCGAAGTAATCTACCGGCTGTGGCTATGTCGGCAGTCAACAAATGGTTCGACGATTTTCACGTACTGAAAAATATTGATCTCGAAGTCGCCGATGGAGAGAAAATAGTCATTTGCGGGCCTTCCGGTTCGGGTAAATCAACGCTAATCCGTTGTATCTGCAAGCTCGAAGATCACCAGCAGGGCAGCATTAATGTATTGGGCACCGAACTCGATGATGATGTCGCTCACATCGATGCGATTCGACGAGAGGTTGGCATGGTGTTCCAGCAATTTAATTTGTTTCCACATATGACTGTCTTTGAAAACTGTACGCTTGCCTTAATATTGGTGCGCCATAATTCCCGCAAGGAAGCCGAAGATATTGCACTTGGTTTTCTGGAAAAAGTAAGAATCCCCGAGCAAGCTAGAAAATATCCGGGCGAGTTATCGGGCGGGCAGCAACAACGTGTAGCGATTGCACGCTCGCTGTGTATGAACCCGGAAATTATGCTGTTCGACGAACCGACGTCGGCACTTGATCCGGAAATGATCTCGGAAGTACTCGATGTTATGGTATCGCTCGCTGAAGAAGGCATGACGATGATTTGCGTCACCCATGAAATGGGCTTTGCAGGTCGAGTAGCCGACCGCGTGATTTTTATGGATGAAGGTGAAATTGTTGAACAGAACGATCCGGTTGACTTTTTTGATAACCCGACCAGCGAGCGCACAAAATTATTCTTGAGCCAGATTTTGCAACATTAAACGACCTGGCCATAAAGTTTTCGTATCCCAGAAAATCACATGAAATTCCCCGGATGGTAAACCAGATGGCTCCAGATAGATGAATAAACAGCAACCCAATGTCATTATTTTTATGGTGGATCAACTCACCGCATTCGCCTTGAAGGCTTACGGTGCAAAGTTTGCAAAACACCGAACCTCGATAAACTGGCCGATCAATCGGTGGTATTCGAGAATGCCTACACGCCTTATCCGCTTTGCGCGCCAGCGCGTTTTTCGATGATGGCAGGGCAGCTTCCATCACGTATTGGGGCCTATGACAATGGCGCTGAATTTCCGGCTTCAATACCCACTATTCACATCATCTTCGTGCAGCGGGTTACTACACATGCCTGGCTGGCAAAATGCATTTTGTCGGACCCGATCAATACCATGGCTTTGAAGAACGATTGACAACGGAAATATATCCCGGTGATTTTTCATGGACGCCGTCTACCGGTTACGGCGACGTTTCAATAGACGATGAACGCCACCATACCGCGGGCATTTCCACCATGGATACGGTACTCGACGCCGGCCCATTTGCTCGAAGCATGCAAATCGATTACGACGAAGATGTCGCCCACTGTGCCGTTAGAGAAATTTATAGAATCGCCCGCTCCGAGGACATGCGACCATTTTTTCTCACCGTTTCAATGACGCAT
>JBLIOG010000277.1:0-5451 GCA_047639625.1 Gammaproteobacteria bacterium
TCACGGCTTTATCTTGTGCTTTGGTCGTTGGCTCAATCGGAGTAGCGAGTGCGAAAGAAAAAGTCAGGGTTGGTCATTTCACCTGGCCAGGATACGGGTTCTTATATGTGGCACAAGAAAAAAACCTGTCACCTGATATTGATTTTGAATTCACCATCATCGAAGACCCTATTCAGCTCTTTAGTCTGCTTTCTTCCGGCCAGCTAGATGTTGTTTTCAGTACAGTTGAATTTGGCCCTATTGCGACTGCGGAAGACATGGGGTTCAAACTCATTTCTTTCACAAACTTGAGCAATGGCACCGACAATATTGTTGTGCGTCCTGATATCAAACAAGCATCTGATCTAATCGGGCAACAGATTGCGATTTTGGAGGGCGGCCTGTCTCAAATCATGGTTGCGATTTGGCTTGAGCAAAATGGCGTTAGCGTCGACGATGTTCAGATGGTCAACCTCGTCGCAGGTGATGCGGCGGCGGCAATGACCAGTGGCCAGATTGCTGCAGCTGAACTATGGGACCCCTTTGGTGCGCAGGTTTTGGCTGATCTTCCCGGTGCACGTTCTGTCAGTAATTCACGTGAGGAATTCTGGACAAAAACGGGACTCATTGGCGACGCGATCTTTATGTCTGACACATTCACAATGAAAAACCGCGACACAGCGGTCAAAACCACAAAGGCTATTTTTGACGCTGTTGAGTATTGGAGAAAAAATCCAGTAGAAGCTGGAAAGATTATTGGCGACGCAATTGGATTCTCGGAAGAAGATGTCGCGTCAATTCTCGTGCCCACAGAGGATAACGGTATCTACATGTACAGCCTGGAACAAGCCGCTCGTTTTTGTGGTGTTCATCCCGGTGAAGCTCCATTCGGCCAGCCCAACGGCCAGGCCGAAGCCAACTGGAACACCACAAACGACTGGTGGATCAAGTTTGGATTCATGACGAAGAAAGTTGATTTCGAAGATGGAACGGACTGTGCACTTTTGAAAGAATCACTGTAGTAGATCGCATTGAAAAAAGGGCTTGGGACGCTATTTATTAGCGTCCCGATTCTGGTTCCTAATTATTATTATCAAGTCAACTTGGCATGCTCTAACACTGGAACGGTTCCCTGCAATATTGTACGAATTGGATCTCATTCCAGATTTTGCATAAATTCTCGATATTCAACTCGAACCATAAAAAAGATAGAACGGATGCATTAAGAGAATGAGAGAACCTATTGCGCCTCGAAAAAAACCCGGACGTCCGGCAAATAAGGGCAAACGTCGGGACATAGCGGAAGAACTAAAGAAAGTTGCCCTCAATCTGTTTGCCGAACAAGGCTATGGCCAGGTCACGATTAAAGACATCGGGATTGCAGCCAATGTAAATACCGCAATGATTTATTATTACTTTTCCGACAAAGAGAGCTTGTGTCGAGCCGCAATTGAAGATGCTGCAGAACAGGTATTTTCTGCATTCCAGAAAGCGATCGATAAAGTTGAAGGTCCCAAAAAGAAAATTGAAAGCTGGCTGAAAACCCATATTGAATTGATGGGCACCATCCGCAAGATGGTGAGAGTGAGCCTTGACCTGCAAACCCGGAGCTCTGATATATCCAGCGAGGGTAGTCCTATTGATATTTTCTATGATCTGGAACGGGAAGCACTATCGGAATTTCTAAAAGCGGGAATTGAAAAGGGTGAGTTTCGAGAAGTGGATGTGGATGAGATTCGAAGGATCGTGTCAACGTTCCTTGACGGAGCCATGATCCGTACACTGATTCGCCCTAATTTCGATTTGGCGAGAACCGTATCTACATTTATGGAAGTATTGTTGGTGTATCTAGCAGTACGCCCCGACAACAATAGCTAGATTTCCAGATCCTTACTTGGCAAAGAGACCGTTGGCAGAGCGAGGGATAGATGTTAGTTACGAATAGATACGATTCTGGTGCAATATTCCACTCATATTAAGAGCGCTACTTTGTCGCTAGTGCTCTGGAAAAGATATCTGTAAAGGTATCGAATTTATAAAAGGGATTGCTCCAACTCCCCCCAAATTCGTTCAGCCGTCCTTTTTATCTGCAATGCTTCATCCCAGCGGCTAGTTAGTTCATAACCGTCGGCTCCGGTGATGGCGTAGGGTGGTGGGCCCAGTTCGCACATAAAGACACAACGATCATCGGTGCCAGCGTGGCGCCTTCGCCAGCTCGCTAGTCCTTCGGCCCACCAGTTGTGAAATAAGTTGACCCATTTTTCGTGTTGCGGAAAGGCTGGTTGAATCTGAATTTGTTCGGGTGATGCAATGCGCCCCTGGAAGGATTCGGAACGTTCAAGGTAGCGGCTGATCAGTGCTTGCTGATGGTCTTCCAGTGGTAAAAATACCCATTCCTGATTGACCATGAAATGAGACAGATCGGCGGTCATCATTAGCTCCGGTATGGCGTCCATTAACTGTAAGGTAAACAGCAAGTCATTGGTCATGCAATTGCGGTGGCCCTCGATGAAAATGGATATCCCTGCATCCTGCCCCTGTTTAATCCATTGGCGGGTTACATCGGCAACCTCATCGACGTTCCAGGGCACGATGTAGCCGATAATGCTGATAAAGCGGCACCGACCGTTGAATAATTTGGCCTGTTTGATGGCGGCGGCGATATCTTCCTGGTTGCGCGGAAAGGCATTGATCGATACATCGAGATCGTACTGTTCACAATACTTAACGTATCCAGATAGCTCATCATAGGGCGTATACGAAAGACCAGCGTCAAAACCGACTCCGCGATAACCTGCTTTGGCGATCATTTCAAAGCGTTCTTCGGTGGTCCATTCGTAGCCGTCCGGGCGAAGAAATTCCATTGCCCACAAGCTTTGGAAAATATCCAGCGACAACATGCTATTGCTCCTCTTCAATTAATTTGCGTGCGACGTAGCGATCGAACTCATAGACATTACGTTCGAGGTGACTCATTGGGCCCGCCTTAGCGAGGGTGGAAGCCGTTGCCTGGAACAGACCTTCTACGACGGGTCGATCTTCAGAATTAACCTGGGTCAACAGTTCCTTGACATCGGCAATGTGTTTTTCCCGGTCAGGTAAGTTGTCGAGAATTTCGCCTGGAATTGATACGCGCCATCGAATGCGGACCTGGGACATGCCAACGGGCATGAGTGATAAATACCACAACATATCGGGTTGCAGTTGAATTGTGTGGCTGGGGAATAAACCCAGCAACAGAATGCGCGAGCGGAATTCTTCGCTCAGCCAGGTGTTGGACTCATGGGCAAATCCACGGCTTGAATTGGAGCTTGCATCAATTTGGTGCCAGGTGAAATACGAGTCACCCTCAAAGCAGGTTGTTAGATCTTCCCCGACTCCATCTTTGGCGAATGAGTCTTTATGCACCCGGTGGATGTGCATGGCATCCATAAAATTTTCGATCAGACATTTCCAGTTGGTGTTCCAGATTTCGTCGCCTTCGAATACAGGCTCGTAGTCAGCCATTCGAAACTGGCCAACGATTTCATGCAAGCCTTTTAAACGCTCGGCTACCGGCGACAGCTCATCATTCAGGGTGACATAGATAAAGCCTTCCCAGATTTCCGAGCGAACGGATGCCAGGCGATAATTCGCTTTATCGAAGCCTGGCGTTTGGTCCATATAAGGAGCACCGATCAGTTGTCCGTCGAGTGCATAAGTCCATGAATGGTAGGGGCAGCTAATTCGGGTCGAGCAACCCTTTCCAGCCAATAGTTTTGCACAGCGGTGCGCACAGACATTGGCAAACGCCGCAATGGATTCGTCTTTTTGTCGGATTACAAAAATGGGCTGGTCAATGATTTCGTAGGTTAGATAATCTCCGAAATTTGGAATCTCTTGAGTGCGCCCCACACAAATCCATTCCTGTTTGAATATTTTGTCGGCTTCTAGCGACAGTAAATCAGGATGATGGTAAATGGAAGGTGGTGCGGATCGAGCCGCGCTGAATTCGAGCGCAGCCGTACGGCGCAAGTCATCCAGTACTGCTTTTAATTCGAGGTGGCTCATAATTTTCTACCATGATTCGCGGGATACGTTAAACAGAGTTTCTATCTAAGCATAGAGAAGTGGGGCAGACCATACCCATACTCCGCTACTTAATATCGATTGAATCGATGCTTTTGTAATGTAGGTCAGGATACTACAAGTTGCCCTCCGACCGATACGTCAGACCGCTGCCGGGTGCGGGACACTTGTCGGAAATCTTAAGAGCTATTGGAAAGCGGTTGTTTCGAGATTACGCCTGAGCGGGAATGACCCTAACAAATGTCAGAGAGTAATTGTGTCTGGTATAAGCGAAAATTGCGTTCCGACCCATATTACGATACTGACAAGTTAACTTTACTAACTGAGAATATTATCGCAATTGTTTCCTTTTTAAGTCCTACACTTTTCTAAGACGAAAAGGCACGTGCTCGAAACAACTGATAGTGTCTAGCAGAAATTTGATGCCGGCCTAGATTGAATAAATGAACACTGCCGAATGCGCACCTAAAAATCGCTGGACTTCAGTAATTGACTTAAATCTTCGCTTACCCCATCAACCAGTTGTTTGGCTGTCTCCTGCAGGGCTTTGATAATTGCTGGATCAACTTCCAGGCCATCCGGGTTTAGGCATAAAGCGACGCGTTTAGGCACTTCACGAAGGTCCTGACTAACAGGCAAATACCAGGGATCAAGATCACTCCGCGCAGACATCGCATCGAGTCCAAGTTTGAAATCATTGATACTACGAGCGATTGGGCCTGATACCGCGGTTAACTGAGCACCTATATGTCGATCTGGAAGCGAGAGGTTAACTGCAGGAATGCGACCAAGGCCAGGTCGAATGCCGTGCAAACCGCAGGCATAAGCCGGATATCGAATTGATCCCGCGATGTCAGTGTTATGACCAATTGAGCAGATACCAGAGGCGACCGCCGCAGCTGCACCACCAGAGGAGCCACCCGGGGTAATTGCTGTCTTTCTCGGATTTAAAGTATGTCCGTGTAACGAATTTCGGGTAAACCAACGCAACGAAAATGCGGGGGTATTCGTACGACCGACGATAACCGCATCGGCCTGACGTAAATTGGCCACCACAGGACTATCTGTTTTGGCAATGTTATCTTTCTGAATTCTTAGTCCATTGGTATTCGCACAATCTTTCTGATCGATATTAACTTTGATTGTGACAGGAACGCCAGCCAATGGACCGACTGATTTTCCAGCCTGGATACGTTGATCGATTTCTGCGGCAACACTTGGCGCTTCATCTGGCATGGGTTGCACCACCGCATTGTATCTGGGGTTAACATCATCAAGCCGCATAATCGTCTGTTCGATCACTTCAACCGCAGTTACCTGTTGGGTTGCCACCAGCTCAGCAATCTCAGTCGCTGTTCGTTCCCATAATTTACTCATACGTTATTCCAGACCTGCTCAGACCCG
>JBLIOG010000278.1:0-5428 GCA_047639625.1 Gammaproteobacteria bacterium
AGTGGTACGAATTCATTAATGGGAGAGGATGCGAGGCAGGGATTGTTCTGCTAGCATGTTGTGATTCTTTGTACCCTGTCAATTATACTGATTACCAATTTTAACGAGGTAGAGCGCCATAAAATCTTCGAACTTTCCAGTCACGCTCGTGACACAAAGCCGCCTTCCTCTTGTCAATTTTGAGGAGCTCGGCTTCGGTAGCATATTTTCCGACCATATGTTCAGCATGATTTATGAGGACGGTGCATGGAAAAATCCTGAAATTCACCCCTACCGGGCGCTTGCCATAGAACCTGGTGTATCGATGCTGCATTACGGCCAGACCGTATTTGATGGTTACAAGGCTTTTCGCGGACTGGATGGAGAGGCACGAATATTCCGTCCAGAGATGAACGCGCGGCGCCTGTATAATTCTTGCCAGCGTCTATGCATTCCGATTATGGCAGTCGAGGAACTGATCGAAATAGTCATCGAAGCCACTCGTCAGCTGATTGGCCTGGACCATGCCTGGATACCCTCTCAATGGGGTCATTCACTTTATGTGCGCCCACTTGTCATAGGCACGGAACCCACGCTCGAAGTTAGGGCAGCCAACAGCTACCGCTTCATGATTATTACCTCGCCAGTGGGAAGCTACTTTACCAATTTGAAAAAAGGTGTATCCCTGCATGTTGAAGACAGGTTCACCCGCGCGGCCAGCGTCGGTGGACTGGGAGCCGCCAAAACAGCTGCCAATTATGCCGCTAGTTTGCTTCCAGCATCTGAAAGTCGGCAGCAGGGATTTGATCAGGTGCTGTGGCTGGATGGAAATGAGCATCGCTATGTGGAAGAAGTGGGCGCAATGAATATCTTCTTCAAGATCGACGGTAAAATTGTCACACCACCCCTGGGTGGTTCGATTCTACCCGGCATCGTTCGGGATAGTGTGCTTACCCTGTTAAATGACTGGGGTCTTCCGGTAGAGGTACGCCAGATCAGTATTGACGAAGTAATAGAAGCCTTTCGTTCAGGTGCTATGGAGGAGATGTTCGGTGCCGGCACGGCGGCGGTGATTTGCCCGATAGCCAGCATCGGATTCAAGGGAGAATTATTTCAGGTGGCTAGTGCGCGCCCTGGTGAATTGACTCAGCGTCTCTACGATGAACTCACCGGTATTCAATACGGAAAACTACCCGATCGTCATAATTGGAATGTCTCTGCGCCTATCGCGCGAAATGAAACATGATTGGGCGATGAGTTTTTCGGCATAGCCGAAATAAAACCGACTGTATTGGTCGGCCTCTCGGCTCGCATAGACTTTGGTTCATCCAATTTGAATCTACAGCTTTCGCGGCGTAATATTCGACCGATTAAGGCATAGAAAAACCTTCTAATTTGATCGTAAATTGATCTGCCGCGTGCAATTCCTGCAAGCCAATAAGCCCTGAAAGAGCAATTAATGCGACAATTTTTCGTTGCATTGATTTCATTCTAATTTTCTCGTGTTGTGATTGATACCGACAGGGTTAATCCCGGCGCAGGAAAAATCCCGACGACAAGCCTATCGTTTTATGATCAATCCAGAAACCCCTCCGTTTCAATAGGTTATCGCTCGATAAAACTCAGGGAAAACGAAAGACGCTTAGAGTTGATTGTCTGAGGACTTAGGGTCGGTCAAGAAAGTTGTATAAATAGTCGAACAGGAAAAACCCGGGGCTATCTGTCCTCCAATCTATTATTCAATAAATTCGTACCACTCATTTAATTGGAATTGCGCTAATAACTTGAAATCACATCCCAGTTCAAAAAATGAAATAATTCACACTTAAAGAATATATTGTCTTTTCTGGTCAACCAATTTTTGTTTCAGTCGTTTTACCCTGTGACTATTCACTCAAACCAGGAAAGTCTTATGATTAAAGTCTTCTCTAAAACATGTCTACAGGCGCTCTTACTAGCCAGCCTTGGCAGCAATCTGTTAACCGCCTGCGGTAGCAGTAGTGAAACCAGCGTCGAGCAATCCAGCAAACTGGTTGTTTCGCTGACTGATGCCGAAGGTGATTTCACCACCTACACGGTTGATGTGACCAGCCTAATACTGCATAAATTAAACGGCACTATTGTAGAAACCCTGCCAAACACTACCACACTGGATTTTTCGCAGTATGTCGATGTGACCGAGATTTTATCTACCCAGACTGTTCCAATTGGACATTATACCCAGGCCGACATAACACTCGATTTTAGTTCGGCAGTGATTGAGGTCGAGAACAATGTAGGAGCTTCCATTCCAGCCACAGCGGTCGATGATGCAGGTGATCCTTTAATCACTATTACACTTAGTACTTTAATCAATTCTGATTCCGGTTTTAACATTCTATTCGGTCAACCGGCCAGTCTGACCATCGACTTTGATCTGGAAGCATCTAACAGCGTGGTCATCAATGATGATCAGACTGCAGCGACAATTACAGTCAATCCAGTACTTATTGCCAATACCAGTCTGGATGAAGACGACAAGGAAAGACGTTTGCGAGGTCTGCTCGACAGTGTGAATGAAACAGCTGCAACATTCACCGTAGACATCCGACCTTTTCGTCACAGAGATCGTTCACATGGCGAATTCACTGCTCACACCAGTAACCAAACCACTTTTGAGATCGATGGCCTGAGTTACAGCTCAGCCGATGGTCTGGCAGTACTGGCACTTAAAGGCCCTGCAACACCGTTGGTTTCACTGGGCACATTTGACCTGCAAACCGTGACTTACACAGCGACTGAAGTGTTTGCTGGCAGCAGTGTGCCCTGGAGCGATAAAGATGGTCTGAAAGGCAGCGTCATTGCCAGGCTAGGTAACCTGCTGACAGTTGTCGGAGCGACTGTCGAACACCGAGATGGTCGATTCAACTTCAACGATGTAGTCCTGGTGACTGTAGACGACAACACCAGGGTCACCAAACAAGGCACTGATGTGGCTGCCACTATCGTCGATATAAGCGTTGGTCAACAGGTTCAAGCTCTCGGTCAGATCGATGAGAACGGTAATATGGATGCCACTAGCAATGACGGCATTGTACGTTTGAGATACAGCAATGTCTCTGGCTTAGTAGTTGCAGTTTCACCCCTGGCGGTAGATTTACAACACCTCAATCGGCGTTCCTCCAGCCGATATGACTTTGCTGGTACGGGCATAGATACGGCCAACGACGCTGATGGGGACAACTATGAGATCGATACCAGCACCCTGTCTTTAAATAGCTTGAACATTGGTGAGCCGGTCAAGGTTAAAGGTTTCCCTACTCCCTTCGGTACCGCACCTGATGATTTTACAGCCAAAACATTATTAGATATTGGTGACATGAGAACCCTCATTTTCATGGGCTATAGTATTGAAGGTAGTGCAAGCGCCATTGTCACCCTGGATGAAACCGGTCTGATGCTTGATCTGGTTTCAGCCACGGGTCGACATCATATAAAACAGGCTGGCATTGTCACCGATATAAACACGCTAGCATCTGTACCGCTGATTCAACCCGAAGAAGGCCATGGGCTTTATTCCATCAATCAACGTCGCACCGTTGATGTATATACTACCTGGGCTGGTTTCCAAAGTGATTTACAGGCGCGCCTGGATGGAGGTTTTAAGGTGGTTTTTGTCCACAGTTCTGGTGATTTTGATGCGACCGAACTGACGCTGAATTCCCACAAGGTGCTGGTCAGAGTAACCAGGTAAGCTTGCTAGACCAGCGTAAATGCTTTGCATTTTTTAAATGTAAACATCGATACAATTACCTCATCCAGGTGATGAGGTAATTTCATGTTAAGCAGGAGACCGTTAAAATGGCCATTATTATTTTTGATCAGCACTTTGCAAATGTCGTCACTTCATGCTCAGAAAAATACTCCCGCAGACGCTCCAGCATCAACCCAGACCCCCTCTCTAGAGCTTTTCGGGTTTCTCGCTGAATGGGGGGCAGTAGATGATGAAACTTTCAACCTTATCGAGCAGCATGGTCTGCAAGATGGATCAAGTCCAGATAGATCAGACCCAGATAAATCCCAGCAAAAAGATCCGAATTTCCAGAATTCCGGGGAGTTACGATAATATGAAACAGCGACTAATTTTCCTGATACTGCTATTTTCCTGCTTTTTAATGACCGCCGAGGCAATAACCTGGGCAGAGCTAGATCAACAGCAGCAAACCATACTAAAACCTTTTCAACAAGAATGGTCAACATTCTCTGAAAAACGCCAGCAGAAATACGTTAAGGGACTCAAGCATTGGCAAAACCTGAACTCCGAACAACGTGCCAATGTGAAAAAGAAATTCAGCCGCTGGCAGAAATACGATAATGCTCAGAAAACTGCGATTCGCAAAAGATTCAAAATCTTCAATAATTTATCCACTACCCAGAAAATCAGGATTCGTCGCAACTTCAAACGCTTTAGTGACGACCTGAGTGTGGCCCAGCGTAAAGAACTGCAAGCCAAATGGAAGAAGATAAGCCAGCAAGAACGTGGATTGCTATTAAAGAAAATGCGCCGGCATCGCCGCAATCAATCAGTTGATTAACTCAAAAAGCTACAAGCCGACTAGCCAGCATGCAATTCACCGCTTTCCCACTTATTCTGCTTGGCTCACTTTTACCGATGCCTGCTTTTAGTCAGGACTGGCTCGGCACAGAATTCGAAGAGCCCATTCAATTCGGGTTTCTAAGTTCGCTAACAGGTCGCGACAATCCGTCCCACAGCTTTGATTTATCGCTACCTTTGGGGGAGGCCTTTACACTTGGCCTTTTCTTATCTGAAGACCGGTTCAACCAAAGTCTGCCAAGACAGGAGGTTTTGCAGGTGAACTCCACACAACAATCGCTGATACTGGAAACCATCCTCAATGAAGACTTTGATCTAATTATCGAGCGACACTTTGAAGGAGAACAACAGCAGCTTGAGATAAATTTTAGTGTTATTGGCATTCGTCAGTATCTTGCCAGCTGGCAATGGTCATTCAGTTATCAACTGGGCGATTTCCTGATCTTCCCTAATACTAATCTGGGTCTGGAAAACCCGCTGCAATCTCCCGTTAAAACCAGTATTGAAGGCTACTCTATTGGCCTTAGCCGTGAATCAGGCCCAATTTACTGGCAACTGGTTTATCAGGAAAAAAGATATGATCGAAACCTGACTCAACTACAGACTCGACCAATCCTGCCATTTTTACTGCAACCAGGCGCGCTAGTACAAGATTTTTTATTGCTCGAAGATCAACTTCAATTCACTGCTGGCTATCTGTTGGACGATTTTGATATTTCTATCGCGATCAGTGAAACCACATCAGCCGTCGATCAAAAAACCCGGCAAGGACGATTGCTAGGGGTCTATTACGTAATCACCGACAGTCTGCAAATAGTGTTCAATCTAGGCCAGCCTGAAGGTCTGGAACAGCAA
>JBLIOG010000279.1:0-5361 GCA_047639625.1 Gammaproteobacteria bacterium
GACTTCTGATCGGTTTAAATTTTGGTCTTTTACTAGACCCACAGCATCCAGCTTGTATTCTTGTGTATATTTCTTTCTCGTGGTCATTCTTTTTTCCTCAGTTAAGTAAATTATCCTTAACTGGGGTGTATCAATCAATTAGACCACGTCACTGTGTACGGGGTTTAACTTAGTTACCAATCTATGGTGTCCCTGGAACTACACCCTGGACTACATCGAGTTATCCATAAGATTCTACAAGAGTGGGAGTTTCCAGGTAACACCGCCCTTCGAGTAAATCACGGTGATGTTCAAACGCTTCAATCATAAAATCGACAAACGCTCTTACACGGGCAGTAGCGCGTAAATCCTCATGTCTTAGTATCCATAAATCACCACAGAGACTTTTCGATGGTAATAGTTCCAGGCGTTTTAGTGTTGGAATAGTGTCTGCTAGAAAACACGGTAGCATCACAATTCCCATGCCGGCCTTCGCAGCTTCAAGCTGTACGGCTATATCATCTGATTTATGCAGAACGGGTGATGATGCAAATTTACTGTCCTTATAGGGTTGGCTTTGCGAAGAAACTTCGTCCCATCCAATCCAGCCTAATTTGTCGGGGTAAGTATTCGGGTCGTTAGACTTTAGATAATCATACGAGGCATATATACCGCCGGCAGGCCGTAGAATACGACGTCCGACAAGATAGTCGGGAGGGTTTGGCGTAAAACGGACCGCTATGTCTGCTTCGCGTTTGCGTAAATTAAACTCTTCACTGGAAAAGGCTAACTCCAGTTGTATACCCGGGTACATTTTTGTAAATGCAGCGATATCGGGCATTAATAAATGCGTCGCTAACGCGGTGGGCATTGTCACTCGCAAGACTCCATTTAACTCCGCATCGCGTCCAATGACCTGTCGATCGAGCTTGACGACTTCGTCTTCAATATGCTGGGCAGACTTCAGCATTTCTTCACCCGCTGAAGTCAATACATAGCCATCAGGCAATCGTTCAAATAACCGTACACCCAGATTTTTTTCAAACGCCGTAATTCGACGCGAAACCGTAGAGTGATTGACTGCCAGAGTGTCAGATGCCGCACGTATCGTACCTTTACGAGCAACGGCTAAAAAGAAGCGTAAATTATCCCAATCCATGCGGTGCATTATTGCACCAAAGACTTGCAAAAACAATTATTCAATTTCATTAATGCAACGCTTACTATCGGTTCTCAGGACTATGCCGATTTTTCAATAAACTTTAATTTTACAAAGTACAGGGAATAACCATGGATACAGAAAAAGCAGCACACTTACTGGTGAAATGGCGTTGGCTATTCGTATTGCTAACTGTAGGGCTAGTGTTAACAGCTGGCAGTGGTGCGCGATTCGTCGGATTTGCCACTGATTATGAATACTGGTTTTCGGCAGATAATCCGGAGCTTAAGGCGTTTCAAAAGCTACAAAATACTTATAATAAATCTGACAACGTTATTTTTCTGCTTGCCCCTGAAGATGGTAATGTCTTTACTCGTGAAACGCTTGCCAGCGTGGAATGGCTGACTGAACAGTCGTGGCAAATGCCCTATTCAACCCGGGTTGACTCCCTCACCAACTTTCAATACACCTATGCCGAAGATGACGATCTGGTGGTTGCTGATCTGGCTCAGGACTCCCATTCGCTTTCGAATAATGCGCTAACAAAGATCAAACAGATAGCCATGGCTGAACCGCTGTTGTTGAATCGCGCGGTATCTAACGATGGGACGGTTGCAGCGATTAACGTAACGATTAATCTTCCTAAAAATACCCCTGAAGGAAGCCCTGTTGTTACCGCCTTTGCTAGAGACCTACTTAAACAGCTCAATCAGCAAAATCCCTCACTGGAAACCCATCTCACCGGACTGGTGGTTATGGATAACGCTTTCATGGAGGCTTCGATGAAAGATATGGGGTCTTTAACTTTACTGATGTTTGGCCTGGTGCTGGCCGGCCTGGTTATTCTGTTGCGAAGTGTTACCGGTACCATTAGTACGCTGGTCATTATTATGATGGCTATCATATCAACCATGGGCATATCCGGCTGGATGGGGGTTTTATTGACACCAGTTTCTGCCAATGCGCCGATTATTATACTAACGGTGACAGTGGCCCATGCGGTGCATATTCTGGTGTCCTTTATCCATGCGATGCGCACGGGTGAAACCAAACGAGCAGCCATGATTGAAAGCCTGCGCATTAACTTGCAGCCTGTGTTTCTGGCAACACTAACCACCGCGATTGGCTTCCTGTCGATGAACTTCTCCGAGGTACCTCCATTCAGAGATTTGGGCAATATGGTTGCGATAGGCGTGATATTCGCATTCATGCTCTCGATAACGCTATTACCCAGCCTTATTTTGCTTTTACCGGTTCGCGTGCCGGTGGTTAAAGATTACCAGAATCGGCACATGGATAAATTAAGTGACTTCGTGATCCGCTATCGTAATGCGGTGCTTTGGTCGACAGTGATTTTTTCACTGCTCTCGATCAGCTTTATAACCAGCAATGAAATCACCACCGAGCCACCAAAGTTTTTTGACCATAGTGTTCAATTTCGTATAGATACCGACTTTGCATCCGAACGACTGGTTGGTCCGTATTACATGGAGTACTCACTGGATTCGAATAAAACAGGTGGGGTTAGTAACCCGGCATTTCTACAGAACGTCGATCAATTTAAGGACTGGTTGATGCAACAGCCCGAGGTTGTGCATGTCAATGCGATTACCGACATCATGAAACGGCTGAATAAAAACATGCATGGCGATGACCCTGCATGGCTGCAGTTGCCGGATCGACAAGATTTGGCAGCTCAATATTTGTTGCTTTATGAAATGTCTTTACCCTACGGTCTTGATCTTAACAATCAGTTGAATGTCGATAAATCGGCTACTCGCATGGTTGCCTCGATGCATAACATGTCCAGTCCGAAGATGTTGGTATTTCAAAATCGTGTCGAATTGTGGCTAGCAGAAAACATGGCCGAGGTGAAGGTTATTGCCGGCAGTCCGATGTATATGTTTTCCAACATAGCGCAACGTACAGTTGTCAATATGAGCAGGGGTGTAAGCTTTGCATTAATTTTGATTTCTCTAGTATTAATCGTTTCATTCCGCTCTTTTAGAACCGGCGCGATCAGCCTGGTGCCCAACCTGCTGCCGCCTGCTGTGGCCTTTGGCATATGGGGCCTTCTGGTCGGTGAAATTGGTTTTTCGCATGCAGTCGCGTTTGGCATGACTATCGGAATTATTGTCGATGATACGGTGCATTTTCTCAGTAAATACCTGCGTGCCCGGCGTGAAAAAGGATTAAACCCTGAAGAGGCGGTGCGTTATGCCTTCTCCAGTGTTGGGGTAGCACTGGTGATCACTACAATCGTTCTGGTAATCGGTTTCATGGTGTTAGCTTCATCAACCTTTAAGCTTAATAGCGACCTCGGTCTGATTACCGCACTCACTATCACTATCGCTTTGTTGCTGGACTTCCTGCTGCTGCCTGCCTTATTAATGGTAATAGACAAAAAACAGGAGAGACCACAGATTGCGAAGATAGAACTTGCTACCGAAACAAATGCTTAAGTTAAAAATTGTCTACATTTAACAGGAAAACGAAATGAATAAATTAATATTTACCGGGTTAGCGACTTTATTGGCATTCAATGTTGTCTTAGCCCAGACACCCGAAGAACAAGGTCTGGCAATCGCGCAGGAAGTCGCTCACCGCGACCAGGGCTGGGACGACACCAGCGCCAGCATGAAGATGGTTCTGCGAAATAAACAGGGTGATGAGAGCAACCGTTTAATCCGCATCAAAGTACTGGAAGTCAGCAATGATGGTGACAAAAGCCTTACTATTTTTGATAACCCGGTAGATGTTAAAGGCACCGCCTTTCTGTCTTTTTCCCACGCTGTGAATGCCGATGAACAATGGTTATACCTGCCCGCTTTAAAACGTGTAAAGCGTATTTCTTCCAGCAACAAATCGGGTCCGTTTATGGGCAGCCAATTCGCCTTTGAAGATCTGGCCTCTTTTGAAGTGGACAAATATCGCTATAAATATTTACGCGACGAAAAGCTAGATAGCCATAACACCTTTGTGGTGGAAAACTATCCTCAATACAAACACTCCGGCTACACCCGGCAAATCGTCTGGATCGATCAGCAGCGCTATATTCCGCTAAAAGTCGAATATTATGATCGCAAGAATGACTTGTTGAAAACCTTAGAACTTGATGACTACAAACAATATCTTAATCAATACTGGCGCGCCCATAATCAGGTTATGGTAAACCACCAGAACAGTAAAACTACAGTGCTATCCTGGAACGAATACCAGTTTCGAAATGGCCTCAATGAACGTGATTTCAGGAGCGGAAGTTTAAAGCGAGCTAAGTAAAAAGTTTGAAGTCAGGTCTTTTATTTAGGCTCTACAGCGGAATTAGTGGGTAATTATTAAGGAAAATTGCCAGTTAAGACTATGTATTTTTCAGGAATTGATATAGAGCACGACAAACACTGTCATATTGAAGCTGGTCTTCTTCACAGCTGGCATGCCGCTAATAAGGGCCACCCAGATTATCGACGTAACCAGGAACCAAGTCGTAAGCAGGTCTGCTTTCATTGAAGTCAGACTCGCTCGTATCACGAATTATTTTACCGCCTAAAGCTCAGAGATAGTCGCCATGCTTTTTCAGTGTAGACTGGGCGCGAACGTTCTTTAAAATTTCAGTTTCAGTCATCTGCCACTGAGTTGCCACCGCATGGGCCTGGATGGGGCGACTCATGGGGCAACCGGAATTTTGCCAGAGTGAACGAACGTGGAGGGCTCTGGGTCAGTTGTCCGTTGCGGAACCACTCGACGTCGGCAATTCGGTGGTTTCCTTGAGCAGCAGACTGGATTGATGCGTCTGACGCCATTTCGATACTCAACTGCGGTCATTCCAGATAGTGACTAAATTGACTCCTCACGGCACAAGGACTAAACCGCTCTCGCGGTATCGGGTGCCATCTTTGAGCCCATTGATATAAATACTCACCGTGCCGTCTTCTATGTTACCCCATCTTTCGGGTTTTACCCAAAAATAGTGGCTAAATTCGACTATTTCGATCTATTTTGACCATTTTTCAAAATTAATATCCAATAATATCAATAGGTTATGTTTTCCAAAGTCATAATGTAGTGCCATAATCGTAGCTTTACTATTGCATTAGCTTGGTTTTTGTGAAACCATTCTTTCATGTTTATTCGATGCACTACCATAAAAACGAGCCAGTCTGGCGAAACCTATAAATCCTTTCGACTGGTAGAATCTGAGCGGGTTAACGGCAAGGTAAAACAGC
>JBLIOG010000280.1:0-5361 GCA_047639625.1 Gammaproteobacteria bacterium
AATATCTTTGGCCATCGCCAGCATCATCTTGCGGAAGTTTTCGGCCTGAGCTTCAGCCTTACTGCGAAAAACAATCTGAGTTAACTTACTAACCCCATCGACCAGATCAGCCACTTCTTCGCCGAATAGATCGACTATTTCTGCTTTCGTCGTTTCTGTATCTTCGATGACATCATGCAATATGGCAGCAGTGATACTGTTAGAGTCCATTCGCATTTCAGCTAATATGCGCGCGACTGCAACCGGATGGCTAATATAGGCTTCACCTGATACGCGAATTTGTCCCTGGTGCGCCTGTGCGCCAAGCCGATAGGCCGAATAAACCACCCCAACCTGTTCGTCAGTGAGATAGTGCTTAAGCTCCGCACACAAATCGTCGATGCCAGTCTGATCATCCTGGACCGGTAAGCCTTCAACAACTTTGAACAGGTTAGCTTTTTCCGCGACTGGCATAGCTCTGCCAAAACCTCAATTTTCGAATTAATTCAGTCAGTTATAACATATTTGTGGGAATGTGCCGCAATAAAAAAGCCGCAACTTTAGTTACGGCCTTTTTATTGGAATTGATTGATCAGAATCGGTTCGAACTGAGTCAATAAAGATCCGGATTAATCACTACGATCCAGCGCCATGCTGGCTTGTGCAATCTGACGAATTAGATCGTCGTCGGTTGCAATTTTCTCGACTTCGGCTTTAGCTTCCATCTCGTCCATTCCACTATCGGAAATCAGGCCTTCGGCAATTTCACGTAAGGCTATAACGGTTGGCTTATCGTTGTCGGGGCTCACTAACGGGTCCGCACCCTGAGAGAGCTGACGTGCTCTGCGAGAGGCAAGTAAAACCAGATCGAAACGGTTATCAACATGTTCGAGGCAATCTTCTACGGTGATTCGCGCCATTGTCAGGTTCCAGCTACTGCTTGTAAAAAAAGGGGCGTAATAATAGCTAAAATAGATCTAAATCTAAACTGTTTATTGCGGAATTGAGTCAATCAATGCCTTAAATTTTAGTTTTTGGCGTTCTCGAACCAAAGATTGGGCATAAATGATCGATTTTAGATCCGCTAACGCTTGATCAAAGTCTTTATTAACCACTATGTACTCGGCATCATTAAAGTGCGACATTTCCTGATCCGCCGCTTTCATACGTCGTTCAATAATCGTTTTATCGTCCGTTCCTCGGGCAATAAGTCGCTGCTCAAGCTCTTCACGGGAGGGTGGTAAAATGCAAATACTGATCGTACCCGGCATTTTTACTTTGACCTGTCGGGCACCTTGCCAGTCAATCTCGAGGATGACATGTTTGCCACTGTCGAGCAGATGATCGACTGAAGAGACGGCCGTTCCATAATAATTGTCGAATACTTGTGCATGCTCCAGAAACTCGTCATTTTTTACCATGTCGAGAAATCGAGTTTGATCGACAAAGTGATAATCCTGACTGTCGGTTTCACCGGGTCGAATTTTTCGAGTGGTATGGGAAACACTAACGCAAAGGTTAATCGAATCATCTTTCAATAACGCCTTGAGGAGACTCGTTTTACCGGCACCGGAAGGTGCTGCGATCGTAAACAGGCAGGAGGTTTTCATCCAGTCATTATCCGGCAAGACATTCAGGTATTTTTTTAATAGGAAGCCTATTGTAATGACACTTGACCCTTTGACCAATACACTTATAGAAAACTTATAGCACTGATTTTCATGTTGACTCAGGAATATCGCTCTCGATTTGGTGGACTAGCCCGTGTTCTTGGCGCTGACGCACTACCCAGACTGCAGACCGCCCATTTTTGTATTGTGGGCATCGGGGGCGTTGGGTCATGGGCCGCTGAAGCTGCGGCAAGATCGGGAATCGGAAATATAACCTTAATTGACCATGACGACATTGAGCCGAGCAATACCAATCGGCAGATTCACAGTCTAAACAATACAATGGGGCAGAGTAAGGTTGAAGTGCTGGCTGAACGAATTTGTCAGATTAATCCAGAATGCGTTTGTTATCCTGTCGATGATCTGGTTACTCGAGCTAGTCTCGAGAAATTTAATTTCAAACAATTTGATTACGTCATCGAGGCAATTGATCACGTTAGTCATAAACTGTCGTTAATGCATTACTGCCGTCGACATAAAATACGCATTGTCTCAACCGGAGGGGCCGGAGGGCTGACCGATCCCACCGCTATCACCGTGAGTGACCTGACCCAAAGTTATAATGATCCACTGCTCGCCAAAGTCCGTTTGACATTAAGGCAACAATTAGGATACAGCCGAAACCCCAAACGTCGATTCGGCCTGGATTGTGTTTTTTCTACCGAACAGCCGATGTATCCCGCTGTCGACGGCGGTATCAGTCACGCCAAACCTGGCAGCGATGAACGAACCACACTCGATTGTAATACCGGGATTGGGTCATTTGTCGGGGTAACTGCCAGTTTTGGTTTTACTGCTTTTTCGCATGCAATCAATAAATATCTCAAGTCGTTTAAGACTTGTAACCCTATCGCTAAAGATTAAACTAAAAAAATCGTTTACCCATCTGTCTTAAGGAGGCTTTATGGAAATTTCGACAATCATTTTTCTGGTCATAATCGGCGCGTTGATTCTCTATGTCATATCGATATTCAATCAACTTGTTGCGTTAAAAAATCGATTTGAAAATGCTTTTTCGCAAATCGAAGTTCAATTAAAGCGGCGCTATGACCTGATCCCAAATCTGGTTGAAACCGCCAAGGGCTATATGAAGCACGAACGTGAAACACTCGATGCAGTCATTCAGGCACGAAACTCGGCTTCCAGTAATCTCAGTGCCGCCCAGCAAAATCCTGGTGATGCATCGATCATGCAAAACCTGGGACAGGCGGAAAGCAACCTGGCCGGAGCCATGGGACGGTTTAATCTGTTAGTTGAAGCCTATCCTGATCTGAAAGCAAACCAGAACATGATGCAACTCACCGAAGAATTAACGACAACCGAAAATAAGGTCGCCTTTTCGCGTCAGGCCTTTAATGACTCGGTTACTCAATACAATACTTATAAGCAGTCATTTCCCCAGACTATATTCGCCGCGATGTTCGGGCACGCAGCCGATGCATCGCTAATGGAATTCGAAGACAGTGAGGCTATTCAGGCAGCACCCAAGATTTCCTTCTAGTGTTAGCCGACAGGGTTTAAATCATGAACTTTTTTGAAGCTCAGGAACGTGCGCACAAAAACACCGGTAAACTGATCCTGCTATTTACACTTGCGATTATCGGTTTAGTGATCCTGACCAACATCCTCATGCTTTTTGCCTACACCTGGATCACGACCGAGCAACTCGATTTTTCAATTACCTCACTGATGAATCGGTATAGCTGGCAGGAAACTGCTATTGTTTCCGCCGGCGTCGTAGGGCTTATACTGTTAGGAAGTTTTCACAAGACCCTGTCCCTGGCCGGAGGTGGCGCTGTGGTGGCTGAATCGCTCGGAGGCCGTTTAATCCCGCAAAACACTTCCGACCTTCAGCAAAAACAATTGCTCAATGTCGTCGAAGAGATGGCCATAGCCGCTGGCATGCCTATTCCTAAAGTTTATTTACTCGATGACAATGCTATCAATGCATTTGCTGCCGGTAAAACACCTGCAAATGCTGTCATAGGGATGACCCGCGGCTCACTCGAACAATTAAACCGCGAAGAATTACAGGGCGTCATAGCGCATGAATTCAGCCATATCGCAAATGGAGATATGCGTCTTAATATTCGTTTAATAGGTATTCTTCACGGCATCCTGCTCATTGGGATGATTGGCTATATCATTTTGAGAGCAGCAGGCAGTGGCCGTCGTTCTTCGAGCCGTAAGTCTTCCGGTGGCGCCGCCGCTTTTTTTGCACTCGGTGCAGGGCTCATGGTCATTGGATATGCCGGATCTTTTTTTGGACAATGGATCAAAGCCATTGTCAGTCGGCAGCGCGAATACCTTGCAGACTCGTCGGCCGTCCAATTTACCCGTAATCAGGATGGCATAGCTGGTGCGCTTAAAAAAATCGGTGGTGGATCAGTCAGCCGTTCGCATCTTAGCGCATCCTCAGCAGCCGAATATAGTCATGCTTACTTCGCTAATGGTGTTAGCAGCATGATGCAATCAATACTGGCAACGCATCCACCACTCAATGATCGCATTAAACGGATAGACCCGCAGTGGGACGGTCAGTTTATTACATTTATCGCTAAACCAAATGTGGAATCTCAATCGTCCAGCTCAAACCCGTCCTCCGATCGGAGTGCCCCTAAAATACCTGCTCTAGATTTTACAGAGCTCGCTATTGCTGGAATTGGTAGCTTGAACGAATCAAATGTTTCTTACGTTCAGGAACTGATAATCGGCATCCCACCAATTTTACGTGAAGCCGCATCCGACCCCTATAGCGCTCGAGCACTGATCTACGCGGTACTCGTCAGTTTTCAAAAGGACGGCAATGCGCCCCTTCAAACCTTCGAGCTCGAAGTAGATTCTACGATACTGCAACTCACCGAGAAATATAGTGGAGCACTAAAGAAACTGAGTCCAGAACATCGATTACCCCTACTTGAACTGGCAACTAATGCGCTAAAAGAACTATCACCAAATCAATATATTCAGTTCAATAAAGTTGTGATGAAGATCATGCAGTCCGATAAGATTATCAGCTTGAATGAATGGGTCTTTCAACGCTTTGTCATTCAGCAACTGGATTTATTCTTCGATTTCAAAAAAATGGAATCGGCGAAATATTCAAGTCTGACACAGGTTAGCAATGAGGTTCGATTATTACTATCCCTGATTGCCAACATAGAACACAAAAACAAACTTGAAGCCGAGCAAGCATGGAAGAAAGGCTTATCAATTGCAAATTTGGATGGTTCCGGGGTCATAGACAATAGCCTGCTTAAAATTAATCACCTTAACGATGCTCTGAACCAGCTTATGCTATTGAAGCCGCTTACCAAGCCGAAGTTCCTCCGCGCATGTCTCGCTGTCATCATGCACGACGAAATACCCACGATTAGAGGAATTGAACTGATCCGCATGATATCGAGTTGCCTCGATTGTCCAATGCCGCCCCTTAAAGTGAAGTAAGTTACAAAGTCTCCATAAGGGGTTTCTCATAGATAAAGACATCAATATTCAGGATTCACTAAAGAGGTTATATCAATGATTGACCCCCTTGATGCTCTTTATGCTTTTTTATATTTGACGTTGATTTGAATACTGACCAGTTAATCCATAAATTTAAGAAAGCCCAGAACTACGATAAAAGCAGTTGGGGATTTTAAATTGAATTAAAAACCCCCAACTGTCATAAATTACCCTGAGCCTTTGATCACAATCTAATTATCACCTA
>JBLIOG010000281.1:0-5326 GCA_047639625.1 Gammaproteobacteria bacterium
TGATAGAGATCAATCTAGATCGGTGATCACGATGTCATCGATAAAAATTCCACTGGTTTGATTTTGATTGTAGACGTCAATCGCAAAACCGTCGTCAAGGTTTTGTAAGACCGACACACCCGGTAGGGTTGGTTCCGAGCAGGCGACCACCGTTTTGTCGGCCATAAAACCCGATGCCCTGCGTTGCGAAATCAGTGAATTGTATGCTAAAGGTCGTTTCAAAATTTTCGGCCTGAGTTGATTGCATGACCATACGGGTAACACGTTGGGCACCTACAACACCTTCGAGGTATCCTCGATTCGTTTGTATAGTTACTTCCGTCAGCGGGGTATCGGTTTCGCTGGGGATAATCCATTCAAGCGGCCAGGGTGAATCATTAAAACCCGTAAATGATTGTTCGTAGAGCGATACATTTCCGGGGCTACTATCTGATTCGCTGTCAGAGTCACTGCCACAGGAAACGATTGTTAGCGTCATGGCGACGATAGCCAAACTTAGGGTAGAAGATTTTATATCCATAATCAGATTTCCGGTTTTGATCTCTCAGGTCGCTCACTACTTAAGAAGTTCGAAAGCATTGAATTCCTTAAGAATGATTTTAGCTGAACCTTGATTCATAAAAACTTGCGGTATTTCCTTTTAATGGTTGATCTGAATATTGCCTGGATATAAAAACTATGAGAAATCGTAGGAACATCAGCTAAACGGCTATAGCTGCCTTAACCCCGCAGTCTGTACCATTGAAATTTTCAGCATCACGGCTAATATAATCTTTATCGCTTCTTATGAGCCCAGACATGCCAGACAATTATCAATTAGTCGAATCCTTGCTTCAACAGCCGATGCCGAACGGGGATGTCACCTGTAATCTTTGTTTGTGGCGATGTCGTTTAAGACATGGCCAGCGCGGATTTTGCCAGGCGCATGTAAATCGTAACGGTAAGCTCTACAATTTATCTTATGGGATTATTTCGGCGATTGAAGTCGAATCGATCCGTAACAAGCCGGTTTACCATTATCGGCCTGACAGTACCGTGATGTCGGTTGGTAGTTATGGTTGTAACTTCCGCTGTAAGGGTTGCCATAACCTGGATATTTCATGGGGGGTTGATGCACTCGACAAGCTCGCTAAAGGAAAATCAACTGATGCCTGGACCAGCGCCGAAGCACTCGTTGAAACCGCTTTAAAACATGGTGTTGATGGTATTGCCTTCACCTATTCGGAGCCTGCGGTCTGGCTTGAGTATGTCATTGATGTATCGAAACTGGCGCATGCGGCCGGGTTATTCACGGTTTATGTTTCAAACAGTTTTGTCACCGATGAGGCGCTTGAATTAATGGCTCCGCATATTGATGTGCTTTGCTCTGATGTTAAAAGCATGTCAGCTGAATTTTATAAAGAGATTTGCCCGGTTAGTACGGTTGATCAGGTGTTGGCATCAATCAAGAGGGCGCATGAACTCGGCATTCATGTTGAAACACGGACCAATGTTATCCCAACCAAAAATGATTCCCTCGATGAACTCAAACAAATTGCGGTATGGATTCGTGACAACCTCGGTGCTGATAGCCCCTGGCATGTGACGAAGTTTTTCCCGGCTTATAAACTCTCGCATATTCCGGCGACTGATAATGCCATTATCGAGGCTGCGGCTCAGGCCGGTCGAGAAATTGGCCTCGAAAACGTATACGGCCATACCGATATTTCCTGTGATTGCGCCACCGAAAACATGCCGGTTTCAGCCTGGCTCGAACTGCCTGCCGATGAGTTAAACGCACAAAATGTCTGCGCCGCCCCTTGTTGTGGCGACGAAGGTATTCTTGTCAAAAAATTCGAACGCGACGCTGGGTTACTAGAAGTACAAAAGGCACCTTAATCGAGAATCAGCGTTTGGCCGATTTTTATCGGTTCGAAACTCTCCATCGGTAACTTTCGTAAAGCCATTTCTTCACGTAGCAATGCCGGTGGTTCGAGCGCCGGTTCAATGGTTAACTGGAAAGTGCCCCAATGAACGGGTATCGATTTCTGGGACTGGATATCACGGTGAATATCGATCGCCTCCGCGGGATCAACATGGGCTGGTGCCATAAAATATCGAGGGGCGTAGGCGCCAATCGGTATCATGGCCAGTCTAAACGGGCCCAGTTTTTCGCCAATCTCACGGAAATATGATTCGTGATAGCCCGTATCACCGGCAAACCAGCTTTTGAATCCCGCTATATTAACGGCCCAACTTCCCCAAAGGGTTTGATTGGTATCCCAGGGGGTACGTTTAGACCAGTGCTCATTCGGTGTAAATGTAATTTCCACCGCTTCAGAAAACGTCTGTGATTCCCACCAATCCATTTCAATGACTCGATCGGCTGCGATCCCGCGATCCAGAAACCAGTTTTTCATGCCTAATGGCACATACCACATGACCGAGTTACCAAATAAATCAACCGTTCGATGATCAAGATGGTCATAGTGGTTGTGTGATATGACGATGAAATCAATATCAGGCATCTCTTCAAAGGTAAGGGCAGGCTGGGTATATCGGGGATCAATAAACATTTCAAAATAGAACGGATATTGGGTCAGATGTGGATCGGTGAGGTAGTTGATGTCTTTGTATTGAACCAGCGAAGTTGCGTGACCAATCCAGGTGACTCGCGGTTGCTCAGCTGGAGAATTGATTAGTTCAAGATCGGCTGGCATTTCAATTTTCGCAATGGCTAGCGGATCGCGTGGAGGTGCGGGATCTTCGCGCCATCGCATCATCGCGTGACCAAAAAATGATGACTCCTTCGTGCTAATAAAACCATTATCTCCGTGATGGGCTTTTAGCGGATCATAATCAACCCCATTGGCATAATAGCAGCCGGATGACACAATAAGGCTCAGTAGCAAACTGCCTCTGCCCAGGATTTTATAAAATAACATTTGGTCCTCATATTATGATTGATCGACTTTACAAGCGATGACTGCTCGATTATGGAATCCGGCCGTGGAAACACTGTCCAGAGCACAGGTATGCGATCTCGAAAATCCTCTAATCGTCGCGCAAATTCAGTACTGTTACCAAAATAGCGATTTTTATCGCGAACTCTTTAATCAGTCGGGCATTGATCCAAAAACCATAACAGGGCACGAAAATTTAGCCCGTTTACCCTTTACTGATAAATCTGATTTTACTTCTATGCAGGCCGATGGAGAATTACTCGGTCGGCATCAGTGCGCACCTTTCTCTGACATTATACGGTTCACCTGCACAGGTGGATCAAGTGGTGAGCCAACCCGGCTGGGCTGGACTCGCAAGGACATCGATTCTTACAACGAAATGGGAGCACGAGCCTTGTGGACAATGGGCTGTCGGCCCGATGAATATGTCATTAGTTGCTTCAATTATTCGATGTACGCCGGTGGCATTATGGATCACGGTGGTTTCGAAACACTAGGTGCAGGCATACTCGCCTATGGTATCGGACAATCACAGCGTTTATTGACTCTGTTGAGTCGATTTCCAAAACGTGAAGAAGGCTATAGCCTGTATCTAACGCCTTCTTATGCCGTTCGGCTGATTGATGTGGCGAAGGATATGGGTGTAGATCTGGCGGCATTGCCGGTGACTAAAGGCTATTTTTCGGGAGAACCCGGCCTGCAGATTCCTCACTATCGGGACAAAATTGAATCAGCCTGGCAGATGACGACTCATGATATGTACGGCACGGCTGAACTTGGCGTACACAGTGGCGAATGCGATCAATTTAACGGCGTGCATTACAGTAGTGCCGGATATGTTGCCGTCGAATTAATCAATGAAGCGGCCGAATCAATTCCATTCGATGATGGCGCGGTCGGAGAACTGGTATACACAACCTTGCAACGCGAGGCCTGCCCACTGATTCGGCTGCGCAGCCATGATGTTGTCCAAATTTCTACCGATCCCTGTTTATGTGGCCGAAATAGTTTTCGCTTCGAATTACTCGGACGCTCCGATGATATGTTTATCATCAAAGGCGTGAATGTTTTCCCATTGGCAGTACAGGCTTCTTTACTTGAACATCGGCCGCAGATTACAGGCGAGTTTTTTATTCTGTTAGATGATGCGCCGCCACACCAAAACCCGCCCCGACTGGTGATCGAAATCAGTGATTCAGTCGAGCCCGGACACTACGATAACCTGAAAAAAACACTCGTGGATGCTATTCGGTTGAAGAATAATTTCAGGGCCACGATTGAGTTCGTCATCCAGGGCAGCATCGCCAATGAACATAAAACCCGACGCCTTTATCGTTGTTATCAAGGCCAGCAACCACCCGCTTACAAGGCACTTTTAAGCGGTTAATTTAAATGGTAGCTCACACAGCGGGAATAATTCTAATGGATCTTGCGCGCCTCAATTTTTGGGTCAATGGCGGTGTTTGAATAGTGAGCAGAAGAAGGATATAACCAGGGCTGCTGTCGAAGCCTTAAAAACCTTTGGTAACAGGCGCTATTTGTTTAGCTCGAGACAATCAGGGTAAATATTTCGCGCCCCTGTAGCTGCATCGATTCACAGAGGTGCGGCAGCGTTGCAGGATCAATACCCAATGCTTCAGTCAGTCGAATAATACGTCCATCTGGATCTTCTTCGGGTATCGCATCGAAATCACGCCCATTCAAACCAAGTGAATTGGCGAGCGCCACAATTTTAGCTTCATGTAAATAATCCGATGATTTATCAATCTGGTGATGGGCCCCCACAACTTGGGTCAATAATCTGGGCAATTTCCACTGGGTTAGTAGCATTTCACCCACATCTGAATGGTCAAAACCTAAACGATCATATTCAACCTGATAACGACACATATCACTTGATTCTACAACCGCATTGATTTCGGCGCTCAGTTCGGGTCTATCCTGATAAAGCGCCAAAATCCCGATATCATGTAAAACGCCACAAAGAAACAGATTGTTAGCATCATTACACCCGACAATTTTCCCAATCATTCGGGCAACAACACCACATTGGAGACTGTGTAACCAGAATTCATCGATATTGATGCCGATTTCATCAAATTTGGCGTTCGAATTGACCATACTGGTGGCCAGCACGATATTAACCAGCTCCTTCTCTCCAATAACCCCGACAGCGGTAGAAATTCGATTTATCTGACTAGGAAAAGCATAGTAAGAGCTGTTTACAATTCGCAGCAATAACGCACTTAGTGCCGTGTCATAACTAATGAGATCGACGAGTTGCTCGCGTTTATGATCAGGGTCATCCATCACCTTCTGCATTTGGAGATATATCTCTGGCAAACTGGTCAGATGAGAAGCCTGTTCTACAACTTCGGTTAATT
>JBLIOG010000282.1:0-5320 GCA_047639625.1 Gammaproteobacteria bacterium
TGCGATAGAATTTCTAAATTTTATCCTGCAAATCTATGGAAGCTTTTATTGCTTCTTTTTCAACAGTGATGCCAGGTCGGCAAAAGGTCGACCGGTATCTTCTGCCTGTTCTGAGTCGCTACTCAAATGACCATATTGTGCGTCAGTTTGGCGTGAATGTTCATTGTCATGGCAATATACACATAACAACTCCCAGTTAGTGCCGTCCTGTGGGTTATTGTCATGATTGTGATCGCGATGATGAACTGTCAACTCCTGTAAATTGCTGCGTTCAAATTCGCGGGCACAACGGCCACAAATCCATGGATAAAGTTTAAGCGCACGTGCGCGGTATCCTTTTTCGCGGTCATCGGCAGATTGACGCGCGGAGGCAACAATCTGGTCGAGTTTTGTTGACGATTTATTAGTGGACATATGCAGGTTTTCGCTCCAGGGGAATCTGACAATTTATATAGTCTACATTAACAGCCATTAAAACAGGCTTTTTTGCATGGCTGCGTTAACTTGAATACCTTCAAGCTCCAGCAGAAAAAGCTTAGTTTCCACGCCACCACCAAATCCGGTCAAGCTTCCATCGGAACCTATGACACGGTGGCAGGGAATGACAATGGGTAGCGGGTTTCGACCATTGGCGGCACCGACTGCTCTTACTGCTTTAGGGTTTCCAATTTGTTGGGCGATATCGAAGTAGGTTCGAGTTTCACCAACAGGAATGGTTAGCAAAGCTTCGAGAACTTGTAACTGAAATGATGTGCCCGTCGGAACCATTGCAAAATCGAAAGTGGTTCGTTCGCCAGCAAAATATTCGCTCAGTTGAAATTCGACATCTTTGAAACAATCAGTACTGGATTGCCATGACTCTTGAGGGTGAACCTGTCCTTTGCCTAGTGGGAAGCCGATAAACTTTAAGCCGTGATCATCACCCGCCAGTAACAACTCACCGATGGGTGACGGGATATATCGATACATCATGGCGGGAACCTGCCGTTTACTAAAATTATTACTTGTGTAGATAGTGGACTAAAATGTGGTTAATTTATACTCTGCCTTCTATTAAGAATAAAAAATCGCCTGTCGATAACCATAGCTACATTTATTTAAGGCTAAAAAGTGTTACAAGTAGTCAAATTAGGGGGGGAGTAATTATGTCCGAAAGAACTTACGAAGCGCCGGGTCCTGGTTGCTGGGAACTGGATACCACGCATTTTTCAAAACCTTTAAGCCTATTTTCTGCCAGCGCTATTCCTCCGGGTAGTCGCCGAGGGTTCATGGAAGGCACTGCGCGCTACGGTTTGCTCATTAGCCATATGGCAAACGTCGTTATTCATGGTTTTAATTACTCTAAGATGGTCATGGCATTTGCGCCTGACGATGCACCGGCTGGACCGCCACCCGAAGGATACTTCGAAATGCCAGATATGGTTGCGCGTATTGAGGCAGGCGTCGAAGCCATTGCGAACAAACTATGGCGAGAAGATTTACGGATTTGGGATGAAGACATTAAACCCGATTCAATCCGGCGTAATAATACGCTGCAGACCATAAATCCAACTGATCTTGACATTGCGGCACTGATCGACCATATCAACGATTGTTCCGAAAACCTGACTGAAATGTGGTATCGCCATCATCGATTTACGATACCGTCTTTAATGCCGGTCGGCCTCTACCTGGCGCATGCAAGTCTTTGGGGCGGAGTAACCGTTAATGAAGCACTGGCTTTGCTTAAAGGTTCTACGCCTGTTTCTCTGGGTATCGCCGCTGAGGATTTGAAATCGATCGGTAAGGCACTTAATGAGTCGGGTTTTGATGTTACTGAGTTAGAAGGACTGACAGCTGAAGAAGCCATGTCGAAATTGCGAGCAATTAATGAATCTATAGAATCCTCTGTCGCTCGCTACATTGATCTGGTCGGATATCAGTTAACCTCGGGATATGATGTTACCGAAAAGTATCTGCTTGAAATGCCTGAAATATTACTGGCTAATATTTTGGCAGCAGCAAAAATCTTGCAGAATGAAGCCATACCTGATCAAACAGATGTTTCGATTATTCGAAATAAGATCCCATTGGAACATCAGGAAGCATTCGATGGCATGTTGGCTGAAGCCCGGTTGATCAATCGGTTACGTGATGAGCGCGGGATCTATAACGAAGCACGGGGTTATGGCCTGGCCCGACGTGCTATTAAAGAAGCGGGTGCTCGATTGGTGGCTGATGGTCGTCTTCCTGAATCTGAATTAATGGTGTTTGCTGCGCTCGACGAAATGAGTGCTTTGTTAAATGGTGCTACATCACCCACCAGTGAAACATTACTGGAACGTCAAGACTGGTATCAAACTAAAACTACCGACGATGCACCGGCTTATATCGGTTCAGAACCGGAGCCTCCTCCGCCGCTTGAAGCGCTTCCGGAAAAAGCGAGGCTAGGACAAATGGCAATAGGTGCGGCTATTGGCCAGGTATTCGATCCTCCTGAAGTTGAAAAACGGGAGGGCATTGAAGTGCAGGGGCATCCGGTCAGTCCTGGCATGTTTGAGGGCATTGCGAGAGTGATCAAAGGACCGGAAGATTTTCATCGTATCAAGCAGGGCGATGTATTGATCACCAAAAATACGGCGGCGAGTTTTAATGTGGTGCTTCCGATTATCGGCGCTTTGGTGACTGATCGCGGTGGTCAGCTATCGCACGCGGCTATTGTAGCTCGTGAGTACGGCATTCCTGGAATTGTAAGTACCCGTGATGCAACTCGACAGATACCAGATGGGGCACGCGTCAGAGTTGACGGTAGTTCGGGAACGGTGGAGGTTCTAAAATAAAAATTCTACCTTTGAGTGAAGCTTTGCCGGAACCACAATTTGGCGGCAAAGCGATGAATCTATCGCTGGCTATAGATGCCGGACTGGATGTTCCTGACGGCTATGCAATGGACACATGTTTTGTGGAAGCGCTCGCAAAACATGATAGTCAGGCAATCGAGCAACTTAAATCGGTGTTCGACAAAATGCGCCCGCCTATAGCAGTCAGGTCCTCAGGTGTCGGTGAAGATTCCGAGGGTGCGAGCTTTGCCGGACAACATGCCAGTATTTTGAATGTCATGGATGACGAGCAATTAGACGCTGCCGTTGCCGAAGTTATCGCGTCGGCGTTTACCGACTCTGCGCGCGATTACCGTGAAAAAATGGGTATGCCGGGGAATCCGCGGATGGGCATAGTCCTCCAGGAGTTGCTCCCCAGCGAAGCGGCGGGTGTTATGTTTACCCGTAACCCGTTAAGTGGACTTGAAGAAAGAGTGATCGAAGCCGCCTGGGGACTGGGTGAGGTTGTGGTCGCAGGGCTGGTGATTCCGGATTATTATCGATTGAGCACCCAGGGAGAAGTGCTCGAAGTGAAGATTGGTGATAAGGATGTCGAGCTCCGACCTTTACCGGAAGGCGGTACCGAAGAAATTGATATCCCCGCAGAACGAGCGGAAGAGAGAATCTTATCGGAATCTGATTTGCAGGCCCTGCATGAATTGGCATCACGCTGCGAAGCCGCTTATGGTCTCAATCTCGATATCGAATGGGGACGGAGTGATGGCAAATTCTGGTTGCTGCAATGCCGGGCTATAACAACCACTAGTGCTCCTTAACCAATATATCGTTTGAATACGGACCCCCAGACATTGCCATCGATGCGATTTATTGTCGCTGTTATTGTGGCGTCAGCACTGATTCCATTGAATTCGACAATGATTGCGGTCGCTCTGCCCGATATGGGCGAAACTCTGAAAGCCGAACCGGGTGATATGACGCTGTGGTTGGTCACTTCTTATCTTTTGGTCAACATCATATTACAGAGCCCGGCAGGAAAGCTCGGCGACATGATTGGCAGACGCCGGGCCTTTGATATCGGGCTAGGGCTTTTCGCAATTGGAGTGGCTATCGCAGTACTGGCTCCTTACCTGGCAACTATGGCTTTATCGCGAGTTGTGATGGCAGCCGGGGGCGCGATGCTTATGCCGAATGCAATGGCACTGCTACGAACCTCGATCCCAGAGCAACACAGGTCCTTTGCGTTCGGAATATTTGGTGCGGTGTTAAGCGCGTCGGCCGCGATAGGGCCCTTGATTGGCGGTTTGTTAACCTCAAACTTTGGCTGGAAAGCTATATTCCTGGTGAACCTGCCTTTGTTATTACTCTCGTTCCTGTTAGTACGGGGAAAAACAGCTCAGCCTAATCTAACTGCGAAACCGAAAGCACCCAGAAAATTCGATTTCGTCGGCATGTTCTTTCTGGCCTTTAGCCTGATTGTTCTGGTGATAGGTTTAAAATTAGGTGGATATTGGGTGCTTCCTGCGATATTGCTAGGGGCCGTTGGGTTTTACAGTTTAGCCAAATGGGAAGCCCGAGTTGATGATCCACTCATCGAGCCTGAGTTACTTAAAATTAAACCGCTTATTGTGGGAGGAACGATAGTCGGACTGCAAAACCTCGGAATGTACGCACTACTTTTCCAAATGCCTTTCCTGATGAAAAGTTATTACCAGCTCGATATAAGTACTATTGGTCAGATATTATTGACTTTGACCCTTTTTATGGTGATTTGCGCACCTTTCGGAGGCTGGATGGCGGGCCGCATTGGAAGTCGTAATATTATTGCCGTCGGCCTAGTGGTAAGTATGGTTGGGTTTGCCTTGTTGGTGCTAACAGCGGGTAATCTTGATCTGTTCTGGATGCCATTGGCCCTTAGCCTGGTTGGAGCAGGCATTGGCATGGCCAATGGTCCGCTGCAATCGATTGCTTTGTCAGCGGTAGAACCCGATCAAAGTGGTGTAGCGTCGGGTATGATTTCAACCTTGCGCTATCTTGGCGGGATAATCGGAATAACGATTATTTCCCTTTTATTGGTCTCATCTGAACCTGAAGTGCAATTGCAGCAAAATGTCGTCTGTTTTGGACTCTACTTTGTCGCAAACCTTATTGCGCTGGTTATGACCTTTTTACTACCCCGCAAATAAACCTGAACGCTTTTAAATTAATTTCCGTATATCGGCTTCACTGATCGATTTTTTCGAACCCACGGCCTTTTTACGTAACACACCATTCTTGTCGATTAGAAATGTCATCGGGGTTCCCTTAATGAAATACAGCGAACCATCAGCCACCGGCACAGCCCCCCGATCCTGAATCAAATTTTTAAATAGCGGTACATCGAAACCTTGTGCGTCGGCCCAGTCCTGACTGACCTTTGGGTCTTCAAAAACTGAAAGCGTGATGATTTGAACGTCGTTTTCGGCTTTAACGGTATTGTAGAGTGTCTGATGTCCCGGCCATTT
>JBLIOG010000283.1:0-5305 GCA_047639625.1 Gammaproteobacteria bacterium
TTTTTTTACTATTTTGTTTTTTGTCAGCCTGGGCGAACTTACCTTACTATCCGGTTTAGCTAGTTGCGGGCGTTGTCTCAACCAGTCCTGATAACCGCCAACATACTCATTAACCACACCAGGCTGTTCGAAGACGAGGGTGCTGGTTACTGTATTGTCAATAAATTCCCGATCATGGCTAACCAACATTAAGGTGCCATCAAATTCTACCAGGCGTTCTTCGAGTAACTCAAGCGTATCCATGTCCAAATCATTTGTCGGTTCATCCATAACCAGTAAATTAAATGATCGGGTAAAAAGTCTGGCGAGTAATAAGCGATTTCTTTCACCACCTGAGAGAGCGCTGACCGGCATACGGATTTTCTTCTCGCTGAACAGAAAGTCTTTCAAATAGCTGACGACATGACGCGAGCGACCATTAATCATAACTTCGTCACTTTGATCGGACAAATTATCGCGAACCGATTTGTCCGGATCCAGAGTTTCACGGTGTTGGTCGAAATAGGCGATCTCGAGTTTGGTTCCGAGCGTCAGATCACCACTTTGAGGTTCGAGCTGGCCTAGTAGTAATTTAATCAGGGTAGATTTTCCGCATCCATTCGGCCCCAGAATACCAATTTTTTCACCGCGTAATATCCGGCAATTAAAATTGCTGACAATAGGATTGTCGGGCCAGCTAAAATTCAGATTTTCAGTTTCGATGACTATTTTCCCTGAAGATTCTGATTTTTGCAGATTGATATTAGCGCGTCCGGTTGTTTCGCGTCTGCTCAGTCTTTCGTCACGCAATTTTTTTAAAGCCCGCACCCTTCCTTCGTTACGGGTCCTGCGTGCTTTGATTCCCTGTCGAATCCAGCGTTCTTCCAGGGCCAGTTTTTTATCAAACAATGCGTTTTGAGTTGCCTCATTATCGAGCTGGTGTTGTTTGTTGGTTAAATAACTTTGGTAGTTACCGGGCCAACTCTGTAAAACGCCCCGGTCAAGATCGATAATACGGGTTGCCAGTCTTTGTAAAAAGCTTCGATCATGGGTTATAAACAATAAACTGCCTTCGAATTGTAAAAGGAAATTTTCGAGCCATTCTATCGATTCGACATCCAGATGGTTGGTTGGCTCATCCAGAAGTAGCAAGTCCGGGTTTGATACTAAAGCGCGACCAAGCAGCACGCGTCGTTTCATACCACCTGATAATGACGAAAATTCAGCATCGGAAGGCAGTTCAAGTTTGGAGATCGTACTACTGATTCTGTTTTCTAGCGTCCAGGCCTGTTCCGCTTCAATAATGTCCTGCAAAGACTGCAATCGAGTTAAAGCAGAAGGGTCTGTGGCCGAGTCTATGGCGGCCTGATGCCAGGCAGTAAATGTTGACGCGAGGCTGCCAATGCCTTCGGCAATACATTGATAGACGGTGCCCTCGATATGTCGGGATATTTCCTGCGACATATCACCAATTTTCAAGTCCCGGCGTTTAGCGATGTCACCGGAATCAACTTTAATATGACCCGCAATGATTTTCAGCAGGGTAGATTTTCCGGCACCATTTCGTCCCACCAGGCAAATTCTTTCGCGCGCTTCAATAGTGAGCGCAGCGTGGTCGAGCAGTGGGTGGTCGCCATAAGCGTGATGGAGATTTTTTGCGGTCAGTAATGTCATTAAAAATCGATATTGGTATCAGGGCCGGGTCGAAGAGACCCTAAGCCGAACGGGACGCTATTATGCGGTTTTTAATCGAGGAATGCGGTATATTTTTGTTCTTTAATCTTTGATAGTAAATAAAGACATGTGCGGACGTTTTTTTCTCGATGCCCCGGCTGGTGAAATTATTGAACACTATAATGTACCACCACCTTCTCTATTCACGGCCCGCTACAATATTGCGCCCACAACGCCCGTGTTGGCCCGAACCGAGGAGGCTATGACCTTGTTCCGCTGGGGACTGGTGCCATCCTGGTCGAAAGATATCAGTATGGGGAACAGGATGTTTAATGCGAGGGCAGAAACTGTGACCCAGAAACCATCCTTTAAACAGGCTTACCGCCGACGTCGATGTCTGATACCCGCTAACGGATTCTACGAGTGGGCGCGATCTGATGGCCGTAAGCAACCCTATTGTTGCGGCAGAAAAGGTAGAATATTTTCAATGGCGGGAATCTGGGAGCTTTGGCAGGATGCCGATGGTAACGAACTTCAATCCTGTGCTTTGTTAACAACTGAAGCAAGTGGAGAACTTGCTCGAATTCATCACCGTATGCCGGTTTTTATAAATCCGCAAGATTATGATGGTTGGCTCGATTGCCGATCGGAAAAGACTGATATTGCCGATCAATTGGTTAACAATACGGTCCCAGAATACCAAATTTATCCCGTCAGCCAATCGGTTAACAACTCACGAAATGAAGGACCTGATTTAATCTTGCCTTTGTCCTGAATAGTTCAATCTTTCAGGTAATTCAAACGGAGGCAGCTATACTCAATTTAATCAGGATTGAGGGCATGCATGGTGATCGAGCCACCTTATCGAGGCATTCGTACAAGTGCCGAAATCACCCGTTAGATTCGCTTTTTGATACGTCAAATATTCAAATCGTACGGTTACTTTATTGTCATTTCCATTATAGGTAGTGCAATTGCACTCGCGCATTATTTCTCTCAATCGCAAATTGATCATGAAATCCAGGAGGAACATTTTAAATTTGTCTTAGAGCAATACGGCTATTCCATCCAAAACCAGCTCGAGAATAAGTCCGAGATCGTGGAGTCACTTCGGGCATTGTTTTTAACCAGACGTTTTGTCAGTCGAAAAGATTTTTTGATTTACAGTTATTCCATTTTAAAACGACATCTTCATGTTTTTACGACTGCCTGGATTCCGAAGGTTTCCGTTAAATCTGCGCAAAAACTGATCAGAAATGCTCGGACTGATGGTCTATCTGACTACAGAATTTCCAGTCTGGGTAATCAGAATGAATCGATCGACAGGGATTTATTACCTGTTTTGTATCTCGAATCATTAGACTCCAACTCCGAACTTTTAGGCGTTGACCTTGGTAGCGATCTGGGGCGGTTTTCGAGTTTGCAAGGTCTAGCTGTATCCAACAAAACTCTAATGTCAGACCCCATTTTACCCCCCTGAAGATATAAAGCAGGCTAGCGCTGTAACCTTGCTTTTACCGCACTATCAAAAACCTGGCCTTGAAAAAGGTCTTGAACCCGGATGGGAAATTCTGGAGGGATTTTTCATGGTTCAACTTCAACTCGATAGCCTGTGGCGGGCTGTCATCGATCGAGCCTATATTGATAGTAAAACCTGGCTCGAGTTAACCGACCTTAAAAATAATCGGCGATTAGCGGGACATTCGAAATTCGACGACGCCATTAATCAATCCGATATTAGTGAGCATAGCGTTGTCATTAACTTTGCTGGTCGCAATATGGAGCTGCGAGCCAGGCACGAAAACAAACCGGATAACTATCAGACTTTCATAACGTCGTCTCTTGGCGTATTTATCAGTTTGTTGATTGCAATCTTGTTCCAGATACAGCAGGGCAAGCAAAGAAAAGTTCGTGGTCAGATTGCTGAACAATCAAATGCACTTCAGATTCAAGGTTCAGAACTCGAACATGCCTACCGCCGACTAGATCTAGCCTTAGTGAATACTAATCAGGGGCATTGGGAGTGGGACATTTCTTCAGGCGAGGTTTATTTCAGCCCAACGATGGAAATTATGGCCGGTTATCAGGCAGGTGAATGGACTAACAATCGATCTACATTTGCTGATTTTGTTCCACCCGAACAATACGAACAAGTATCGATCCGACTAAAACGACATTTATCAGGAGAAATCAGTAGTTATCAGAGCGAGCATGAATTTTGTCGTAAAGACGGCAGTTATATGTGGATCCGTGATCAGGGTAAAGTTGTTGAATGGGATGAAAGTGGAAACGCGGTACGAATGATCGGCACTCATCTCGATATCAGTCAGGAAAAGAAGGTACACAATGAACTTATTTTAGCAAAGGAATCCGCTGAAACAGCAGTCATTGCTAAAACACGGTTTCTTTCAACCATAAGCCATGAAATTCGAACTCCGATGAATGGCGTAATCGGAATGGCTCAATTGCTGGAGGATACTAAGCTCGATTCTGAGCAGCGGGATTACGTCAATACTATTAATCGATCGAGTAATAATTTACTTTCAATCATTAATGATATTCTGGATTTTCCCAAATTAGATGCCGGTAAAACTCACCTGGAATCAATCTCTTTTGATCTCGAGCGACTTTGTCAGGAAAGTATGGAACTGTTTTCGGCCAGTGCCGCAGACTCAGGAGTAGATCTTATTCTCGATTATCCCATCGATCAGCAGAGGCATTTCCTGGGTGATCCTGCTCGGTTAAGACAGATCGTTCTCAATTTAATCGGTAATGCGGTTAAATTTACCGCTAGTGGATATATCCTGTTATGCGTAAAAGTGGATCCAACAGCGGCTTTGAGCGATATAAAAATTAGTGTGGAAGATACTGGAATCGGAATGCCCGCGGAATTTCTTGAAAGTCTGTTTGATGAGTTTAGCCAGGCCGATCAATCGACGACTAGGGTTTATGGTGGATCGGGCCTTGGACTGTCCATTGTTCGTAAAATTATTGACTTGTTAGACGGTGAAATAACAGTTGAACCAACGGTAGATAAAGGGTCGGTATTTCATGTTTTTTTGACCTGTACCAATAGTGAACTAGCTGAGTTACCGCAGGCAAGAAGTCTGGCCGGCATTCGAGTATTGCTGGTCGATGATCTGACTGAAAATATCAGAGTATTTGGTAGTTTGCTTAGGTATCTAAATGTCAATCTTACTACGGTGGCATCTGCCCATCAGGCGATTGAAGTACTGAAGAATTCGATTGAGCTTAACCAGCCCTTTAATATTGCGATACTCGATCATAATATGCCGCAAATGACAGGCATAGAATTGGCCCAATGGATCAGGGCTCGTGATCAATTTGAAAGTTTAAAGCTGTTAATGTTTTCGGCGGTTGGCCAGAAGGGCGACGTGGAAATGTTCCGAAAGGTTGGTTTTGATGCTTATATTAATAAATTAGGTCGCCGCCAAACTATCCAGAAAATGCTGCTGACATTACTGGAAGCCCAGAATCGGGATGAAATAATCACTCAACACAATATCGAAGACCGAATGTCTGGCGATGAGGAAAATGAACGTCATTTTAACGCCAGATTACTGATGGCTGAAGATATTAAACCGAATCAAATTATCGCCAAAAAGTTTATTGAGCAATTCGGCGCGGATCT
>JBLIOG010000284.1:0-5300 GCA_047639625.1 Gammaproteobacteria bacterium
ATGGGCTTCAGCCAGTAAAACATTCATATGGCCCGGCATTCGGCCGGCTACCGGATGAATGCCAAATCGAACATTAATACCTTTTTCAGATAAAATTTTGGCGATTTCTGACACTGCATGTTGCGCTTGAGCCATCGCCATTCCATATCCCGGAATAAACATAACTTCTTTAGCGCTATTTAATAACTGAGCGGTTTCGGCAATGTCGATCGTTTGTACTTCACCTTCGACTTGACTGGCAGCTGATCCTGATCCGCTGGTCGTACCGAAACCACCCGCGATGACACTGATAAAATGGCGGTTCATTGCTTTACACATAATGTAACTTAATATTGCGCCACTACTCCCGACCAGTGCACCGGTTACTATTAGGAGGTCATTACTCAGCATAAAACCGGTTGCTGCAGCTGCCCAACCCGAATAACTGTTCAACATTGATATAACGACCGGCATGTCTGCACCACCGATTGCAGCTACCATATGGATACCAAATAACAGGGCGAGAACCGTCATTAATAGAAGCATATTGACGCCAGTTGGATGATCTTCAGCACCCACGAAATTAACACCAACCACAACCACTGCAATCAATAAGATTAGATTCAGCCAATGCCGGGCCGGTAGCAACATAGGTTGCCCACCCAGCATTCCGCTCAATTTTCCATAGGCAATGATTGACCCCGAAAAAGTCAGAGCGCCAATACAGATTCCAATATAAACCTCTACCGCGTGGATGGTTTTTTCAACCCCGCTATGTTCAATGGTCGGATCCAAAAAATTAGCGAAACCAATTAATACTGCAGCAAGACCCACCAGACTGTGCAACATCGCGACCAGCTCGGGCATTTGCGTCATTTTAACGCGACGCGATAACACGAAACCAATAACGCCGCCAACAACCATAATCATTATCAGTAAATTATGGTTACCAGTAACAAAACCGATAATGGTAACCAGCACTGCAATCGTCATTCCGATCATGCCGTACAAATTTCCGCGTCTTGCAGAATCATTCGTTTTTAACCCACCTAATGCCAGAATAAACAGGATGGCCGCGGCCAGGTAGGAAACTGTGACTAAACTTGAATTCATGATCTACCCCCGCCCTTTGAACATTTGCAACATACGTTGCGTAACCGAAAAACCACCAATAATATTGATGCTGGTAATAAAGATAGCAATTGCGGATAACCACATTATCAAGCCATCACCCGAGGAAATTTGAGTCAGGGCCCCCAAAACAATGATGCTGCTGATGGCGTTAGTGACGCTCATCAGCGGTGTATGCAACGAAGCGGACACATTCCAGACCACCATGTATCCGATGAAACAGGACAAAACAAAAACCGTAAAATGTGCCATAAAAGAGGGCGGCGCCACGAGGCCAAGCCCAAACAATGCGATACCACCTAGTAATACCGGTATCCAGGCACTTTTAGCGACCTCTTTGGCGCGAGAAGATTTGGCGGGCTCAGCTTTGGTTGAAACTTGAGCCGATACTGGGCTCACATCCTGCCCACCGAAAGAAGGTTTACGTCCCGCCGATACAGCAATTGGAGGCGGCGGCCAGGTAACTTCACCTTGATTCACCACGGTGGCTCCGCGAATGACGACATCTGCCATATCAATAGTCACCAAACCATCTTTATCAGGGCACATTTCTCCTATTAAGTTAAAAATATTAGTGGCATAAAGCTGGCTAGATTGAGCCGCAAGGCGACTGGGTAAATCGGTGTAACCAACGATACTGACTCCGTACTTGTGAACAACTTTACCCGCTACCGTCAACTCACAATTACCGCCCTGCTCAGCTGCCAGATCAACGATGACACTGCCGTTACGCATGGTCTTGACCATTACTTCTGTAATCAACCTGGGAGCTGGTTTTCCTGGTATTAAAGCCGTAGTGACAATGACATCAACTTCTTTGGCCTGCTCAGCAAACAAAGCCATTTCTGCATCGATGAACTCCTTGCTCATGAGCTTCGCGTAGCCACCTTCACCGCTACCATCTTCTTCAAATTCGAGTTCGAGAAATTCGGCATCCATGCTTTGAATCTGTTCTTTGACTTCAGGACGCGTGTCAAATGCACGAACAATCGCGCCCAGCGATTTTGCGGTTCCAATTGCAGCCAGACCCGCAACACCCGCACCAATAATTAAGACTTTTGCCGGAGGCACTTTTCCTGCTGCAGTGATCTGTCCCGAAAAGAATCGTCCAAATTGACTAGCCGCTTCAATAATTGCTCGATAACCCGCAATATTCGCCATCGAACTCAACGCATCCAACTTCTGAGCTCGAGAAATTCGAGGGATACTGTCCATGGATAAGGCCGTGATTTTACGTCCGGCCAATTCCTTTAACAGATGTTCATTTTGGCCTGGCCATAAAAAACTGATCAAATAACACCCTTCCGGCATCAATTCAATTTCATGCTGCTCAAGTTCAAAGTTCAGTTCAGGCGGCCGGACCTTTATAACAATGTCAGCGTTAGATAAGGTTGCCTGGACAGTTTTACCGATACTTGCGCCAGCCTGTTCGAATGCCTTATCAGAATAGCTGGCACCAACACCAGCACCCGCTTCGACAATCACTTCAAACCCGGACTTTATAAGTTTCTCGACCACGTCCGGCGTAGTAGCAACACGCTTCTCACCTGCATGAATTTCTCTAGGTACAGCAATTTTCATCTTAGCCCTTCCGAATTCGGGAACAAAAAAGATTGCTACCAACTAGTGATGGCAATGGGTCGTTTACTAGAACATATTTGGTATACAGTATACCAAAGTTATGGTGATAGACACTTACTATGAAGTTATCGTGTCCACAAATGTATAACAATACTACCAGCAGGGTAACCCAATTGTCGCAAAGGGATAGATATATCCTTATCCACCAGCGCCAGGTCTATAAGATTTTGAAATGTCTATTATTCGGTCACTAACAGGTTATATCTAATTCAGATAAACCTTCGAGGAAAAGTTTCCTTTTATATAAACACTCCCCATCAGGCACCAGTTAGGATTAAACTTGTGTCAATTTTTAGCGCATAAACTACCGGACATCATCATGAGTCTCCTCAACCAGATATTGGATAAAGCAAAGACGACCAAAAATAGAATTGTCCTGGCAGAAGGTGAAGATCTTCGTGTCCTAAAGGCGGCAGCAAGAGCACAGGCCGACGGTCTGGCAGACTGCATATTAGTTGGTGACCAGAAAAAAATAGCCGCACTGGCTGTACAAAATGGTATTTCGCTAGGATCGTTACAACTTGAAGAACCCAGGTATTCCAAACATTACTCAAACTATTGTGAGTACCTGGTGGAGTTACGACAGCACAAGGGCCTGACTCTCGATGTGGCGCGTGAACAGGTTTTAGACCCATTATGCTTCGCAGATTTAATGGTCTCCAACGGCAATGCTGATGGTTCAATTGCTGGCGCACTTTACACAACGGGTGATCGAATTCGATCAGCTCTAAAGATAATCGGCGTCGCTGATGGGTTCGACACCGTATCCAGTTTTTTCCTGATGTTATTCGAAAAACGCCATCACGATCCTAAAAGAGCCATGATATTTGCCGATTGCAGTCTTGTAATTGAACCCGATTCAGCTCAATTAGTTGAAATTGCCGCGGCTTCAATCGAAGCTGCAAGAGGTTTAATTAACGTACCACCACGCGTTGCCATGTTGTCATTTTCAACCAATGGCAGCGCTCAACACCCGAAGGTATATACGGTTAGACAGGCCACCGAACAATTACGGCGTCAATTTCCAGATGTGGCAATTGATGGAGAAATACAGCTTGATGCGGCGCTTGTTGAATCGGTTGCCCGGCAAAAATATCCCGAAAGCCAGGTCAAAGGTGAAGCAAATATTCTGATATTCCCCGATCTCGGGTCCGCTAATATTGGATATAAGCTGGTTCAAAGACTTGCTGGCGCGGTCGCAATAGGCCCCATTCTCCAGGGTATGAAACGACCTGCCAACGACCTGTCACGCGGGTGTTCTATCGATGATGTTTACTACTTGATTGGTTTAACTGCGGTTCAATCGGCAGTAGGGCGCGATTGAAGAAACGCCCCCAAATGAAAGAGGTGCTGATCAGTTTTATAGCGAAATGATGCTCCAACAGGACAAGCCAGGCGTGCCTGACATCCCTCCTGATAACAACCCGCTGAAGAATTTGAATTAAGATAAGTGGCACAGCCATCGGCATCGTAGCCATCTGCACTAAAGGCGCTGACTGGACAGACGTTAAGGCAGGGCTGATCAGCGCAATTCAAGCAGGGGCTGTTTTCAACCTTAACAATACTGTCGAATAAATCGGGTAGAATTAAGCCAAAACGGTACGAATGCCAAAGCCCGAATTGTGGATGAATCATTAAACCCAATGGCGATTTAAACTGTGTTTCAGCCCGACCTGCCCACTGTTGAAATGGATAATAGGGTGGGCCGGTAAATGGATATACCGGTTTCAGATCCAGCTTCGTCCTGATGCTCTCAGCAACTCTTTGGCTCCAGCGATCCAGTGACTCACTTAAACTGTCAACAAATTCGGGTGAAGCCGCAAAAAAGTCCCAATAGGATGATCCGACATTGCCGACCAACGCAATTGATTTCCCCGAAAAATCGTACCTAATTATTTCTTCAGCTGTGAAATTAGTAATACCGCGAAGCTTTAATCCGAAAGAATCGAGCTCATGTTGAAGGGATTCGATCATCCTGGAAACCACAGTTGGACTGCCTTCAGATTGGTTTTGCGAGCTCGTTTGACGTAGCTAAAAAACAAGGGAATGGCTAGCCCTTGACGTTTTTTTAGCGTAGACATGCGGGCGCCCAAGGCCGAGATGGGGACAGTAGCGCTCTCACCCATCTGGTTTTGAGCATGGATGCTCTTATGTCGCGAATGCAGGATGCATAGGAGCGTGAATTTCATCAAAACCGATAAGTCTCAAAATTCATACACTTAACGGATACCTTAGGCGCTCAACTGCGGTTTTCAGGATCATGAAATAGTGGAGTCCGATCGCCAGTCACAGGCCGGCCCTATCGCAGTTGCGATAACGGTCGATTCCAGAAATAGCTCACCGTCAATATCATCTTTCACATGGATATTGTCGTATTCGAGGGTAATTTCCGGATCAATAGCACCGGCTTCGATTGCTTTTTCCTTCGCTTCAGCCAGTACAATGGCTTCAGCACGCACTTTTGCAGACTCAAGATTATCAAACTGTTGCGGACTCTCTCGATGAAACAAACAGAAGCTCCCGTGCATGGGTTGCGTAATTGTGACTTG
>JBLIOG010000285.1:0-5277 GCA_047639625.1 Gammaproteobacteria bacterium
AATTCCACACCCGGAGCTTCCATATCTGGAATTGGCAGGTGATAACATTTCAGACCGGCAACATGCATTTCATCAACAATATCGGGTACGCCAAGTTTTTCGAAATCTTTCGTTTCAAGCAGAGTCAGAACTGAATCAGCGCCCCATGCGATGATCTCAGCAAGGTCCTGTTGTAGATTCCGTCGCCATATTCGACCGAGGCTGTCGGTGTGATTTCGACCCGGGCAATGCGTGATTCCAACCAGGCCCTGATTCGGTAATTCTATAACTGCAATCGACAAAAACCCTTCCAGTTCGTTCGGCGGAATGTTCGGTATATCGTTTTGGTCAGATTTGTTGCTAATGCCGTTCTTCATTATTAGGGGTGGTCTCGTTCACCGGGTGTGGGCTCTTTGTGATACCGGCTGTTCATTCAGTGAGTCCCGCGGTGATCTAAAACTTTGAGGGTTCCAAAAGAGGAAGCGCACGCTGCGCTTCCCTCGAAGCTAGCCCTGATATTATTCGATTGATCTAAGCTGAACTAGACATGGGGGTTGTCGCGGCAGGTAATATCAAAACCTGGACGGCATGATAGAACGTACCGAATCAATTATCAGGATTTAGGTTCGGTTTTTGTATCGAACCGTTGACGCCATTCGCTGATGATGCGGGCTTTGTTATTAGCGGCCCAAACGAAATCGTTATTGATCATTTTATCTTGTACGTCTGTTGGGAAATGTTCACGCCATGGATCGTCTCTTCGGGTGACGCCTGGCATAGCGACGACGGATGCAGTTGCCGCGTAAATGGTCATTGCTTCATCGGAAATGGCCCAGTCGAGAAATTCCTTCGCATCTGACGGGTTCTTTGTACCAGTCATTATCGACATGGCTTGCATTTCCCAGCCGATACCTTCCTCGGGAATGATAATTTCAATAGGCGCACCTTTGGATTTCAATTTGGCACCTCGAAATGGCCAGGATATACCAATTGTAAATTCACCAGCTGCTGCTTGTTTGCAGGGCTTTGAGCCTGAATGCGTGTAGAGCGCAATATTCTCATGCAACTTTTCCATATAATTCCAGGCTTTTTCTTCACCCATAATTTGAATCCAGGCAGATACGTCTAGGAATCCTGTACCAGAGGATGCTGGATTGGGCATAGTAATATGACCTTTGTATATGGGATTAAGCAGGTCTTCCCAACTTTTAGGTATCGGAAGATTATGGTTTTTGGCTTCGATCGTATTCACGCATACCGCACCTGCCCAGCCGTAAATTCCGGTCCAATGGGCTGGACTCTGTTTGTCACGATAACGCTGATCAAGCTTTTCGACACCTTTGGGTGTGTAAGGGTCAAACATGCCTAAAGCATCCATACTAAGCATGCTGGTACCGGCCATGGCGTAAAGTACATCGGCTTTTGGATTATCCTTTTCTGCCATTAAGCGGGCATGAATAATGCCGGTGGAATCGCGCACCCAGTTGACTTTTATATCAGGGTGTTTTTCATTAAATGCGTTTCCGACAAGCTTCAGCTTATCGGCATCCATTGCGGCGTAAATGGTAAGTTCACCTGCGGATGAAAGGGCCGGTATCAGCGCCATGACCCAGGCGAGTAAAACAAGCCGAGCTAAGACTCTGGTCTTCAAGAATTGACTGAGTTTATACATTATGTCCTCCTATGGTTTTAAGTTATCCACCTGAATGGTTGCGCCTTCTCAAATAGAAAACTGAACAGGTGTGTTTATCAAGGCAAAAAACTTATAAGCTATACTTAATATTATTGCAAGAAATATTTCTATTCAGCCACTGCCTGAGAGCTCGGCTTTGATCTTTCTCCCCACCCATTTTTTGATAGTCATGATGATTGCGATAGAGCAATGTTCACGATTCCAGGTAAGGTTTTAACTTATGCTCAATCAGCTCCAGCATGTACGCGGCATGGGGGAGTTTGAGGCTTCTATGGGATAGTTTAATTAAATAGTGGATCATGATTTCCGGCTTGAAGGGTCGGGCGCACAGGGATGGATCGTTGATTGCCGAGAAGGAAAAGGGGTCGGTCCATCCGACGATGCCGGAATGTTTGACAATTTGGCAAACGGCGGAGTATTGATTGGTTTCGGCAGCCGAATGCCAGTCGATACCCTTATCATGAAATGCTTTTCGTAGTGCCGCTGTTGTGGGGTGATTGTAGTACAGCGAGGCTACTTTCCTGCCTTCGAGATCTTTCGGGTAAATGATCTCTTTATCGGCCAGTTTGTCATTTTTGAGGAATACACACAGGCTTGGAACCGAGAAAATTTTACCACCATCAGAAATAGAGCTATCTTTTTCCTCGAGTCGATTGATTTCATAGATGCCCAGATCAAAGATTTGTGACTTTATAAGTTCATGCGCTTCGTGAGAATGAAAGGCCTGGGACGAAATCATGATATCCGGGTAATCTTTATTGAATTCGGCGATTACTGCGGGTAATAAACCGGTAGAAATGCTGGGTGACGAGGCGATACGAAAATTGCCGGTTGATAGATTTTTGATCTCCAGCGCGGCCAGTTGCGCTCGGTCCATTGAGTCAAGCACCTGTTCGGCTGCAACGAGAAAACTTTCACCCTGAGGGGTTGGTGATACTTTTCCACGGTTTCGTTCAAGGACCGAAAACCCCAGCTCCTGTTCCAGTGTTGTGATCAACTGACTAACGGCCGATTGCGAAACCTGGAGCAGTTTGGAAGCTTTGGTTAATGTGCCAAACTCGATGGCATATTTGAGGGCCAGCAATTGTCGTTGATTCATTTAATTTCAAATTTAACTTATTAGTTTAACTTATAACTCTAACATGTCTTAACTACCCATCAATATGTATTGCTGATATAGTTCTGAAGAATTATGGGCGTCGTTTGTTAAGTAATCACCCCATTCTTTATCTTTCCAGCTTAACTTTAAATAAAGACGCTAACATGATTGCCGAATCGACTACATCATCAAACAGCTATCTCAGCCTTTCCGGCGTCAGTAAATACTTTGGTTCTTTTGCCGCCTTAAGCGATGTCTCGTTCGAAATATCCGAAGGCGAGTTTATTTGTTTTTTAGGCCCCTCAGGTTGTGGCAAAACGACATTGTTGCGTTGCATCGCGGGGCTCGAAACCCAAAATGAAGGCACCATTATTTTAGGCGGAAAGGATATTTCATGGCTGCCACCGTCGAGCCGGGATTTCGGCATCGTATTTCAGTCGTATGCGTTATTTCCTAATTTAAAAGTTAGTGACAATATCACCTACGGACTGGTAAACCAGAAAATTTCTGCTGCCAAGATTCAGGCCAAATGCAACGAACTACTGGAACTGGTTGATTTAACCGAGCACGTCAATAAATACCCTGCCCAACTTTCGGGTGGGCAGCAACAGCGCGTTGCGCTGGCGCGCGCATTGGCAACCTCGCCAGGCCTGCTTTTGCTAGACGAACCCCTGTCGGCACTCGATGCTAAGGTACGCAGTTATCTACGCCGGGAAATTCGTGAAATTCAGAATCGGCTTGGAGTCACCACGATAATGGTAACCCACGACCAGGAAGAAGCGCAGTCGATGGCAGACCGAATCATCGTTATTAACGAAGGTCGAATAGAACAAACTGGCACACCCGGTGAAATTTATGATCATCCTGCAACGCCGTTCATTGCTGATTTCATTGGTACGATGAATTTTGTTCCGGCTGTGGTGGCGGGCATAAATTCGGTAGATTGCGAAGCCGTTTCATTAAAATGTGATGTCAGTGACTACTTAATCGGGGCAAAGTTAAGTTGTGCCATCCGACCCGAAGACATCATCATAGGTAGCGTCCCTGAGCAATCCGAAAACGCTATCGATGTGACAATAACTGAGATTGAAAACCTCGGATCATTTTCCCGCCTGTTTCTAAATGCGCCAGCACTGGGATCGCCTGAGTTAATAGTTGATGTGCGAAAGGATGCTGTGCACCAGCATTTGACCGATTGGGCGCCAGATAAAACGGTTCAAATACACATTCCGGCGGACAATATTCGAATCTACCCCGTGGAAGTCTGACCGATGGTCACGACAGCGTCGACTTCCCGTCACCGAACTGGTCGCCTGCAACTAGATCGCGACGACTGGATTATTCGCGGCTTACTGATTGCCTTCGCGGGACTGTTGGTTGTCGCTCTGGTTATTCCGCTTTACATGTTGATCTCACGCAGCTTTCATGACGCCAGTGGTGAATTTATTGGCCTTGCGAATTATGTGCTCTATTTCAAAACCCCCGCGCTGTTCCAGTCGATCAATAATAGCTTTGTCATCGCCACTGTCAGCACGGTAATCTCTGTTAGCCTGGCATTCGTTTATGCCTATGCGCTGACTCGCACCTGCATGAAGTTCAAGGGATTCTTCAAGGTGATGGCGGTGATTCCGCTATTGAGCCCCGGTATTCTGAAAGCGATTGCGCTGGTCTACTGGTTCGGCAATCAAGGTCTACTGAAGGAGTGGTTATTCGGTCACAGTATTTATGGTCCCATCGGCATTGTCATGGGATCTGTATTCTGGACTTTCCCGCACGCTGTCCTGGTCATTGCAACCTCCATGGCGCTCTCTGATCTGCGTTTGTACGAAGCCGCCGATGTCATGAAAACTAGCCCGGCACGAACATTCTTTACCGTAACATTGCCTTGTATTCAGTACGGCCTGATCAGTGCATTCATCATCGTTTTTATCCGCATATTCACCGACTTCGGTATTCCGAAGGTCATTGGTGGAAATTACAATGTGCTAGCAACCGATATCTATAAAGAAGTCGTAGGTCAGCAGAATTTTGAAATGGGGGCCGTGGTTTCTGTCGTATTATTGGTTCCTGCGCTCATTGCTTTTGTGATCGACCGAATCGTTACCCGCAAACAGGTAGCAGCATTGACATCTCGATCGGTTCCCTTTGCGCCTAAACCGAATAAATGGCTCGATGGCAGCCTGATTGTCTATTGCTCGCTGATCGCTGTTTTAATGTTTTCTGTGCTTGGCATGGCGCAGTTCGCCTCATTGGTGAAATTTTGGCCGTACAATCTGGAGCTAACACTGGATCACTACCAGTTCGATTTAATCGGTGTAGGTTGGGACAATTTCTTCAACTCGCTCTGGCTGGCCTTTGGTGCTTCGGTGTTTGGTACATTCATAGTCTTCCTGGGAGCCTATCTGGTAGAAAAACCACGTCAGGGTCAGGACACTATTATTCGCCAGGTCATTCAGTTTTTGGCGATGTTGCCGCTCGCCGTGCCGGGCCTGGTGCTTGGTTTGTC
>JBLIOG010000286.1:0-5195 GCA_047639625.1 Gammaproteobacteria bacterium
ACAGCAGGGCAAAGTTGCGCAACCAGAGTAACCCTAACCAGCCGAGTTCGAAACTTGCCATCGTTTCAAGTGATGGGGTCAGATACGACCAGATTGGAAAGGCAATTAAAAGATAAATCAACCCCCAGGGATAAAGAATATCAAACAGCAAGTATTTTAGCGCTTTGACTGGTCGAGGCGGCCAGGCGTACAACGCCGGCATCTCGATTAGCTTCGGTTGGTATTTTAACTTACGTATTGCATCGCCTTCGAACATGCCTAATCCTCAGGAAAAGGATCTGGCTGATTCGGTTTAGTAGAAAGCCAGACCGACTTAGTTTGCATAAAGCAGCGCATACCTTCAAAGCCGTTTTCGCGCCCATAGCCCGATTGTTTAAATCCGCCTACAGGTGACTGGGTCGCAGCATTAAAATAATTATTGATATAAACCGTGCCCGCCTCGATCCGATCAGCCATTCGCATGGCCCTGGTAACATCACGTGACCAGATTCCTGCAGCGAGTCCGTAGACTGTATCATTAGCGATAAGGACTACTGCTTCTTCATCGTCCCAACTTTCGGTAGAAACAACGGGACCAAATGTTTCATTCTGTGCCAGATCGGTGTCATTTGACACGTTCGCAAATACTGTCGGCCCAATGTAGTAGCCTTTATCACGAAGGGCCGTTCGACCGTCCAGCAGGAGCGTGTGTCCTGCTTTTTCACCGGCGTCGATCCGTGCCAGAACACTTTCATAATGAGGTCGATTGGCCATAGGCCCTATCTGAGTTTTTGGATCGGTCGGATCACCGATCCGGGCCTTTTTAACCACTTCAACCAGGCGGTCGGTAAACTCATCAATAACAGAATGGTGAACTAGCAATCGAGATCCGGAAATACAACTCTGTCCTCCTGCAGGAAATATACCCGAAGCAACACCGTTTACAGCAAGTTCCAGATCCGCATCGGATAAAACTATCTGAGGGGACTTACCCCCAAGTTCCATAATAATTGGTTTAACCTGGCGAGCTGCAATACTTGCTGCCGCTCGTCCTCCTGCGGTACCACCGGTAAATGAGACCATTCGAACATCGGGATGATCAATCAACGGCTCGCCGGTTGTCGGCCCATAACCAGTAACAACATTAAGCACACCGGGCGGTAAATCGGCTTCAAGTAATACCGCCATTAAATCCAGGGTAGAACAGGAAGACTGTTCAGAGGGCTTCATGACCACAGTATTACCCGCAGCCAGACAGGGAGCGAGTTTCCAGATCAGGGTACCGATCGGTGAGTTCCAGGGCAGGATCAAACCGCAGACGCCGAAGGGTTCCCATTTCATATAGTTGTGCATGTCGGGCATTTCGGCCGGAATCAAACTACCCTCAAACTTGTCGCACATCCCTGCGTAGTAATGCCAGCTATCGACTTGCCAGGCTTCAGGTTTAAGGGAAGGTGTTATATTTTTTGACAACTTGCCGTTGTCACGTGTCTCAATCTCACCGAGTCGATCGGCGTGTTTGGAAATAACATCCCCGATACGGCGCATCATACGTCCTCGTTCCGCCGGCATCATGCGGCCCCAGGGACCATTGTAAAAAGCACTTTTTGCAGCAATTACAGCCCGATTGACGTCATCCTGATTGCAATCTGGCACTTTCGCCCAGACTTCGCCCAATGCAGGGTTTTCGCTTTCGATATATTGACCCGATGCCGGGTCATACCAGTCATTAGCAACAAAATACTGGAATGTTTTTAGGTCTGTCATAGATCTTTCCTCGGATCTTCGGGTGTCAGTGGTTGGCGTTGCAATATCATATCAGCTGCTTTCTCGGCCATGGCTATTACAGTTGCATTCAGGTTTCCGGATATTTGTGTCGGCATTGCAGAAGCATCGCATACCCGAAGATTTTCAACACCTGTTACCTGCAGCTGATTGTCAAGCACAGCATCGCTATCTGTACCCATTCGCGCAGTCGATGAAGGATGATGCCCGGTATAGGCAGTCGCTCGAATTGCTTCAATTATTTCTGCATCACTGTTTGCGTTTTCCCAGGCACCCAGTTCACCGGTTACGTATTGCGCAATCTGCGGTTGTGCCATAACTTCGCGCATCATTTTCACACCGCGCAATAGTTCATCCAGATCTTGGGGTTCCGACAAATAATTAGGATCAATCAAGGGATGATCATGCGGATTAGCGCTGGCCAGACGAACGCGCCCGAGTGAACGGGGTCGTTCGAGATTGATATCAATCTGAACGCCTGGGCGAGCTACTTTACGACCGCGCACTAACAGTTTTCGACCGAGGTGCTGCAAAATCGGTGTCTTTTCTCCCTGACCGCTGGTCAAATTCTCATCAACGGTCATGGGTGTCATGAAAACCTCAAGTTCGGGTAAGGCAGAATCTTTAAATGCATGGAACAGTACCGCCGAGAAGAATGCACCTCCACCAGGACCCGAGCCATTAAACAACCAACGGGCCATCAAAGAGACCGCTTTATCGATACGCTGATGGCGTGCCAGACTTAAATCCATCCGGTCAGAACCATACTGCATTGATACATCGACATGATCGGCGAGGTTCCCGCCAACACCACCTAGATCAACCACAGGATTAATGCCGTGCGATCTCAGGTGATCCGCCGGACCAATACCGGATAACATCAATGTCTGCGGAGTTCCAAAAGCCCCCTGGCATAGCACAACTTCGCATCCGGCTCGGATCTGCTCTCCCAAATCAGTCTCAATGCCAATCGCACGACACTTATCGAAGATAATTCGCGCGATATGACGGCCGGTTAGAATGTCTAAATTCTCAGGTGGTTTACTCAGGTAAGCTATAGCAGATGATTGGCGCACACCACGAAACACGGTACTGTCCGTGCGTCCAACACCCGTACGTTCGGGTCCGTTAAAGTCTCTTAAAGGTTTATGACCAGCGGCAACCGCAGCCTCCATGAATGCCTGTTCGAGCCTATGCCAATTGGCAGAGAGCTCTGTCTTTAACGGCCCGTCAGTGCCGTGCCAGGGCTTAGCTCTATTGGTAGAACCCTGCGAGCGCAGAAAATAAGGCTGTAAATCGGCGAATCCCCAACCTTCAAGACCACTATCACGCCAGGCATCGTAGTCCTCGGGAACACCTCGCATATAAATCATGCCATTCATGATCGACGAACCACCCAGGGCTTTACCTCGCGGAAAGTAGATCTGCCGACCGTTTAGTTCAGTTTGCGGAACCGATTCATATCCCCAATCAAGCTTCGGATTTCCAAAAATAAAACCATTTCCAGCCGGCATACGTATGAACAAATTACGCCCGTTTCCACCAGCTTCAACCAGGCACACTTTTATGGTTGGATCTTCCGCTAGTCGCGCTGCCAAAGTACATCCGGCAGAACCTCCACCGGCAATCACATAATCGTATTCGACATTCACCTGACTAACTATTCCGTCCAGTTTAAGATGCAATTAAAGGGATTATCAAATAGTGTGCTGGCCCTGTAAACTCTGTAGTTTTTGAATCGCAATAGTTCATTTAATGAAAGGTTCACAAACACTATCTTTAAACGCCATCAAGTCGTTTAAAACCGCAGCTCGACATCTGAGTTTCTTCCACGCCGCGCAGGATTTGAAAGTACACCTTCCTGCAGTCAGCCGACAGGTCCTTGAACTGGAGCGCAGACTCGGCGTGTTGTTATTCATTCGGAGTAAACACAGGTTATCGCTTGCGGCTCAAGGACAGGAACTGTTCGCATCGGTCAGTACAGAATTCAATAAAATTCTGCAATCGATAGAACGTCTTCGGCATCAGGCAGAAAAAAGATTACTCAAATTAGAGACTTCAAGGAGATATTCGGACCGTCTCAATGATAACTTCATTGAGATTCGATGGCTTGATACTACTTAGTCAATGAATAGCGATACTTTCAGAATTCTCTAACTCGGTTCGTAGAGGCAGGTGTAAGTCTGCAAACGAGCCATATAAGCAGTTATCGAGGAGCGGTTGCTGAGTAGATTAATCCTAGGTCCGACAGGCTCCTCTGGCTACCTGTGCAGATGCAGCTCAGTTTCGAATGGATATGGGCTGGCGCGATGAAAACATTTACCTCTAAACAATGTGGCTGAGGTAAATGAGGTCGCATTTGTCATGCCAGAAGGCGTACCGGCAGTTAGTGCCTCACCGGCCCCAGAGATTAACAGCGCAAATTAGCCAAAGAATCCTGTCAAAAACTGTCGAGGCCGCTCAATTCCCAGCAGCATCGGTATCGAGTTTTACCTGCTCACGTTGAACCTGGAGTGATTCGAAAAGTTGTTCATACTCTGTAAGTTGTTCGGGCGTCATCCTGTCAATTTCAGCAACCTGACTTCCATCCAGAACCTGAGAGACGTATAAACCCATATTTTCGATATAAATATAATCTTCCTGTCCGCTTTGCCCCTGAATCAATGAAATTGAATCATATGATTCTTTGGATCCCGGTAAAGCCAATAAAAAGCTCAGCCTGGGCGCTTCACAATTCTGTATTACCTTATGTTTTAAAACTGTGTTCATATCTATTGTTAATTTCTTAATCATTCGATTAAGTGACATCGCTTTCTTAACCTTAAGTGGTCTGTCCAGTGAGTCTGGAAACAAAAGTTGGAAATCATGCTGTTTTGCTAAACGAGTCAGTAAAACCTTCAGGGAAGAATCAGCAGGTCCAATCGTGATCAAAGGGTCACAAAAATCTTCGGCGGCAACCGGAACACCAAGAATGGACTGAAAACAGAGCAATAACAGTAGATAAACTCGCATTATTCTTATACCAGAATGAACACCGATACTTAACAAAATATTAAGTCGTTAACCAGCTAAGCCAAACTGAATTAGCCCTGAATTCTACCCAGATTATCGACCCATATTGATTCAGCGTCAAATAGGAATTACGGGCAATTCGCGGAATTTTTTTGAAAAAAATTATCTCGATATCCCTTAACCCGATTGAAATCGGCCCTCTCGTAAAATGTTCCAATAGTCATCAAAGTTAAACTTCATAGAATGTATTCCGAAAGCCTCATAAGACATTGATTTAAATGTAGTTTATTCGCCATAATATTTATTTATAAGTACACGAAAAAATTCATTATCTTTCTACTCAATTTTCGTATAAATATCGTTTTGACCATTCCAGGAGCAACTATTATGGCAAACGAATATGAATTTGATGATGATTT
>JBLIOG010000287.1:0-5194 GCA_047639625.1 Gammaproteobacteria bacterium
CTTAAAATCGGTTTCTATCAAAAGGTCTTCGAAATAAAGCTTGTCGGTACCATCGTGTCTTAATGGCAACATAGTTGACTCGCCGATAAAATCGGCGACAAACGCATTCGCGGGATGATTATAAATTTCGTGCGGCGTTCCAATTTGAGCAATCCTGCCCTCATTAATAACGGCGATCCGGTCGGACATTGTGAGTGCTTCGCGTTGGTCGTGAGTAACATAAACAGTGGTTACGCCGAGCTGTTCGTGAAGGTGTTTAAGCTCTATCTGCATTTGCTCGCGCAGTTTCTTGTCGAGCGCGGAAAGCGGTTCGTCCATCAATAAAATTCGAGGGCGAAAAACAAAAGCACGCGCCAATGCGACACGTTGGCGCTGTCCACCGGATAGTTGATCGATGTCTCGATCACCATAGTCATCTAGTTGAACAGTTGTTAGAGCCGTCGCTACGCGTTCGGCAGTTTCGGCGGAATTGACGCCCCGCAACTTCAGCGGAAAGGCTATGTTCTCTGCAACGCTCATGTGCGGAAACAGTGCGTAACTTTGAAACACCATACCGACGTTACGCTTATGTGGCGGTGTCAGAATGACTTCGGTATCGGCAAAGCGTATGCTGCCCGCATCAGGTCTATTAAACCCGGCAATGGCCATTAAAAGGGTTGTTTTACCCGATCCAGATGGACCTAATAGTGTGAGGAATTCCCCACTTTTAACTGCCAGGTCGACAGAGTCCAGTGCGAACATGTCACCATATTTTTTGGTTAGACCTTTAATATGGATAGGTAATGCAGTCGACATTTCTGAAGACGTAGAATTGGAACTACTGGACAAAACTATACCCTCAATAAATTAGAAAGCCGGGCGGTTAAAGCCGCCCGGCAAGTTAAAACTAGCTTTTTATTCGCTCATTAATTCCATATACATCTCAAGGGCTGTAGATTGGTGCTCGACATACCATTCGAGACTGGTAGGAAGCATCAATGGGACATTTTTTGGATGTGAAGGCAAAGATTCAAGCAATTCTTTTGATGCCGTAGTTATCTCGTAAGCCTTCTTGTTGGTTGGGCCATAAGTGATGTGAAAAGGCAGCATTGCCTGATATTGCGGCTTGGACATTTCTGCTAAAAACTTCATTGCTCTGTCTTTGTTTGGAGCACCTTTAGGCATTGCAATGCAGTCCATGTTGTACATTGCCTGATTAAAGGTATAACCGACTTTGGCACCATCTTTCCTGGCATTGTCGAATCGGCCATTCCAACCAGTAGTCATATCGACCTCGGCATCTTTCATAAGTTGAGCTTGCTGTGCACCTGATCCCCAGAATACGGCGATATGTGGTTTTAACTCACGAATTTTGTCTATAGCACGCTTCATTCCTGCTTTGGTAGAAAGTACTTCATATACTTTATCTGCTGGAACACCATCGGCCATTAGCGCAGGTTCTAATGCACCATCGACATTGTTAGCACGATACGCACGGGTACCAGGGAACTTTTTAACATCCCAAAAATCAGCCCATGAATTAGGCGCGCCAGGTGTGCCCGGCATTCCGTATTTGTCTGTATTCCAGGCCATGACCGTGGCAAACACATCTGTCCCGACGCAATAATCGGTATACATACCCGGAAGAAAGTCTGAAACATCGACGATACTATAATCTATCTTTTCCAGGCAGCCTTTGGCTGCAGCGGTAGCCGAGCCACCAGAACCGGTGACGACCAGATCCCAGCTGACAGAACCCGATTCAACCTGCAGACAGGTTTTTGACATACTCGCACCTGATTCACGAATTATTGGAATACCTGAATTGACGGACGCAGGGTAAAATAGTGCAGCATCCTGCGCAGCACCGTAACTTCCGCCCCAGGAAACAACCGTAATCGGGTCTTCGGCAGAAGAAGCGATTCCTGTTGCAAACGTGGTGGTGGCCGCTAATCCGACCGCTAACATCATTGAACGAACCCTTTGAACGGGTTTTTCTACTTGAGACATAATAGTCCTCCTTTGGTTTTTGTTGTTACATTGGCTCAATAAACTGATTTGGAACACATGTTCCGATATCCATCTGTCGATGTACAGGTGATTTTAATGGTTCAAAAATCATAATTGGCTCGTATCACTTTTTTGATAATCAGACTGATCCAGCCAGCTTTGATTGACCCGGATTCCCCAGCCCGGAGCGTCGGGGATTTGTACTTTGCCATCACGAGCAACCGGTAAATTCTCATAGACACCGTATTGCCAGGGATAATAATCGGATCCTTCAATTGAAAATTCAACATAAGGGCCGGCATTTTCTATAGCCCCCATCAGATGAAGCGTAAAAATTGTTACCAGAGACAGGTTAGCGGCATGGGGGGTAATTATTTTCCCGGCGTCGGCAGCCATTTTGACAACCCGTAATGTTCTTTCGATACCCCCTAGATAACAAATATCAGGCTGGTAAATATCAACGACACTGTTATCAATCATATATTTCCAGAGTGTCAGATTGTTATCTTGCTCTCCTCCGGTAACATCCAAAGGCAATGCGTCAGTGACCTGTTTTGTCCATTCATGTTCCCAATAAGGGCATGGCTCTTCAAAATGGCAAATGCCGTATTCGAGTAAAGTTTGCCCCAGTTCAATGGCGGTTTCTGGTCGGTAGCAGCTGTTGCCATCAACCAGTAAATCAACATTGTCGCCCAATGTTTTTCGAACAGTTTTAATAATTTCTTCGCTTCGGCCCGGCCATTCATCCTGATTTCGACCACATTCAGATCCAACCCGAAATTTGAAAGCGTCATAGCCATGTTCATCACGTAGTTTGCTGAACCTTTTGGCCTCTTCTTTCGGGGTAATATCGCGACTCATGCTCGATGCGTAGACTCGAATGGGATGAGGGTTTCCGCCTAATAATTCACAGACGGATTTATTTTCGAGCTTGCCAAACAGGTCCCACAAGGCTGTATCGACACCGGATAATGCGCGGCAGATATAGGACCCCGGAAACTTGTGTTCTTTTTCGAAAACCCGATCAAACAAATCACCGAGTTGAGACTTATCTGAAACATCTTGCCCAATCAACCAGGGCGCGACCTGCCGATGCAGAATTGTCGCAGTAATATCGGAGTGGTAGGTTGAGACTTGCCCCCACCCTTCATGACCAGTATCAGTCGTGACCCGGACGAGTCCGACGCGAGTTGTACTGAATGATTCGATGCTTTTAATATTCATCGTTAATTTCACGGGTTGCTCCGGTCGACTTTAAAACTGCCCCGCCGGAATTAATTATCTGCTAATAATGGTTTTTTAATGGTTATAGATAAATAACCAATATAAAATATAAGACCATACCAATTTTAGATTCAGGGAGATGGCATTTTGATTAAGGCAGTGGCCGGTACTTTGTTTGGATCGATTGCGCTGGATCGTAACCATTCGAGTCCCCTGCATACCCAACTGTACAATTCGATACGTGAATTAATTCTTGATCAGGTGTTAATGAGTGAACAGCGACTGCCGTCTACGCGTGTACTTGCCGAGGAATTATCAATATCTCGAACTACTGTGCTGTATGTCTATGATCGATTGACCAGTGAAGGATTGTTATATTCGAAAACAGGGGCGGGAAGTTTCGTCAGCAGCATTCTTCGACAGCGCGAACGAACCCTTGAAGAAATAGCCAATGATACTCGACGAGCGTCTATGGATTCGCCGCCGTTATCTGAGGCTTTTGTCAACATGGTTAAGCAATTACCGGTTGCCGTCGAATTCAGTGAACCTCAGGCATTTTCGACGGCCATTCCAGCGATAGATGTTTTTCCGATGCTTTTGTGGAGCCGAATAATTGCAAGGCACAGTCGACGATCTGACCTGGTGCGCTATAACACCAGTATCGGGTTTCCTCCATTACGCAGGGCAATTGCGGCGCATCTTAGAACGGAAAGGGGGCTCGAATGTCGTCCGGAGCAAATATACATTACCAGTGGAGCGCATCAGGCATTCAGGTTCCTGGGAGAAGTGTTGATTGATCCGGGCGATAAGGTCTGGTTTGAAAATCCAGGTTCGCGGTTGGCTCGTAACAGTTTTAATGCGCGAGGGGCCAAACTCATTCCTGTCCCTGTTGATGCAGAAGGGTTAGACGTTGAGGCTGCAATCAGGCAATCAGCAGAATTCAGACTGGTTTCGGTGACGCCTTCTCATCAACAACCCTGCGGTTCTATCATGTCATTATCGCGCAGGCTGGAATTGTTAAATGCAGCTGATATGGCCAATGCCTGGATCATTGAAGATGACTTTGACGGTGAGTTCTTTTATGCGAAAAAACCGCTACCGACCCTGTTTAGTGTAGCGCGAAACAAACGTGTTATTTATGTCGGCACCTTCAGTAAATCTATGTTTCCGTCTTTAAGGCTGGGGTATTTTGTTGTTCCAGATACGTTGATCGAAAAACTGAATCGGTCGGTGAACAGCTTTTTACCTGAAGTCCCGTTGATGATACAGGCCGCGGCGGCTGAATTTATAGAAAAAGGACATTTCGCTACTCATATACGTCGCTCTAAAAAAGTTTATGTCGAACGGTATTGTACTCTGGCCAAAGCAATTCAAACCGAGTTAGGTGATTATCTAGAACTTTCCGAAACCGCAACTGGTTTTCATGCCCTGGCGTTATTTAAACGAAACTGGGATGAACGAGAAGTAGCTGATAAAGCGAAACAGGCTAATTTACTGGTTCGACCGCTTAGCAACTATTGCATCGAACCTTTGACAAATATGCGTGGAATCGTTTTGGGTTTTGGCTGTGTTACACCTGATGAAATTGAAAAAGCGATTGCACGATTAAAACGGGTTTTTGAGTTGATCGATTAAGCGTCAAATAACCGTTTATATTGAGTGATATCAATAAATGGGTATCTCTAATTTATTCTGGATCCAATATGCATATTCATGAATTGATCAAAGGTGCCCTGGCAAAGTATAAACTTGAATGGCGGATTTTCTCCCAAGGACTAAACCGCTCTCGCGGTAGCGAGTGCCATCTTTGAGCCCATTTATATAAATACTCACCGTGCCGTCTTCTATGTTACGGGGCACTTTGCCTCGCCTCAATATAGGAGAAGCATCATGGCCCAACCAAGCCAACCCATCAGTCCATTACGCCTACGCATGATTGAAGACATGCGCATTCGTAAACTCGCACCCAAGACTCAGAGCA
>JBLIOG010000288.1:0-5160 GCA_047639625.1 Gammaproteobacteria bacterium
TTAAAATCATCATATGATTTCCAGATAACACGCGACTCTAAAATCAATCGTGGCCTGCTATTAATTAAGGCTAGCCTTCTTTATACTTTTTACCTTGTTCAGCTAAGGAATACCAATGAGTAACCCAAAACACACTCTTTTCTGGATGTCGATTTACCTGTTTGTTATCGCTATCGTCTGTGGGCTTCTTTATACGCCCCTGCAATCGGCTTTTTATGCAAACTGGGTTTTTAATAGCCTTATATTTTGCGTATTAGTTATTGGTATTATCATATCCTATCGACATGTCGTGATTTTAATCCCCGAATTGGAATGGATTGCCTCATTTCGTACCGGGGATAGCAATCTGTCTGTGACCCAGGAACCGCGGCTGCTCAAACCGCTGACTCGTCAATTGGGTGTGAATCTAAAAAAAGATCGATTTCGCATGTCTGCGATGTCATTGCGTACGGTCCTCGATGGTATTCGAGGACGACTCGACGAGTCCCGTGAAATATCACGCTACATGATTAGCCTGTTGATATTCCTCGGATTACTGGGCACCTTCTGGGGATTACTGGGCACCATTACGGCGGTAGGTAATGTCATTATTAACCTGACGGTGGATGGTAGTGATTTTAATAAGGTTTTTGCCGAGCTACAGGTCGGACTGCTGGAACCGCTAAAAGGAATGGGCACGGCATTTAGCTCATCGTTGTTTGGACTGGGTGGGTCGCTAATCCTGGGTTTCGTGGATATTCAGGCCGGTCATGCGCAAAATCGATTTTATGATGGGCTCGAAGAATGGCTGGCCGGTGTGACTAATCTGGTTGATAGTTCTAGTAGCAGCGAAGAACTATTTGATGGAGCGAGATAAATGTTAGGCAGTCGACGCCGCGTCGCGACCACTGTCAATGTTTGGCCGGGTTACGTCGATGCGCTCTCAGCGTTGCTCATGCTAGTTATTTTTATGCTGTTGATTTATACACTGGCTCAGCTCTTTCTTGCGCAGACTGTATCAGACCGCGATACGGAACTGGATCGTTTAAATATCCGGCTATTCGAAATTTCTAACGCTCTGCAGGTTCAGCGGCAGACAAACGAAGCATTGTCAGAAAAACTCACCTCTTTACGTAACCAGTATAATCAGGGTGTGTTTTTTCAATCGGCGTTGCAGGAGCAGGTTGCCGAACTAGAGAAAACTGTCACTGTTGACAAACAAACCATTATCGTCCAGCTCAGTGAAAAGGCGCAGTTACAACACGATATTGTTGCGCTTCGTAAAGTACGTGCGGATCTGGAATCGCAGATCGCAATTCTGGTTGGCACACTCACAAAACGTGAACAAAACATCAAGCAACTCGAAACCGATCTGGATGCGCAGCTGACACAAATTGGCATGATACGCGACAACAGCAAATCGCTCGAGGCCAGACTGGCGACAGAGCAAAACCTGACCCTGCTGGCGCAGCAGGAAATTAGCGAGAAAGAATTTCGTATCGAGGACCTGGCCAGCATCGTCTCGGAAGCTGAAGACGCACTGGCAAACGAAAAGGAACTGTCTGCCAGTGCCTACGTCAATATGAAGCGCCTAAACCAGCAAATAGACGCGCTAAAAAGCCAACTCGACAGTATTAGCCAGGCCTTAAAGCTGGAAGAACAGAAATCGTTGGGTCAACAGAGCGAACTGGCAGACCTCGGCCAGAGACTGAACACGTTACTCGCAGAACGCGTGAATGAACTCGAAAAGTACCGATCCGAATTCTTCGGCCGACTTCGCCAGGTGCTGGTCGAAAATCCCGATATCCGCATTGAGGGCGACCGTTTTCTGCTGCCATCTGAACTATTCTTTGCGTCTGGATCGGCTAATCTGGGCGAACCGGGAAAACAGGAGCTAAACAAACTCGCGCAGACACTCAATGAAATAAGCCGGTCGATACCAGCCGATATCCGCTGGATATTGCGAATAGATGGTCACACAGACCAATTACCCATCAATACACTGCGGTTCCCTTCCAACTGGGAATTATCAACCGCCCGCGCCGTCGCTGTCGTGCGCTACCTGGTGGAGCAGGGCGTATCGCCAGAACGCATGACAGCGGCCGGCTTCGGCGAGTTCCATCCGGTCGATCCCGGCCAGTCAATCGCCGCGCATCAACGAAATCGGCGTATAGAACTTAAACTGACCGAACGTTAGAATTATGCTGGGGTCAGAAACTCGAGTTTTTTATGGTGTCAGGCTCAACCACTATTATCGGGTCGTAGTCGCGCTCGTAGCGTTAAACGGAAGTCAGTAACGGATATGGGCGGTGTTCAAATTAAAAGTATTCGTCTCTCGATTTTATCGTGTGAATGCAAAAGAAATCTGATCAAATCAAGAATGGGTCAGAAGTACCAATGGCGCAACGCAGACCTAAGCTAGCAGCGCTTAAACATTATGAACAAATGGCCGCTAAACGGAATATCGCTATTTATAACGCATATACAGGTGGAGGGCATACTCTGAAAGAAATTAGTAATCATTTTAATCTGTACTATTCGACGTCGAATGGAATTATTAAAGGTAACAAATCAAAGGCCTGTCCCGAGGGTTTTGATGTTGTTTATGAACTAGCTTGTATCTTTCGGTCGGTGTCTGATGATGGCTGGATCAGCAACTTCTATTTCCTACCCTGGGAATAGTTAATCAACCTCTTTAAGGATCAATTAATTTGAGTGCTTACGCAGTTATCGATTTCGAGACCACAGGTCTTTCACCCGCTCATGGTGCCAGGCCAACTGAAGTTGGAGTATGTCTAGTTGAAAGAGGGCGTATTGTTGATCGCTACCAGAGTTTGATGAATCCGGGAGTTTCGATCCCTTATGATATACAGCAGTTGACGGGTATTACTGACAGGATGGTTAAGGCTGCGCCAACGGTATCGGTGGTGATGAAGGAGACTGCCAACTTTGTCGGTGATCGCCAATTATTAGCGCACAATGCTGCCTTTGACAGGAAGTTCTGGGAGGTTGAGCTCAATAATATCAAGCACCCGCCCCGTAGAGACATGGCTTGCTCTCTACTGCTTTCCAGAAGGTTGTTTCCAGAGCTATCTAACTACCGTCTAGAAACGCTGGTCAGGTCGCTGCAACTGCCGATGGAGGGTAGCTTTCACCGCGCATTGGCCGATGCTGAATGTACGGCTCATCTCTTGATACGTATTCAGGAAGAACTACAGGAGCGCTTTAAATTGGTGTCGGTTGATCATGCTCTTTTAATGGCGATTCAAAAGGCCAGTAAGCACGACTTGCATCATTGTATTCGCAAGCACGGGGGGAGTTGTTCAATGGAGTATAGCGCTGAAAGGAATTCGATTCGTAATGGACGCGGCATTGGGGGCGATTAGCAAGAGCGTAAACTAAAAACCAGACTGGATGGGATGGACCCGCTCCTTTTGAACCGGTGTTGCAATATGCCGGGTCAGGCGTTAACGCAACTAATCTAAAACCTGGATAGATAGACGCGTTTCCATCATTCAAAATATCACTCGAGGTGGTATTGATCGGGTCGAAAAAATCCAGATTTATTGTCAATAATAATTATGAAAAAATTATAATATATTAAATCAAAATTTGACCCCTAAAATGCGTTTGTCACCGACCCCAATATTTTAAAGTTCATTCAAATTGGTTAATAGCGCTCTAATAGATGACCCTATAGCCCAAGGCTATTATGCTCAGGCTATAGTCAATAATTTGGAACATTCAATGGCAATTTCCGAGCATCCCTCAAAGCTGAGTTTACCGATGACTAACCCTGGTGTTGCCACAGTGCTGGAATACCTGATTATTAAATTCCCATATATTGATGCTCAGATTTGGTGGCAGCGTATCACCGATGGCAAGGTACACCGCCACGACGGCTCACTGATAACGACAGAATCGCTCTTTCAACCGCAGCTACGAGTCTACTATTACAGGGAAGTCGAAAGCGAGCCCAGCATCCCTTTTAAGGAAACGACACTATTTCAGGATCAACATATCCTGGTGGCCTATAAACCCCACTTTCTTGCAGTAACCCCTGGCGGTATTTATGTGAATGAATGCCTGCAAAATCGCTTACAAAGCAGCACAGGCATTGAGGCATTACAAGCGTTGCACCGCCTCGATAGAGTTACCGCAGGTCTGGTCATATTCTCGACTAACCCTGACACCCGGCATCATTATCATCATTTATTTGAAACGCGACAGGTACATAAAACCTACCAGGCAATTGCCAAAGTTAGTGACGGTGAAAACCTTATAGGGGAGGAATGGGAAATTAAAAATTGTATCGTGCGGTCCGAACCACGCTTTCGCATGCGTGTGGCTGAGGGCGAAGCTAATAGCCACTCTATAATTCGATGCTTACAACAATCTAATCAGAAGGCGTTATTTGAATTAAACCCCATTACTGGTAAAACCCATCAATTACGCGTTCACATGCAAGCAATGGGTTGGCCCATACTGAATGATAAATACTACCCGAAGTTACAGCCGCTATCAGCGGATGATTATTCAGCACCGTTGCAGCTACTCGCAAAGGCACTTCAGTTTATTGACCCAGTGACTCAGCGTCCAAGGTGCTTTAGTTATGACAGTAACTTATCGCTGAAATAAAGTGAAATAGTCAGCGGCGCGCAACCATTTGCGTTACTCGAAGTAAAGGTCCTCCCTGTATAGAAGCCTGGTCAAAGCCTTGCTTCAACCCACAGTATGCATTCCTTTTGACAGATAGCAGCTGTATGGACGAGACCTGATATCTAGTTATACATGTCTGGGAAATTGTGACACAGAGGTATATAGGCCTTTACTGGATCAGATTTTGATTGCTTATGATCCTCAAAGGTCATCGTTTGTTTTATCCCTAATTGTGAATGACCATGGGTGTTGATCGGTCTGGCGAGGATTGACTATTTTCACCTTGATAGTCGTTTCTACTGCTATTCGGAGATCGTCTATTGTCATAGGAATAAATTAACGATGGAACTAGCTTAACTAGCAAATATTCATTGGTGCAAAGCTGCATTATACTGCGGGTCTGAGCAGGTCTGGAATAACGTATGAGTAAATTATGGGAACGAACAGCGACTGAGATTGCTGAGCTGGTGGCAACCCAACAGGTAACTGCGGTTGAAGTGATCGAACAGACGATTATGCGGC
>JBLIOG010000289.1:0-5130 GCA_047639625.1 Gammaproteobacteria bacterium
GCACGCAGATATATCTTGCCCCGGCCAGTACGATAAGCTTCACGAATACCCCTGGCACCATTGATAAAACCCGCAGTTGGGAAATCTGGCCCTGGAATGCATTCCATCAAATTTTCAATAGTCGCCTCAGGCTGATCAAGCAATAAAAGACAGGCATCAACAATTTCGGCAAGATTATGTGGAGGAATGTTAGTTGCCATGCCTACTGCGATGCCCGAGGACCCATTGATGAGAAGGTTAGGAACTCGGGTGGGTAAAACCTCGGGTTCGTGCTCGGATTCATCGTAGTTAGGGAGGAAATTGACCGTTTCTTTTTCAAGGTCAGCCAGTAACTCATGTGCAATTTTCGACATCCGCACTTCGGTGTATCGCATCGCAGCCGGAGAGTCTCCATCAACCGACCCAAAGTTGCCTTGCCCATCGATCAGCATATGTCGCATTGCAAACGGCTGGGCCATACGGACGATGGTGTCGTAAACAGCAGTATCACCATGTGGATGATATTTACCGATCACGTCACCCACGACTCGAGCTGATTTTTTGTAAGGTTTGTTGTAATCATTGCCAAGCACATTCATCGCGTATAGGACACGACGATGCACCGGTTTCAGCCCGTCTCGAACATCCGGCAGCGCCCTCCCCACGATGACACTCATCGCATATTCCAGATAGGATTGACGCATCTCGTCTTCGAGATTGACAGGAAATACTTCCTTGGCGATATTAGCCATAAAAATAGAGTCTCAGATTAAATTTTTGACGCAGGAATGTATAAATCGCGATCAGATGGATTTTATCACAAACCCCCTAGTAAGGACTACCGATTACGAACACTTCTCAGAACGAATTCCAGGCCTTTTGGTGAGGTTAACTGAAAACTGATAACAACGTGGCCATCGAATCCAAATTCCATTTAATATCGGTAAACCCAGTTGCTCGATAGGCAGATGACTGGAAATCTTGTATCGTCAGGCCATGAATAAAAACACGACAATTTTGCTTCCGAAATGGATCATGACCGTCAATCCAACTTTTGAGTTATTGGAGGACTATGCACTGGTCATTGAAAGTGATCGGATTTCGGATCTGATCCCTGCTAACGAATTGAATGAACACGAGGTGCACCATCAGCCTAACGTGGTGAAACTTGAAGGTCAGATGATTATGCCTGGTTTAATAAACAGCCATACTCACGCTGCTATGAGTTTGTTCCGAGGTCTTGCGGATGATCTTCCATTAATGAACTGGCTCAACAACCATATTTGGCCCGCCGAAGCGCAATGGATAAATCCACGGTTCATTGAAGATGGCGTCGAATTAGCCGTTGCAGAAATGATTCGATCGGGCACAACCTGTTTCAATGATATGTATTTTTATCCGGATGTCGCAGCCCGCCGGGTTCAGCAATCAGGAATTCGCGCCGTAATGGGTTTGATCGTGCTTGATTTCCCAACCGTCTGGGCTTCAAATGCCGACGAATATCTTCATAAAGCACTCACCGTCCACGATGAATTAAAAGATCTTGATTTAGTCACCAGCGCTTTCGCACCTCATGCACCTTACACCGTTTCGGATGCACCCCTCAAAAAGATTAGCATGTACAGCAATGAACTTGAAATCCCTGTTCATATGCATATTCATGAAACTTCATTTGAAGTCACGGAAGCTGAAAAGAAAACGGGCATGCGTCCGCTTGAAAGGCTGGATCAGTTAAATCTGGTGAACCCAAATTTAATGGCGGTACACATGACGGATTTGATTCCTATGGAAATCGAACGACTCGCCGAATCGGGAGCTCACGTTGTGCACTGCCCTGAGTCTAATCTTAAACTGGCAAGTGGAATCTGCCCAGTGGCTGAATTGATGGCTGCCGAAATCAATATATGCCTTGGAACCGACGGCGCTGCCAGCAATAACGATCTCGACCTGTTTGCTGAAATGCGCACTGCGGCACTGCTCGCTAAAGGCAGTAGTGGTGATGCCCGTGTTTGTAAGGCACGCGATATGATCGAAATGGCGACTATTAACGGCGCCAGAGCACTTGGAATGTCTGACATAATAGGGTCAATCGAAGTCGGTAAAAAAGCAGACATAATCGCTATCGATTTTTCGGATCTTAACACTCAACCCGTATACGACCCTGTGACACAAGTGGTTTACGCCTTAAATAGTCGCCAGGTTAGTCATGTCTGGATCAACGGCAAGATACAATTGGAAGACCATAAATTAGTCAATCTCGATATTGACGACATTATTGACCGGGCAAAACACTGGTCGACAAAAATTAAATCCGGTATTCGAGTATGAGTAATGTGAACCTTGACCCAGCAGAAATTGACAAATTCCAGGCGCTCGCCAGTCGTTGGTGGGACCGCGAAAGCGAGTTCAAACCACTCCACGACATAAATCCGCTGCGCGTCGACTATATTGATCAGTTTTGCGATGGACTCAAAGGCAAAAAAGTCCTTGATATTGGTTGTGGTGGTGGAATTCTGACTGAAGCTATGTGCCAACGCGGAGCCGAAGTAACTGGAATTGACATGGGTGAAAAATCACTCAGTGTCGCCCGCCTCCACCTTCATGAATCGAAACTCGATATTGATTATCAAATGATTACTGCTGAAGACTATGCAGAAATACATGAAAATGAGTTTGATATTGTTACCTGCCTCGAGATGCTCGAACATGTTCCAGTGCCGGAATCTATCGTCAACGCCTGCGCGAAACTGGTAAAACCACAGGGGATGGTATTTTTTTCGACGATTAATCGAAATCCGAAATCATTTCTTTTTGCCATTGTGGGGGCGGAATATGTTTTGAACCTGCTACCTCGGGGGACACACGAATACCAACGGTTTATTAAACCCTCTGAACTCAGTTCAGGGGTAAGACAGGCAGGGATGGAGGTCATGGACATCACTGGTATGACTTACAACCCCATTACCAAAATCTACAAATTAGGTAGAGATTTAGACGTTAATTACCTGATGGCCTGTAACGCCCATGCTTGAGGCAATCTTATTCGATCTTGATGGAACACTGGTTGATACAGCGCCGGATATGTCCCAGGCGCTGAATAATCTATTGATTGAAGAAGGCTGGGAACCACTACCGCGCTCAGAGATTCGTCCATGGGTATCGCAAGGCGGTTTAGCACTAACTCAACTAGGCTTTGATCATCGGGTTAATGCTGATCAATTAGAACCTTTGCGTTTACGATTTCTCAATCATTACAGAAAAATTCTCGCCGATGAATCTAGACTTTTTGATGGATTTGAAACAATTCTAGATCAATACGAACAGGCATCGATTCCCTGGGGAATCATCACCAATAAACCCGGTTGGCTAACTGCGCCTTTGCTTGAAGCGCTTGGATTAACTGACCGCTCTTCAGTTACATTAAGCGGTGATAGCCTGACAGAAAAAAAGCCTCATCCGATGCCGATTCTTGAAGCGACTCGCCGATTAAATGTTAATCCGAAAAATTGCGTTTACATTGGTGATGACGAGCGCGACATGATTGCCTGCGTGGCCGCAGGAATGCCTGGATTAATTGCCGAATGGGGTTACCTGGGTGAGAAATCTGATCCGTCACAATGGGGCGCAGATGATATCATCGAATTACCTCAGGACTTACTTCAGCACTCTCTCACAAGACTATGATAATGAACGATATTCCTGATAATTTTTTAACCCTTAAGAATTCACTAGAAAATCGCATCATTCTAGTGACCGGTGCAACCGGCGGATACGGCAAAGCAATATCTCTAGCCGCTAGCGCCGCCTCAGCGACTGTCATTTTACTAGGCCGAAAAATGAGACTGGTAGAAGCACTTTATGATGAAATTGAATCAGCTGGCAGCCCTAAGCCGGCCATCTATCCAATGAATCTTGGAGGTGCCACCGAGCAGGATTACTACGACCTTGCTGCCAATATTGAAAAGGAGTTTGGTCGACTTGATGGCCTGATTCACTGTGCAGCGCAACTCGGAGCCCCGACTCCATTTGAACACAGTGATAGCGAAACCTGGTTCCAAGTTCACCAGGTTAATCTTCATGCTCCTTATTTTATGACTCGGGCGCTTATGCCAGTGCTTAAAAAATCTACCTCAGCATCGGTGCTTTTTATGGTCGATCAAAAAGTTGGCGCCTATTGGGATGCCTATGGTGTCAGCAAGCAAGCTGTCGACGCACTTGCTCAGAATATCGCAGCAGAGGTCGAAGGTAGCGCTGTCCATGTTAATCGTGTCAATCCCGGTAAGACGCGAACAGCTTTGCAATTGAGAGCTTTCCCTGCTGCGGACGATAATGACCAACTACCTGTGCCCAGTGATTTCAACAATCAATTTATATATTTATTGAGCGACCAGAATTCATCAAACGGGCAACTGTTTCAGCTCCAGGCTTAAAAATCCCGAATTTCGGGGTTTTAAAGATCGAAATTAACCCATTAAAAATCTACTGTTTCGAGTAAATGTAAGCGAGATTAGTGTTATCTGCAAATCAGTACTCCAATCGGAATTGGTCGGGTTTCAGATATCGATTGAGATCGAGTAAGCAATTCTCACTAACCGACAAGCTCCAGTGTCCATTGGTTTTGAGTTGATATTGATAATTATTTTTTTCCAGATGGAAGATTAATGGCAAAGCTTCTTCCGAATGATAAGGTCGCATATCAACCAGAATTTTTTCAATCAGCTCATTGCTATTGCCGTTTAAAGTTAAATGCAAAGCACGAGCGTGGCAGGCCCTATAATCATCGAGTAAGGAGATTGTGGTTGCGCGCATTTTCACACCGCCATTAAAGTCATCGAAGGCGATTCCACCTTCAACAACCCAGACCAGATCTTTTTTCATCAAATGATCCAGTTCTGACATCAGATCGATCGATACTCTGACATCAGCCCGTCCAGTTTGATCATCAAGTGTCACAAATGCTTCACGTCCGTTAAAGCCATTTTTCATGCGTATATCAACCACCAGTCCGCAAATAACGGCAGGCTGATCTTTTTGCCTGAAACGATTCGCATTGGTAGTCCCACCGGTGTCCAGTTTATCGAGCCATTGTGCCAAACTCGCCGACATAATCTGTCGAATTTCCGGCTCTACCAAATCGAGGGGATGTCCCGA
>JBLIOG010000290.1:0-5120 GCA_047639625.1 Gammaproteobacteria bacterium
AGAGAAAAGGCACGGGGTGGTGGATTTTTAGTCTGGTACTTTTGATTCAGCTATCAGGCCAGGTAGTTTATGGCTGGTCTGATGCCTGGTATCGCACAGACGTTATTTCCCAGATCCAGTATGTTCCGTTCCCCCAGGCGATCACGATGAAACGTTTTCTTCGAAAGCAGGGTTGGGCGCCTGAGATAGATATCTATAAACCATCAATCGCCACGAAATCAGGTCGGTTCAACTATCCGGTTGCGCCGTTAAAATGTGAAGCTTCGGGCGAGAAACCGAACCTGCTGTTTATTGTCTCGGACGGTTTAAGGTTCGATATGCTGAATGACGAAGTTATGCCGGTCTGGTCGTCCTTAGCTAAAATTGGCCAGAGATTTGAGCGTCATATTAGTACCGGAAATGCGACTCGATTTGGAATTTACGGGTTGTTCAGCGGGCTCTATGGCGATTACTGGTTTGATTCGTTGGCTAATTCAAGCTCTCCTGTGTTGGTTGATAAGTTGGTGTCTGAGGACTATCGGTTTGGATTTTTTGCGAATGCCCGTTTAACCAGCCCTGAATTTGATAAGGCCCTTTTTTCTTCTGTAAGTGACGAGATTCCGCAAAAAACAAAAGGAGAGGATGTCATCGAACGCGAATATGAAATTGTTCGCCAGGCGAAACAATTTATTGAAGCAGATTCAACGGATCCTTTTTTCGGATTTCTATTTTTCGATGCACCGCATGCTTATGTTTACCCCCCTGAGGATGAGAAATTTCTTCCGGTTGTTGAATCAATTAACTATCTGAAACTCGATAATCAGACTGACCCCCAGCCTTTTCTGAATCGATATCAAAATTCAATTGCGTTTAATGATCGACTAACCGGTGAATTACTGGAAAGTTTGAAGCAATCGGGACAAATGGATAATACGATCATTATTCTAACCGGTGATCATGGTCAGGAAGCGAATGAAACTCGAACAAATAGTTGGGGGCATAACAGCAATTTTTCGCGCTATCAAATTCAAGTTCCATTGGTCATCGTTTGGCCGGGCAAAACATCTGCCACTTATAGGCATCTGACGTCGCATGCTGATATTGTTCCGACGCTCATTGAAGATTTGTATGAATGCACCAATGATTTAACGGATTACAGTAATGGTGAAAATTTATTTAAACCATCACACCGCAAATTTGTGATGACCCGAAACTGGAATAATCAGGCAGTGGTTGGCTATGACGTAGTGCAGACTTTTCCAAAGGTTGGGGTCGCAGAGACGAGAAGCTATTTGAGTTATGAAAAGAAAGATAGTGACTACAAATCTGGTTTTCCATTAACTGAGGTAATTGAACACTTAAATCGGTTTTATCATTAGTCCGAGAGACTCCTGAGTATATTGGGTTTAAACAGCGGCTATTCTAGTTCTCAACTTTCAGTTTATTTATGCCGAAAGGTGTTATTTCAATATTATTATTACGGGTATTTTTCCGAATGGCATGGTTTTTAGCGATTGATTCAGGCCGTGCGTAACCTCGACCATGATCGAGATGTACGCAACTGCATCGATAGCGCACTTGTCTGGGTTTAATGCCATGATTAATCAAACGTTCACCAAACTCCCGGTCCTGTCCACCGTATTGCATGCGTTCATCGAAGCCGTTTATGTCGAGAACGTGTTTTTTCCAGGTTGAAGCACTGTGGCCGTTCCAGGTTGCGCCGGTGATGGTCAGTGTATCGAGGATTGCGCCAACAACAGAGTGAGAAAATAATTTACTGATTTTGGGCGTAAATGACACGCCATGATTGAGTAACCAGCGTGGGTTCGTTGCGTGACCTTGCTTGATATCCTGTTGAGTAATAGTACGCGATACATCCAGAGGTAATTTAAAATAACCACCTGACAGAAAGCTGTCAGGCCGTGCAAGTTCAACATGATTTTTAACAAAGTCGGGATGCGGAATACAATCGCCGTCGGTAAAAATCAGATAGTCACTGTTGCTGGCCGTAATTGCTTTATTGAGTATGCGGCACTTTTGAAATCCGTCATCTTCCTGCCAGACATGTTCGATCGGAATGTCGATATCATTCGATAGCTTTTCAATGATTGCTCTAGTCTCATCGCTTGAGCCGTCATCAGCAATGATGATTTCGAAATTTCGGTGGCTCTGGCTATCAAATCCCCATAGCGTTTTTTCCAGCCATTTCGGATGGTTGTAAGTCGTAAAAATAACCGACGCGAACATTAAATAACCTCGTCGTAGATGGTTTCGAGTTTGGCGCATTGTTTGCGCACATCGAACAAAGATTCAACTCTATGCCTGCCGTTTAGGCCGATCGAATGACGCAGGGTATAGTCAGTGAGTAATGCTGCGATATTGTCTGAAAGGGTATGAACGTCTTTCTCATTGCAGAGTAGGCCGGTTTCGCCGTCCTTAACCGCTTCGACCACACCGCCGCTTTTAAAGCTAATCACGGGAGTCTGCAGAGCCTGTGCTTCTAGAAATACCATCCCAAGGCCTTCGGCATCGCCACTGTTGGCGGTGATACTAGGAGCGACAAATAGCCAGCATCTCGATAATCTTTCTCTGATTTGTTCGGCCGTTTGCGCACCAACGAATTCGACGTTTAAATTCCGGCTAATGGCTTCCTGCTGTAAAGTTTCACGCAAGTGCCCTTCCCCAACAATCGTTAAATTAATATCAGGGAAGCGTGGAGTAAGTTTCTCGAGAGCCTGTAACAAATAAGTGCAGCCTTTTTTCTCGACGAGGCGACCTACGAACAATAGATCGGGTGTTTCAGTTTCGTTTTTTTGTTGATTGAATCGCTCTAGATCAATGCCAATGTAATGTTGCACCAATTTCTTTTCGGGGCATCCTTTGGCAAGTGCCTGTTCGGCAATAAAATCAGAAACCGCAATAACCCTATCAACCTGAGAAAAAAAGTCCTGTCTGGTTGCGTTCTGATGCTTAGTGATGTCATGTCCATGCAAGGTCGTAATAACAGGAATATTAAATCTGGGTGCAAAACGGCAGGCATCATAACCATCATTAAAAAAATGGGCATGAATTAGCTGGGGTGCGGAAGCTTTTATTTTATTGATCCAGTTTTGGGCGCCACCGAGTCGACTGCGTAATCGAAATTTGTCAAAAGCCGGAAGCATCGAAACTTCATCGAGAATAGTGCGTTCTGAATTGGCCAACAATGAAATACCGGTATGATCAGGGTGATAACCGCAAAAAAAGGCCTGGTAGCCAGGAAGTTTCTGCCCCTGATCTGCAATAAAGGTTTCCGAATAAGACAATAAGCGTTTACGGAAAATAGCAACCTTCTTTGGCGTCACTTAAATGGGGATCCTGATCGAGTGAAAGTGGGTAGCTTAACGTTTAAGTTAAATGTGCTCAATCGATCTGACACTTCCAATATCGATTAATAGTTCCAGCTATCTCGGGGAGCTCCATTTATGCAGTGTTAACGGGCCCCAAAAATTCGAAGCTATAACGCCAAATTGGTGCATCGTAAAGATTTAAACTGAAAAATGCCAAACAACGAATAGGATATGGCGAATCTAGATGCTGGTGAAACTGGGCAGGAGTATGGGGTGTCACAAATATTTGTTGGTCGGCAGAGGGGGGGTCAAAACTCTGCTCGATGTTGTTTGCGAGCGTTACCGCATTATTGATCCAAACTGCCTGATCTGTCGGCATAATTTCCGTGGCTTTATTTTCTTGCACCGATTATTCGAACTGAGTTCAATTATTATAGATCAGCACTGATTAGCGGTGAAATCAAATAGACTATCTGTAGGATTATTGAAGCCTGCTGGAGGAATTCAGTGGCCTTTTTGTTTGAAACTGAAGCTGTTCCGAAGCGGGTTGTTGTGCAAGAATGGCGATCTTTTCTGGCAGAGGTGCGTAGGTTTGGACAAGGTTTATATTTCAGCGCAAGAGTTGCTTGAAGATTCGTTCCGTTTGGCCGCCAATGTCTATAATGACGGATTCCGGCCGCATTTTATTGTAGGGATCTGGCGGGGTGGTTCGCCGGTTGGTATAGCCGTGCAGGAATATTTTGAATTCAAAGGTATTGAGACAGATCATATTTCTGTTCGAACATCTTCTTACTACGGTATTAATAAGCAATCCAAGAAAATTCGTGTACACGGTCTACATTATCTTTTGGAGAACGCTAACGCTTCAGACTCCCTCTTGATTGTCGATGATGTTTTCGATTCGGGACGCAGTGTTGCTGCCCTGATTAAGCAGATTAAAAAACAGTCGCGTCTAAACATACCGGGTGATATTCGGGTTGCCTGTCCCTGGTATAAACCATCCAAAAATGCGGTTGATTTTGAACCTGATTACTACCAGCATGAAAGTGAAGAGTGGCTAGTATTCCCACATGAACTTGCAGGACTTGAGTTTTCTGAAATTGAGCAAGGAAAGGCTGATCTAGTGAATATATTGGATCTATTTAAAACCTGATTTTAATTTTTCGGAACTGACTTAACCTTTACAACTTCACCTTATAAAATGATTTATTCGCGATGCAAAATAGCTTTGCCTATTTTTATCTGTTGAATAAAATTTTATGCCCAGCCAGAACACTCAGTTCAAGCTGGGCAAAAATTTCAAAGTATAGAATTCAAATGAGTTGTATTGCTTTTTTGCTAAACATTTTTCCGCACCCAAATGATGACTGTATTCCATAGTGACTCCCTCGACAGGGTACGAAACCATTGCACATGATTACCATAGGTGACAATTAATTGTACGCTGCTGAACACTGTTGCCAATCACCTAAAATTTTATAACAAACCAACTGACATGTTAATAATGCCTACTGGTTGGTGTAAGTCGGGTATGTTAAATATACGGTCGTTCCCGGCTTTCAGGAAGAATGGCTCTCGAGCCCATTTGAGACAATCACGATTTAGAAAAACTGGATTGTCTTAGCCCATCTTTAGTCTCATCTAACAACAAATCCTTTAAAAACAGTTAGTTACGATTTTTCGTGCCTTGCGTTGGCACTACAGATTTATATTTCCTGTAAAAATCGGGAATAAACTATATCAGTGTTCTTTTAATGCCACCGGGCTGGGCGGAGATTCCCAGCAGGTTATAGAGAGTGGATTGCTGTGGAT
>JBLIOG010000291.1:0-5046 GCA_047639625.1 Gammaproteobacteria bacterium
GAGTCGCAGGATGCTACTCGATTTCGCAAAGCAATCGATAAAGGCTGGAACCGGCGTGATGTTCTAAACCTGATCATGGCGAGTGGTTTTACCGCAGCTGCAGCGCATCAGATTTTTTCTGATCAGCAGGCCGTCATAGCAGCAACACCTAAAAAGGGTGGAACGATTCGATGGGCAGGTAATGTTCAGGGCCCGGACGATCAACTCGACCCCATTCTATTTACCTCTGGCACCGATTACACGCGTGGCCGGGTTATATATAACTCGCTATGTCAATTGACAGAAGGTTTGATTCCCCAACCAGAACTGGCTGAGTCTTTTGAACCGAACCATAATGCAACAGAGTGGACATTTAAAATTCGCAAGGGTGTTACTTTTCATGACGGTTCTAAGTTAACTGCGGATGATGTTATTTATTCAATGAATCGTCACCTCGGTGAAGATTCAGTATCAGTATTTAAATCGGTCATTGCATCGGTTAAAGAATGGAAGAAAACCGGGCAGTTCGAAGTCAAAGCGATCATGAATACGCCCAATTCCGATCTACCGTCATTACTCGGTCTCTTCCAGGCTAAAATTGTCAAGAATGGAACAAAAGGTGATGGAATGGGTACCGGACCTTACGTAACAGAGGCCTTCCAACCCGGCGTAAAGTCATTGCACACACGAAATGAGAATTACTGGCGTGAACCTGCGCATCTCGATGCTGTGGAAATCACTGCGATTACCGATCCAGTTGCCCGTGTTAATGCCGTCATCGCGGGTGATGTTCAAATGGCTATTAACATTGAACCCACTGCTTTTCGTCAAATTGACGAAGCTGATGGTGTGGATTTACTATCCGTTCCTGCTGCCCAGCAAATAGGTATCTGTTGCCTTAAAAATAGTATGCCAGGTCAGAACGATGATTTCGTCAAGGGTATGCAATTCATTCAGGATCGCGAGCGAATCGTAAAGCGTATTTTAAAAGGAAAGGGGACGATTGGTAACGACCATCCAATCTCTGGCGCTCACGGTAAAGATTTTTGTAATGAACTGGCTCAGCGTCCTTTTGATCCGGACAAAGCCAAACACTTTATTAAAAAATCAGGCGTAAACACCGCGGAAGTATTCGTAGCACCTGTTTCAATTGGAATCGAACAGATTTTGTTGCTGATGCAGACTAATCTATCCAAGATTGGGTTTGATCTTCAGATCAAAAAAGTACCATCTGATGGATATTGGGGTGCGGTCTGGATGAAAGAACCCATTAACGTCGTGAACTGGTTGATGCGTCCGACCGTAAATGCCCAGCTATCGGTACAATTTGCCCCGGGTGCTCCATGGAATGACACCTACTGGAATGAACCGCGTATGGGAGAATTATTAAGCTCTTCATTGGCGGAAACTGATCCAGATAAGCGACATGCTATGTACTGCGAGATGCAGACGCTGATCCACAATAACAGTGGAATAATAGTGCCAGCATTTGCCAATGTGAATGATGCTATAAAGTCTAATATAAGAGGCATTCCGAAAATACCACTCGGCCCGGTTGGTGGTTGCGAATGGCCGGAATTTACCTGGATGACATAATCCGGATAAATGTAGTTCGACCTACATTGTTCAGTTTGGAAAACCCCGCTTTGCGGGGTTTTTTTTGGCCGATCCAGGATAAGCAAAGAAGGTTGAGTACGAATGGCTCGATACAAAATGCGACCCAGTCCATGAGCAGTGAGCGAATTACAAGGCAGGTTGGGTCGAACACAGTGATACCCAACTGGCAATGGCTCCGGCTTGTTGGGATTCGCGGGCTCTCGGCAACTGCTCCATGCGTCGCCTAAAAGCTCCTACTGTTGTTGCTCTACCGCCGAACCGCTTCATCAATGAGTTTAATATCGGCGTCTATTTGTCACTGGTTGCCATGCTGTGTGCAGTCGGTAATGGGGTATTGACCCGAAAGCTGTCTTCGAGCGCTCCCAGGCTAATTATGTGGCAAATTCCTGTTTTGATTGGAGCCTTAGTACTCCTCGGATTCATGCCTTTTGTCTGGGTTTGACCGGATATCAGTAGTCTTGGAATCATGTTTGCAATGGGTTTGCTCACAGCATTTGTGCATTTTTTAATAGTCCTGGCGTATTTGCATGGACCGGCAAAACCACCCAGTAAACATACGATAAAAGATCTCGAATATCCCATTCCCCTGATTAAGTAATGCTAACCCGTAAGATAATAATTACTCGTTTGTTAATGTCCGTATGGTTAACTATATTTCTGATGCGATCTGCACATGGTGTCAGAATTGTTTAACGTAAAAGTCATTATTATCAAAATCAGGAATGTAATTATGAATATGCAAGATATCAAAAGTATTGCGAAAGAGTATGGGATTAAGACGGGAAAACTAAAAAAAGTTGAGCTAGTTCAATCGATTCAAATTGCAGAAGGAAACTTTGATTGTTTTACAACAGCGGCTGAAAAGTTATGCGATCAATTGGAATGCCTTTGGCGGGAAGACTGCTTTACATTGGCATCTAAATAATCAGCAGAATAATTATCTGCCAGGCAATAAAATTTTACTTACCAGTGACATAAAAATATCTCGTTTGTTACTTTAAATTTATAAACAAATATTGCTCATAGAAACTAATCATAGTTTCTATTTTTAATTAAATAGATAGGAAATGTAATTGGCATATTTGATCGTGAGGCTCTTAGTGCAAAAGAAATGGTGCGTGTGAAAGAAGTCAAAACTGCGATAATTACCTTGAAGGGCTATAGCGCCAGGGCATTAGAATATATGGATATCATTCGATGTGAAATCGAAAAGGCGGTTCGTTTTGCTACTGCCACCAATGATTCTGAGTTCAACCAGAATACCGTCGCTTGATGCGAGGCCTGAATTTTTATTGGTCAGCTGTTAATTTTATTACCGGTATTAGTTCGAATAAATCGGACTTCATCCCGGTAGCTTTACTTTCCTGCTTTCACGGGCTTCTTTTATTAGCCAGTCTCGGAAAGCTTCAATGCGAGGATGATCTGCATACTCAGTGAGACTAATTGCATAATAAGCATTATCTACCGGTACGCTGATACCAAACGGAACTACCAGCTGACCCGATTCAATCAAATCCGAAGTTAACGCCTCCATTCCCAACACAACACCTTGTCCATCGACAGCGGCAGTTAAAGCCAGATTAAGATGGCTAAAGTGCATACCATGATGTGCATCTACATTATCAACCGAGGCTGCCGTCAGCCAGGTTGTCCAGTCAGGTCGACCTTCGTATCGAGTGCCGTCGTGGAGTAAAGTGTGATATTTCAAGTCTGCCGGGACACGAAGCGGGTGGGTCCCTGTGAGTAACTTTGGACTGCACATCGGAATCGCTGAAACCGAAAGAAGTTTGTCGACACGACATCCCGGATAGTCACCGTTACCAAATCTAATTGCTAGATCAACATCGTCACGATGAAAGTTTTCAGCTGGAATCGTCGATCTGGAAGTACTTGAATCGATCAGCTTTATGCTGGCTGAAATATTTAATTCAATCTTGGGGTAAGCGGCAGAAAATCCATCCAAACGCGGTATTAACCACTTATCGGCAAAAGCCGGTGAAGTCCAGATGTTAAGCGGTTTTTTACTACCTTCGCTACGGATTAAATGCACCGAATCTGCAATGCTGGCAAATCCCTTTGTTAGCGCTGCTAAACCCGTTTTTGCTTCCGTGGTCAGCATCAGCCCTCGGTTAGAGCGATGAAAAAGCTTTACGCCGAGCTGATCTTCGAGTGTTTTAATCTGCAGACTGACAGCCGCAGGCGTAACAAATAGTTCCTCTGCAGCCTGTTTGAAACTTAAGTGTCGGGCGGCACATTCGAAGACTCGAAGTGCGCTATAAGGTAAATTCTCAATCACATCTGTAGTTCGAACAACTGCACAGAGCGTTGTTCTATATTGACATTTTTACGTTGGAAGATAGCCGGTGTTAACTCGGCAGTTGTGAAAACACATTGCCAATTGAACTGACTTTCGGGCAATACAAATTCAACATCTGAGGTACTGGCATTAAAAACAATAATTAAAGCAGTATCGCTAGTATCGTTACATAAAAGTTTGCGAGAAGACATGTCTTCCCCAGCCAGTAACATGGCCAGGAACTTATTTGCATGGCGATGCCAGCCCCGGTCCTGCATAGGCTTCCCATCCACAGCTAACCACTGAATATTGCGAAGGCCTGTTGATACTAGTAACTCTTCTCCGTGTACAAATTGGTCGCGCTGAAGAAGCCGGTAGGTGTTTCGAATGTTGATTAATTGTTTAACAAAATCATGCAGGTCTTTTTCGCGGTGCAGAGCATTCCAGTCCAGCCAGGTGAGTTCATTATCCTGGCAGTAGGCGTTATTATTACCCTGCTGGCTCTGACCGAGTTCATCTCCTGCAAGCAACATGGGTGTGCCTTGAGCAAGGAACATGGTTGCGAGTAAATTGCGTTGCTGGCGTTTTCGCAATGCCAAAACTCCAGGGTCGTCGGTGGCTCCTTCTACACCGCAGTTGTAGCTGAAGTTGGCGCTATGTCCATCGTTGTTATTCTCGCCATTCAGCTTGTTATGCCGTTTGTTATAGCTGACCAGATCATTAAGTGTAAATCCATCGTGGCTGGTGATCAGATTAATACTGGCTGCTGGTCGCCGACCGTTATGTTCAAATAGATCGTTTGATCCATGAAGCACGCGAGCAAGATGGGGCAGCATACCTGGGTCACCACGCCAGAACCGGCGAACGGTATCGCGGAATTGATCATTCCATTCGGCCCAGCCCTTGGGGAACCCACCGAGCTGGTAACCTCCAGGGCCAATATCCCAGGGTTCTGCAATTAGCTTTACCCTGGATAAAACAGGGTCATTGTGAATAGCCTGAAAAAAGTCAGCATTATTATCGAAGCCATGGGCCTCGCGCCCCAGACTAACCGCAAGATCAAATCGAAATCCATCGACATGCATGTCCTGTACCCAGTGTCGAAGACTGTCTATGACTAATTGCAATACCCGTGGGTGGTTCAGGTTGAGCGA
>JBLIOG010000292.1:0-5026 GCA_047639625.1 Gammaproteobacteria bacterium
ATAGTTTATTCCTGATTTTTACAGGAAATATAAATCTGTAGTGCCAACGCAAGGACAATTAATTTTTAACTGACTGTTTTTAAAAGAATTGTTGTCAGATGAGCCTAAAGATGGGCTAAGGCGACCCAAAACTACATTCATCACCGATTCTGTAATGTTTTTTATACTTCGTATATTACGATCTTTTACAATATTTAATTCGACTTTTCTTGACGCTCTAAGTCTCCATAATGACAAACATTAACGCAATGCAAACTTTACTGGAGATTTACATGAAAAATATTGACGGTATTTACAAGGTGGATATTTTAGGGCCGTTTGGCTGGGAAGACTTTTCCACAGCGTTCATTAATGCAGGTGATTTTCGCAGCGCCAGCGCTGAACATTTCACCGCCGGCACCTACGAAGTTGAAGACTGTGGTTTCGAGATGGAAGGTAACCTGACGCAGCATGTCGAGAACCGATCACTATTCGGTCGTAAAGATATCAGGGGATTACCGATAAAATTTAGAGGAAGAATCGAGGATGACGTCATCGACGGCGAGGCAAGGGTTCCTGACGAAAGTAGGGATTCAATACGCTTTCGCCTCCGTCTTAACAGGCTGCCGTTTCTCAACTGAAGGGCTTGAGCCATCAATGAATGTGTTACCTGGAATCGGGCTTGTATAATTTTATCTAACAAAAATAAAAGCTAACCAGTATTTACATTTCGCTAGTTAACTAAAAAAAATGCAACCTTATGGAGGTGGCATTTTTTGTGTCTGCTTATTTTTCAATTATTGAATTTCATCTATGACAAGTGCGATAGATTTGAAATTTCTGAGTTGAAATATTTTTTGAATCAGGTCACTCCTTTTCGGAGTTGATGTTCGGATCTCAAATAAGTTTTATCTCTCATGATTTCATTGAGAATCTCTACGGCATCAAACACATCTTTATAGCTGTTATAAAGCGGTGCGAATCTAAATCGCATAATTTTTGGATCACGATAATCCCCAATGACACCTCGTGATATTAATGCCTGAATAATGGCATAGCCTTGATCATGCAAATAAGAAACCTGACTGCCTCGATTACTACTTGCCCTAGATGAAATTAATTCAAAGCCAAGGTTTGAACTATCGATAAGTGAAACGAACAAATCAGTAAGAGCCATCGATTTTTGTCGATTCAAATTGATGTCTAAATTGTGATAAACATCAAGAGCAGCATCTAGAGCGCGCATAGACAATAGGCCTGGTGTTCCACATTGATATTGCAACACACCGGGAGCAGGGCGATAGCTCTTATCGAAATTGAAAGGTGATTCATGTCCCAACCAACCTGAAAGCGGTTGATTCACCTGATTTTGCCTATTTTTATTGATATATAAAAATGAAGGCGCTCCGGGCCCTCCATTAAGGTACTTGTACCCGCATCCCACGGCAAAATCGACGTTATCGTCATCGAGCGATAACGGCATGACCCCCGCACTATGCGAAAGATCCCAAATAACGAGTGCACCGACATCGTGCGCCGCCTGTGTGAGTGCTTTGATGTCGCAGTAACTACCATCCCTAAAATTAACCTGAGTCAGTAGCAGAACAGCGGTGTTTTGATTGATCGAATTGAATAGGTCAGAAGAATCTACACATCGTAGTGTTTTCGTTCCATCGCCAAAAATTTCAACTGCGGCTTCTGCCAGATATAAATCTGTTGGGAAATTGTCTGAGGTCGATAATATTTCTGTTCGATCATTTCTTAGTCGAAGCGCTGAAATTAGTAATTTATATAAGTTTACAGACGTTGAGTCCGCACAAATAACCTGACCTTTGCCTGCGCCAATAATGGGTGCAATTTTTTCACCAACCGAAACCGGCAGATCGATCCAGTTGTGAACATTCCAGCTTTTGATCAAATCTTTGCGCCATTCAGAATGGATTAATTGTTCTATTGCCGGTGCTACTGAACGAGGGAGCGCGCCTAATGAGTTGCCATCAAGATAAATGACGGACTCGGGCAAATCGAAAAGATCTCGGTAAGAACCAATTGGATCGGTGTCATCCAGCCGTTTTATATCTGCTTGAGTTATCATCCTGGAAACCGCGGTTGGACTGGCTTCAGATTGGTTTTGCGAGCTCGTTTGACGTAGCTAAAAAACTAGGCAATTACTAGTCCTTGCCGTTTTTTTAGCATAGTAAGGCGAGCGCTCAAGGTCGAGACGAAGACAGTTGCGCTTGCACCCATCTGGTGAATTTCATCAAAACCGATATGTTTCAAAATTCATACACTTAACGGATACTCTAGGTAAATATTCGGCCAACCCATCTAGCCGTATAAAATATATAACGGGACACTTAAACGCCCTTCCTGTATAAAGTAGTTCATGAACGCTACTCTACTTTCGCAGCCCGAACCTGGGCATTCTAGTCAGACTGGAAGTGACGATTCGATGCGTGCTTTTCCGTTTGCCGAGCAGATGGTTACCATCAGCAAACAAGAACATATCCAACTGATTACTGATCGAAATTATTGGCAGGCGCAACATACCCAGGCCAAACAGAAAATGGCCCGGTTAGAGCAGAAAATACTTGGTCAAGTCGGCAAGATAAAGGATTTACAGCACCGGATATTTGGCAAAAGTAGTGAGAAGGCAAGCCGTAAGCCATTAGAAAAAGGTCATAGCGCGGATTATGAGGATACCTCATGCACCCGTTCACGCGGCCAGCAACCGGGCAGCCAAGGACACGGTCGAACCAAAAGACCGGATTTGCCGATTGTTGATGAAGAGAAAGATCTTGCGGAAACACACAAGATTTGTCTCAGTTGTGGATTACCGCATCAGCCTAATTCGGCCCTTGATGAATACAGTGACCTTATTGAGGTCGAAGTCAATGCCTATATCCGTCGAGTCAAGCGCCCTGCCTATACTCGTCACCCCAACTGTCGCTGTGAAAATACCCCGACGATTATCACCGCCGCACCACCACACCACCACAGCGTCTGATTCCCCGCAGCGATTATAGTGTCAGCTTTTGGGTAGAGGTGATTCTGAACAAGTATCGCTACCACCAACCCAATAACCGCTACCTGAGTGACCTGCGGGATCAGGGACTACCGGTATCACCCGGCACATTGTGCGGCGGGCTACAAAAATTCACGCCCCTGTTTGAGCCGATACAGGAAACCCTGTACTGCCAACAAATGAACGAAGCGCTATTCCACAACGACGAGACCCGATGGGAAGTCTTTGCCGAGCAGGAAGGCAAGATTGGCATTCGCTGGTATCTCTGGGTTACGCGTTCTGCCTCGGTGATCTATTACTGCATCGACCCCAGTCGTAGCGCGGCTGTGCCCGGTGCTCATTTTGCGGGGCTACAACAGGATCGAGTGATCATCGTCTGTGACCGTTATAGTGCCTATAAAAAACTGGCGCGGTTATCCGATATTATCTTACTGGCATTTTGCTGGGCGCATGTGCGCCGTGACTTTCTCGATGCGGCTAAGTCCTTTCAGTCACTGGCATCCTGGGCACTGGACTGGAAGCAACAGATTGGTCAGGTTTATCACGACAATCAACACAGATTACAACAGTGGGACGCCGATTTACCCATATCAGGCCAATCGGCAGAGTTCCATCGTCATCACCAGACTTTAGAAGCGCAGTTACAAATCATGCAGGTGCAGGCGCACCAGGAAGTCTCCCGGATTGAACTCGATAATATCAGTGCAGGGCGAAAAAAGACCTCGCTGCTGGGCACCACCGATAGTGGCGAAAAGCAACGCATCAAAATCTACCGAAGCCTGCTAACACACTGGCAGGGATTAACCCTGTTTATGCAAAATCCACAAGTGCCGTTGGACAACAACATTGCCGAAAACTCAATCCGGGGTCCGGTCACAGGTCGCTCATCCTATTATGGTTCTGGAAGTATCTGGAGCGCCGAACTGGCCGCGATGTTATTTTCGATTCTGCAGACCCTGGTGCTATGGGGTATCAACCCACGTCATTGGCTGCGTTGTTATCTCAATGCGTGTGCCGACAATGGCGGCAAAGCACCTGACCATCATCAATCCTTTATTCCCTGGCAAATGGATGCGTCACGCCGTGAGGAAATGTCCCGCCCATCGCCTTTCTCACGCTCTGGACTACCGTGAGTGTGCGCTATTGTGGTCGCGATTTCAGTGAGGATGAAATCGAACAAATCAATCGTCTCATCGCCGAAGATAAAACACGTGGTCGGACTGAACTGTCACGACTGTGCTGCCAGCGTTTTGAGTGGTTTAAAGCCGATGGTGGCCTCAAAGATATGTCCTGCCGGGTAGCGATGCTACGTATGCAGACGGATGGATTGATTACTTTGCCAGCATTGCTGCGTCAACCGCCACCGAAAAAAAAGATCGTGTTTACACAACGCACGGATGCCGAGGATGATATCACTCAGTCGGTGCACGACCTGGCACCACCGCAGATCTGTCCCGTCACCAGCCCTGATCATTCCCGCTTATGGAACGAGTACATCCACCGTTATCATTACCTTGGACACAAAACACTGCCCGGTGCGCAACTACGTTACTTTGTCACCATTGACCAACAGATTGTAGCCGCCTTAGGCTTTGCAGCCGCCGCTTGGCAGACAGCACCCCGGGATCAATTTATTGGTTGGAATCACAAGCAGCGCCAAAATAAACTACCACTAATTGTCAACAATGCCCGCTTTTTAATCATGCCCTGGGTACAGTCTAAAAACCTGGCTTCTAAGATCCTCTCGATGACGGCACGCAGGCTTTGTGATGACTGGCATGCTCAATATAATATTCGCCCCGTACTGCTGGAAACCTTTGTCGATACAGAACGCTTCACCGGCACATGCTACAAGGCTGCTAACTGGATCTATGTCGGACAAACTAAGGGGCGCGGAAAGCTTGGGCCATCGGGCAAACAAAGCGTTCCAATCAAGGACATATGGCTTTATCCACTATGCCGTCAATTTAAACGCCGGCTAACAGGTTGATTTTATTGACACGGGGTTGGCCGAATATTTAC
>JBLIOG010000293.1:0-5016 GCA_047639625.1 Gammaproteobacteria bacterium
GCGGGAATAATTAATTTTTGTGATTAGCAACATGGTTCAACAGGATACAATTAATTGTCACCCATGGTAATCATGTGAAATGGTTTCGTACCCTTAAAGCTACCTCGTCTTATAGTGAACCCCTCTATAGAATACAGGCATCATTTGGGTTCCGAAAATTGTCTCGCAAGCAGGCAATACATCTCATTTAAACTCTATACTTTGATATTTAATTTTCAGCATGGACTGAGTAGTCTTGCTAACTACCTTAATGTTATTACACGGCACCTCTAAAAGTGAATTTTTAGAAATGCCCTACAGTTACACCGTAACATCAACTTTATCATCAATAGACAGTATGGCTTTCAGGTCTTCTGGCACACGCTGCGCAATCAATTTTTCAGGCGCGGCGGGGTCAGAGTACCCCCAAACTCTTACTTCGTTTCCCGTTGCGACCGGCGCAGGATCGTCACCCTGTCTGAATTCGTGCGATACCACTAAGGACGTATTGCCAAATTTTTCGACCGTTGAGGTAAGTACCGTTACATCGCCAAAATATAGAGGTCGTTTAAAAGCCATATTGCTGGCGACTAGAGGAAACCCTCTAAACAATTTGTCTACACGAACTTTCAAGGCCAGATTAAACCCAGCCGCATGCATCATCGCGTGGGTACCGCTATCCATCCAGATGTAATAATGTGGATTAAATATAATGCCCGCTGGATCGCAATGAGCCCATTCAACGCGTATTCTTTGAGTGACTGTGAACATGAATTAATTCCTGATTTTGGGCTCTGTAGTTTTATCCTGTGAACTGTTCGTACTGCGACACAAAACCTGGTGAAATTTGACGAAGTCGTTCAAGATCGACGCGACCCGAACGACTGAGATAATCGAAGGCAAACTGGGGTAAAGGCAATTCCATTTTTTGACTAAAATCTTCGTACCAGACTGCGGAAGTGTTGGCTGCCTTGACTATTTTTTCTACGATAGGTTGACGATTTTCCTGAAAATCAGACAGCGCATTACTCAAGTCATCAAACCTGTTTAATGCTCCAACCAGGGCAATCGAATCTTCGAGGGCCAGCCGGGTACCAGACCCGATTGAAAAATGCGCGGTATGTGCAGCATCCCCAATGATTACTTTTTTATCCTGAGCCCAGTTATTACACCAGAGCCGCGGAAACTGCCGCCAATGCGACTGGTTGGTGATGAGCGAATGTCCATCCAGTGTGTCGGCAAAAACTTTTGAACAAAAGCCTGCAGAACTGTACTCATCCATCTCGGAGAAACCGTGATCAATGAAACTTTTATGATCGCATTCAACAATAAACGTGCTCATATTTTCTGAGTAACGATAATGATGTGCGTTCAAAGCCCCTATTGAACTGCGAACAAATGTTTGCGTTAAGTTATCGAAAACCAGGTCGGTTCCAAACCATGCGAAATGATTACTAAATAAATCTTTTGTCATTTCAAAGCCCGTTTCGTTAGATTGGCGGACCAGTGAGTTTAATCCGTCTGCCCCAATAATCAAATCTGACCGGTCTTCGAATTCACGTAAAGAATCAGATCCGACCTTCTCATCGAAGACCAGACGGACACCAAGATCGAGAGCACGTTGTTGGAAAATTTTGAGTAGTGTTAACCTGCCGATGGCAGAAAACCCGATGCCATCTAATGTGATTTGTTCGCCCATAACTGAGAGCGTCATATCCTGCCAATGTTGCATTCGCGGAGTTATCAGTGCATGCGTGTCTGGATCATCAGTTTTTAAAAAATCCAGAGCACGGTCTGAAAATACAACGCCAAAACCAAAAGTATCGTCCTCGCCATTCTGATCGGTGACCTGGACATCGCAGGATGGCTGATTTATTTTTAACAGAATGGCTGTATAGAGACCGGCAGGACCCGCCCCGAGAATGTCTATGTGATTGAGTTTCACCAAAATAACAGGGCTACTAAATTCCGAGGTAACGCGCCTTGAGCTCGTTATCTTCAGTGATAGACGCTGAGCCACCCTGCCAAACAACCTGCCCTTTTTCAACAATAAAATGTTGATCAGCGATATGAGCAAATTCATCAATATTTTTATCAATCAACAAAATCGTTAACCCGGATTGTTTCAAATGTTCGAGCCTACGCCATATTTCCTGTCGAATAAGAGGTGCAAGTCCTTCAGTCGCTTCATCAAGGATTAGCAGCCGGGGATTAAGCATAAGCGCGCGTCCAATGGCTAGCATTTGCTGTTCTCCACCCGAAAGCTGGTTACCCTGATTATCAAGCCGATCTTTAAGCCCAGGAAAAAAATCTAGTACACTTTGTAAATTCCAGGGGGTATCACTGCCACTATAATTAGCAGCGGTTGCTATCAGGTTTTCACGAACGCTCAAGTTCGGAAAAATTTGTCGTCCTTCGGGCACCAGGCCTATCCCAAGTTGGGCAATTTCATAGGCAGGTCTGCCATTAATAATTTCGCCTTCAAACCTGATCTCACCACTTCGGCTGGCCAGTGTTCCCATGATTGACGCGATGGTGGTCGTTTTGCCCATTCCGTTACGGCCCAGCAAAGTAGTCACCTGACCTTCTTCGCAACGTAAGCTCATTCCAAATAAAGCTTGAATATTTCCGTAGCAGGTTTCCACCAGACTCAATTCAAGCATGACCATCACCCAGGTAAGCCCTTTGAACATCCAGATTATTGCGAATATTTTCAGCCGTATCCGTGGCGATAATATGACCGTTGACCAGGACTGATAGTTTATCAGCGGTATTAAATACGGCGTCCATATCATGTTCAACCAGCAAAATAGTCATCTTCCTTTTAAGGCTATTTAAAATTTTCACCATTTTATTACCCTCTTCTTTACCCATTCCAGCCATGGGTTCATCGAGGAGCATCATTCGGGGTTTCATTGCTAAGGCCATGGCAATTTCGAGTTGCCGTTGCTCGCCATGCGAAACATTAGCCGCGAGCCGATTAGCCCGATCCTCTAGCCCTACTTCAGCAAGGCTGGATAATGCGGCATTTTTGAGTTTAAGATCTTTCCCGACTGGTGCCCAGAAACGAAAGGAATGCCCTTTTGTGCCCTGCACGGCTAGCATGACATTTTCTAGCAAAGTCATAGGCATGACGACACTGGTGATCTGGAATGATCGCGCTAAACCTTCTCTGGCTCGGCGCGCCATACTGTAATTAATAATATTATGCCCGGCGAATTCGATGTGGCCACTATCGGGTTTTATCTGCCCTGAAAGCTGAGCTATCAAGGTTGTTTTTCCAGCACCGTTAGGGCCGATTATGGCGTGAATCTGACCCTGTTCAACCTGCAAACTAACATTATCGGTAGCGCATATACCGCCAAAATGTTTATTCAGGCCGTCAATTTTAAGCAAGGCCTCAGTCATTGTTATTTCCCTTCGAATCCAGCCGACTGAGCCATCCATCGATGCCACCTTTGCCAAACATCACCAGTGCCACCAACATGACACCAAAAATCAGATGCCAATAAATCGTAAACGATGATAATACTTCTTCCAGGATCATGTAGGTTAGGGTACCAATCAGTGGTCCGAAAAATGTTCCGGCGCCCCCAATAATAACCATGAAAATTAATTCCCCTGAGCGCGACCAACTGATTATATCTGGACTGATAAAACCGGAAAAATTGCCCATTAAAACACCGGCCAGACTACAAAGCATCGCTGAAATAACGTAACAGACAAGTCGATATCGATAGGTATCAAAGCCCAGTGCCTTCATTCGATCTTCGTTAAATTTAGAACCGACGATAACACGACCGAAACGAGCCAGGATTAATCGCCAGGTAAAAAATATCGACAACAACAGGATAGTGAAGATCCAGTAGTAGAGCTGAATACTACTTTCCATGCCCATCCATTCGGGGAACTCGCTGCGCGAATAAATGACCAGACCGTCATCTGCGCCATATTCTTCCATACTGACAAAAGCAAAATAAACCATCTGACTAAAGGCCATGGTTATCATAATAAAGTACACGCCTTTTGTTCGAAGACTGATTGCACCGGTAATGAGCGCAAATATTCCGCTGACTGATAATGCCAAAGCCAGATGTAACCATCCATTGTAATAGTCATAATAGGAAGGAATGCCAACACAGTAGGCACCAATCCCGATATAAGCGGCATGTCCCAAACTGACCATTCCACCAAAACCCAATATTAAGTTCAGGCTGATGACTGCAATCGCGAAAATCAACCCGCGACTAAGTACATCGAGATAAAACGGTTGATTGATGGCCTCCAGTATAAACGGGGCCAAGGCCAGAATGACCAATAAAACAGCATATACTTTTGCAGATACAGTCTGAAGGGCAGCAGGCATTATTTCATCCCGGCCGGAGGAAAAAGACCCTGTGGTCTGAAAGCGAGTACTGATGCCATAAGAATATAAACGAGCATAGCCGATAATGCTGGAGCGGCTGTTTCAGCATAATTACTGGGCATAACCAGCATTAATAAAACATCGAGATAGGATCGACTCAAGGTATCAATCAATCCCAAAATCATCGCGGCATAAAAGGCGCCTTTTACTGATCCAATGCCGCCAATAATAACCACCACGAATGCGATGATAATAATATCATTACCCATTCCGATACTGGCTTCGGTAATCGGTGCGATTAACATTCCGGCAAGCCCCGCCAATGCGGCTCCCAATGCAAAAACGATTAAAAACAAACGATTAATATTGACACCCAGTGCCTCGACCATCGTTCGATTTGAAGCTCCGGCTCGAATCAACATGCCCAGTCGAGTTTTAGAAACCAGTATAAACAAGGCCGCTGCAACCACCAGTCCTGAGACGATGATGAGCACTCTATAGGTCGGTAGCTCAATGTTTCCAAAGGAGATCTGTCCATTCAGCGAGTCGGGTAAAGGAATGGCCATACCTGACGCACCCCAGATTAAATGAACCAATGTATCGAATATTAATATCAGGCCGAAGGTCACCAATACATGATCAAGGTGATCTGCTCGATATAATTTGCGGAC
>JBLIOG010000294.1:0-5008 GCA_047639625.1 Gammaproteobacteria bacterium
GCAAGCCCCACGCCTGAATGAGGCAAGCGCGAAAAACTAAACGCACGTTCTGGGTTACCCACATTCATCATCACCTTGACGGGAATATCAGGCATATTCGAGCACTCATGCATTTGATGCTCGAACTCAAGCAAGCCAGCATAAACATAACCTGTGTCTCCTTCAGCACACGACACCGTAACTTCGGCATTATTGTCAATTACGTCGGTGCAATCGCCAGTACCCACCAGCGCAGGGATACCTAGCTCGCGTGCAATGATAGCAGCGTGACAGGTTCGACCACCTCGATTGGTAATGATTGCTGATGCCTTTTTCATCACTGGTTCCCAATCTGGGTCTGTCATATCGGTTACCAGAACATCGCCATCCAGAATTTGATCCATTTGCGATAAGTCACTCACGACCTTTGCCGTGCCTTGTCCTATACGGTTACCAACAGCACGGCCCTCCAGTATAGGGTCGACATTTTGTTTGAGAATAAACCGCTCTACAATTTGACCTGCTTGAGATTGAACGGTTTCTGGACGCGCTTGAACAATATATAGCTGTCCATTCTCTCCATCTTTAGCCCATTCGATATCCATTGCTCGGCCATAATGCTTTTCTATTGTGATTGCAATTTTAGCGAGCTCGGTTACATCGTCATCTGAAATAGAAAACAGAATTTGTTCCGATTGAGGCACATTAATCGTTTGAATAGCCTGGGCAGGATTATCACTGCCGGCCGTATCGCCGTCAGAAAAGATCATTTTGATCAGCTTACTGCCACGGGTTTTCTGCAATATGCTGCGCTCGGCAATACCTAAGGTATTTTTGTAAACATAAAATTCATCAGGATTAACCGCACCTTGCACGATAGTTTCGCCCAGACCATAACTACTGGTAATGAATACTACATCTTCAAAACCCGACTCGGTATCGATGCTAAACATGACACCACTGGAAGATAGATCACTACGAACCATGCGTTGTACACCGGCAGAAAGTGACACCTCAGAATGAGCGTATCCCTGGTGGACACGATACGAAATAGCGCGATCATTGAACAATGAAGCGAATACCAGTTTCACAGAATGTAAAACTTGTTCGATACCTTTAATATTGAGATAGGTTTCTTGCTGCCCCGCAAAAGAGGCATCAGGCAAATCTTCTGCCGTTGCTGACGAACGGACTGCTACTGTGGCAGCTACCCCATTGACCGACATTTCAGCGTAAGCACGGGTTATGTCATCCTCAAATTTTGATGGCAGAGGAGAATCAATTATCCATCCTCTAATCTCCTTACCAACCTTGGCTAGAGCATTAACATCATTGGTATCGAGTTGATCGAGTGTCTGATGAATTTTCTTTGTGAGCCCAGCTTCGTTTAAAAATTGGTCAAATGCTGATGAGGTCGTAGCAAAACCACCCGGAACTGAAACGCCCAAATTAGCTAGATTGCCGATCATTTCCCCTAGTGAGGCATTTTTTCCGCCGACCAGTGGTACGTCGTTCATTCCGAGTTGGTCAAGTGTCAATATGTTTGTAGTCATTTCGATGCATTAGTCCAGATGTTGTAGACAAGATATTATCATAGGACTTAATTATTGGACTGCTAGAAAAGTGAATATAGATAGGCGTATCAATGATACTCTGGGGAACACTAAACTAATGATGACCGACCCAATTGCTATGGTAGAAAGGACTAGAAAGGCTTATTTTATTTCGAATGGTACAGCGATAACGGTGGAAACATTGGGCCATAGCTTGTTGGCTCAATTTCCTGATCTTCGCTTCAAAACGAAAACCATTCCATTTGTAGACACAGTCGAAAAGGCGAGGGCGGTGAGTGAGGAAATTGATCGTGATTTAAGTGAAGATAATAGTTTGCCTATTGTCATTTCGACCATGGCAAACCCTGAACTCAAAACTATTATCGGACAATGTAAGGCATTAATATTAGACCCATTTAGCGACTTTTTACCGCGTCTCGAAAAAACACTTGGAACATCGTCGTCGCACCAAACGGGGCATCGAGTTGCAAACCAATCATTGTATGAATCTCGGATTGACGCCATCGACTTTTCGCTGATTCACGATGATGGCTGTAAAACGCGCAACTATAATGAATCGGACATCATTTTGATCGGTGTATCAAGAACAGGGAAAACTCCGAGCTGTTTATATCTGGCGCTGCAATTTGGACTGAAAGCCGCCAATTACCCCATTACAGAAGAGGATATGGAATCGGATCGCCTACCAGAGCCTATTCGAGCGTTTAAGGGTCGGTTGTATGGACTCACTACTGACGCCAATCGTCTAGTCAACATCCGGCAGGAAAGACGGCCGAATAGCCGTTATGCGTCACTAGAACAGTGTCGGTTTGAATTGGGCGCGGCGGAAGAAATGTATTACAAGCACAATATTAAATTTCTAAACACCACCACAATATCAGTGGAGGAAATCGCAGCGCGCATTGTAGAAGATACTGGTTTGCATAGAATGGAACAAACCAGCTGATTCACCTTTAGTGACGCTCTCCTAATTAGCTTAACTACTACTAGCCCATAAAGTTGACAACGGCTGCGCCAAAATCAGAGGTGCTGAGTTCAGTTGCATTCGGTTCATTGCGAGCCAAGTCATAGGTCACCTGCTTTGCACCAATGGCACCTTCCATGCCTTTGATAATCAAGTCTGCGGCTTCAATCCACCCCAGATAACGTAACATCATTTCAGCAGACAATATAATTGAACCAGGGTTAACCTTATTTAATCCTGTGTATTTAGGCGCAGTACCATGAGTTGCTTCGAAGACACCGATGGTATCGGCAATATTGGCGCCAGGCGCAATACCAATTCCGCCCACCTGTGCCGCTAGCGCGTCAGAAATATAGTCTCCATTCAAATTAAGCGTAGCGATCACATCATATTCAGTAGGTCTAAGTAAGATTTGCTGAAGGAAGTTATCCGCTATGACATCTTTAACCGCTATTGTTTTGCCTGTTTTAGGGTTTTTAAATTCACACCACGGCCCACCATTCACTTCGGTTGCACCAAATGCTTCCTTCGCTAACTCATAACCCCAGCTTCTAAACCCACCTTCGGTGAATTTCATAATATTGCCTTTGTGTACCAACGTCACTGAATCGCGATCATTATCGATGGCATATTGAAATGCTTTTCGAACCAGTCTTTTGGTGCCTTCTGACGAAACAGGTTTAACGCCTATACCCGATGTTTCAGGAAATCGTATACCTGTAACATTCATTTCTTCCGAAAAAAACTTGATTACTTTCTTAACTTCATCAGAACCCGCTTCCCATTCGATTCCAGCATAAATATCTTCTGTATTTTCGCGATATATTACCATTTCGGTATCTTGAGGCCGTTTTAGCGGGGTTTCGATACCGGGAAAATAACGCACCGGGCGCACACAAGCATAAAGATCAAGTTGTTGTCGAATAGAAACGTTTAGTGATCGAATGCCGCCGCCAACAGGTGTCGTTAAAGGCCCCTTAATAGAGACGATATAGTCCTTCATAACTGACAATGATTCTTCTGGAAGCCATTCATCTTCACCATAAAGATGCGTCGCTTTTTCACCCGCATATATTTCCATCCAGGAGATCTTTTTAGATCCACCATAGGCTTTACTGACAGCAGCGTTCACAACATCAATCATGACAGGTGAAATATCAGCGCCAATACCGTCACCTTCAATGAATGGGATGATTGGATTGTCGGGAACGTTCAGACTCAAGTCTTCATTGGCTGTAATTGATTGACCTTGTGCAGGTACTTTAATGTGTTGGTAGCTCATATGGACCTCAATTTGAATATCAATAGGTGGCAGATTTCTGAGGTGGATTATACAACAGAAGTTATCAGGAGAGCATAGGCTCTCCTGAATATAGATATAATTTGTAGTATCGAGGTTATAGCCACTTCTCCTGAGAGGTAGCTCTAACCAGGGTCAATTTTCCACACAGCGTATATGCTGTGCTTGTAAACCGTTCGGCTCTTTGACGATATCAAACTGTATTTTTTGACCAGCGGTCAGCTTTTTGTAACCGTCCATTTCTATCGCAGAGAAGTGAGCAAAGATATCCACGCTCCCATCTTCGTCAGTATTAACAAACCCGTAACCTTTTATATTACTAAACCATTTAACGGTACCGAAGGACATGCTTACTCCTTTTGATTGATTTCCATTTCATAACAGGGTGATCAACTACAAATAATCCGCTTCTATTTAACTTTGACAGGCGCTTTTGGCAAATAGACTATATAGTTGATAGATGAATAATAGCCTAGACTTGATTTTTTACAACTCACCCCTAAATAAAGCGAATATTACATACTATCACTTGAAGCCAAACCATGACTGACGAAAATAGTGACAACGATAACGATGACACCCTGCTGCTTGAGCGAACTAAACCCAAGCTCAAAAAGCCGCCTATGTATAAAGTACTCATTCTCAACGATGACTACACACCGATGGAATTTGTGGTCCATATATTAGAATCGATATTTGGCCACAATCGTGAACGTGCAACCCGAATTATGCTGGATGTGCATAAGTCTGGGAAAGGTATATGTGGTATTTATACCAAAGATGTTGCAGAGACGAAAGTAACTCAGGTCAATAGTTTCGCCAGAGAAAATAAACATCCGTTACTATGTGATTTGGAAGAAAATTAAAGTAAGCACAGACAATTTGCTTCAATTACAGGCCTTTAGCCCACAAGGTGGGCATTAGTGCCACGTAATTCGTGCCAGATAAATTAGTTAAGATAAGCTATATTCAAATGATCAGCTAGCTAGGCTTCGGAATTATAACTATGTTAAATAAAGAGTTAGAACTATCCCTAAATAAGGCTTTTCATGACGCCAGCGAAAAGCGTCATGAATTTATAACGGTTGAGCATATTTTACTCATGCTAACTGACAACGAAGCCGCGACTGCGGTGCTTGAAGCCTGTGGTAGCGATATTGCATTACTCAGGCTTGAACTAGAAACTTTTGT
>JBLIOG010000295.1:0-4973 GCA_047639625.1 Gammaproteobacteria bacterium
TTATTCAGATCGGCACCCCCGAAGAATTGGTGCTGGACCCAGCCACAGACTATGTGCGTGAGTTTACCCGTGGCATCCCGCGCGCCAAGGTCCTCAGCGCAGCCGCTGTGATGGTACCGAAAACTCAGAACTCTTATCCTGAAACTATAGCGGCGAATGTTTTGATCGAAGAGCTCGTCGGTCGTGCGGCTGATATGGAAAAGGGTAGTGCATTTGGGGTGAAGTCCGAATCGGACGAAATTATTGGCGAGCTGAGCCGAGAGACGGTCATCGATCTGCTATCAGACGCATCGAAAGACGCATGACCGCAATATCCATAACCACCCCTGTATTGCGGTTTCGGCTGAATCCATGGATTACCGCGTGGCTTGTAGTGTTGGCGGCGACTATCGCCCTTTATTATTTGAAAGAATGGATGCCGTGGGCATTTAAGTATCCGAAAGCGTTGATTATCCCTTTCCGTGGGTGGCTCAATGACTTCATGAAATGGTTGATGAATACTGCAGATCTGGGGTTGTTCACATTCAAGGAGTTCACTCGACTTTTGTCGTGGATTATTGAACAGCCATACAATATCGTCAAAAGCTTCCTTTCTACTGGTTTCAAGGAAGGTCAGGGCAGTTACGCAGTTGAGGTGTTTCCGCGAGTATCCTGGATAGCCATGATTGTTGGTGTTGTTCTGCTGGGTCGCTACGCCAAGGATTGGAAACTGGCCACGCTGATGGGTCTATGCTTTCTCTATTTGGCTGTTTTTGATCAATGGGACAGCGCCATGTTAACCCTGTCTTCTATCCTGATTGCGGTGCCAGTTGGCGTCGGTCTCGGATTGGCGCTGGGTATCGCGGGGTATCGTTCAAAGAAATTTAAGCTGGCACTTATCCCCGTTCTGGATTTGATGCAGACCGTTCCGGTTTTTGCCTATCTAATTCCTATCCTGATCATGTTTGGGTTCAGCCCTGTTTCGGCGATGATTGCTACCATCATTTATGCGACGGCACCCATGGTGCGCGTCACCATGCTGGCGCTTGAACAAGTGCCTGGCGAACTGGTTGAAGCTGGGCGCATGGCTGGCTGCACAGCGCGACAGTTGCTGTGGAAAGTGCAGTTGCCTTCGGCGACGAATACCTTAATGCTAGGGGTCAATCAAGTTGTAATGTTGTCGCTCAACATGGTAATCATTGCGTCCATGATTGGTGCTGGAGGACTGGGGTTTGACGTGTTGACAGCCCTCAAACGTTTACGCATTGGAGAAGGCATTGAAGCCGGTCTGGCAATCACCGTGCTGGCTATCGCGTTGGACCGGCTCAGCCAGGCGCTTGCTCGCCGTCCACCACCTGTCCACGGGGATGATCTGAGGCCGTGGTACAAGCGCCATATTTACCTGCTGATTGCGTTGACCACCGTTATAGTTACCTGGTTACTGGGGATTTTCTTCCCTGCGATGGACGTAGTACCCGATAGCCTGAAAATGTCGACCGGCACTTTCTGGGGTGATCTGGTGAAGTACATCAATATCAATTATTTTGACCAGCTCGATGCTTTCAAGAACTTTCTGCTGCTCAACTTTATGATTCCTTTCAAACGCTTCCTGCTGACGCTGCCCTGGATTGGCGTCGTAGGAATGATGGCCCTGGCGGGGTATCAGCTGGGAGGCTGGCGACTGGCGTCCTTGACTGGTGGATTGACTACGTTCCTTGCGGTCGTGGGATTGTGGGCCAAGGCTATGGTAACGGTCTATCTTTGTGGTATTTCAGTATTACTGGTGTGCCTGATTGGCATCCCGATTGGAGTCGCGGCGTCGCGCAATGATCGACTGCACCGAGTAGTCGGTGTCATCATTGATACCTTGCAAACCCTGCCCAGTTTTGTCTACTTGATGCCCGTAGTGATGTTGTTCCGGGTCGGTGATTTTGCCGCTATGCTCGCGGTCATAGCCTATGCCATCGTACCGGTTATTCGTTATACCGATCATGGTATCCGTGGCGTGCCGTCACATCTGGTGGAAGCCGCAACGCAAGTGGGGTGTACTCGTGGTCAAATATTGTGGAAGGTGCAAATGCCATTGGCCATTCCAGAAATCATGCTGGGCATCAATCAGACCATAATGATGGCCCTGGCGATGTTGGTGATTACGGCACTGGTGGGTACCCGCGAGCTGGGCCAGGAAGTTTACATGGCCCTGGCACGAGCGGAAACTGGACGCGGTCTGGTGGCGGGTGTTTGTATCGCGTTTATAGCCATCATTGCCGATCGTTTGATCGGAGCCTGGGCCAACAAACGGAAAAAAGAATTGGGTATGGAGTAGGCTAGCAGGGTTTTCACGCAAGCATTAAGTGGTGGTGTGTCAGTTAAAGGGCAGGGCCTGAAAAATATAAAATTCCCCACTGTTTTTCTACTCTTTTCCTCAAGCGTGGTTTGCTTTTGTGAACCACTACTCAATCGTCGGCACACACCCAAACTGACTGTCACCGTATCACGCATAGTATTACTGGTTATTAATATCGGAAATACTGTTCACAGGGGAATAGGGTCAGTCGGGGTTCGGCGCCGATAGTGGCATTTTCATGCGCAGTATTTTGGTAGGATGATTTGTTGCAGCGCCGCCAACCGCCCCATTAGCATTAGTCTGCGGGTCTCTCCGCCAAAACTGATTGAATTTCAGGAAAAGGCTGGACCGGAAGAACCTGAGCCTCCAGCCAATGAGCCATAGTTCTCATTGTTTTGCGGTTAATCAAGGAGTTTGAAGAAATCATCTTCTTTGAGGGGCCTTGAAAAGTGATAACCCTGTCCGAATTCAGCGCCATATAGGCCGATTAATTCTAACTCGAACTCTGTCTCTATGCCTTCGGTTACAATATTCATTTCAAGATCGTGAGACATATTGATCAAAGACATAACAATTTGACGACTTTTTCGGCTTTGTACCATAGTGCTGACGAAGCTTCGATCGATTTTGAGCGTATCAAATGGTAACTGATGCAAATAACTGAAGCTTGAATATCCTGTCCCGAAATCATCGATAGCCAGACTGACCCCAGATTCTTTTAATTGCGCTAACCGCTCTTTAGCCAGGTCGATATTAGTCATTAAAAGACTTTCGGTAATTTCAAACTTGATCGACTCAGGCTGAGAACCAGTTTCAGATATGATTTTCACAAGTTCAGGAACCAATTGTATTTCGTCGAATTGCTTACCCGATAAATTGATACTTACAAATGGAGAAGGGCTCAATCTTCTATCGAGTTTATTTTGGAATTCACAGGCTTTGCGGGCAATCCAGTAGCCTAGACTAACTATCAAGCCGCTACTCTCCGCCAATGGAATAAATTCAAGTGGTGAGATCATACCTTTTTCGGGATGGTTCCAACGCACCAGAGCTTCGCAGCCAACCAATGCATTAGTCTGGATATCGACAATTGGCTGATAGTGAAGCTCAAATTCTTCATTCATAATCGCTTTTTCCAGATTCTGCTCTAATGTCAGAATATGGGTTGTCTGATGCACATTTTTTTTCTCTGACTCGATTTCTCTTGGTAAAACCCTGGAAGTATTAACCGCGGTTAAAATTCGGTTCTGCATATCGTTATACTGAGTCATCAGGTCTTTGACAACGTTAGTTGTGGAGGTATAAAGATCTTGATAAAGATCTTGATAATCATCTACTTTATCGGGTGTGATACCTTCGAATACATGCGTTAAACGGATATGCATATCCCGGTAACGCTCGAGAACAATTTCTAAAAATAATTTGATGATAGGATCAGAACAATCGACTTTTTGACGTATGTACTCCATGGGGATGACGAGCATATTGGTATCTTCCTGGACAAGTGCAGTAGCAATCCGCGGGAATTGGTCAATAATGGCCATCTCACCAACCAGATCTCCCTTGCCCAGCGTAGCTATTATCATCTTGTTACTGGCTTTATTTATCGAAATTTCGACCTGACCAGATTCAATAATATAGGCACAGTCGCCGTGGTCTCCTTCCTGAAACAAATATTCACCAGCAGAAAACTGCGTTTTATATTGAGATAGTTTCATAAATTTTCACGATCCACTGTAACAATAAGCCTTATATGATATTAGTAGTAAAATTGAACAAGTCCAATTGACGAATGATGCTGCTGTCTGGGTTAGCAACCAACCTCTGAGCTTTTACAGTTCGGATGACATGCCACAAAAACAATGGGCGGTAGAGTTCGCATTTGGCCACGATGGGTGATGAGGCTTTCTGCGAAGCGTTGGTTGAAACAATGTCTGCCTTCCCACGCGTAATTACGGTTTGCTAGCAGAGTTGGAACAATGCGCGCCGAAGTATAATATAACACCTTCACCTTCTATCAGGCCTCTGTCATTCAGCTGCAAGCTTATCAATCCGGTCGAGAAATACACTTGCCTGACAATTCAGTCTTTGGAAGGCATCACACAAAGACCAAAAGATATGGTATCTGAGAATAGTCAGTGAAGTAGAATGAAGTTCAATGGTCGTCCATGCTGGCTATAGTTATGATTATGAACCCGCTATAACCTACTGCGAGTCCGCGATCGAACTCGACAGTGCGTGCTGATGCAATTTTTAAATCGGGCGAATATTGACCCTATAAAATTAAGATAACGACTTAGAGCGACTATACCGGCAAAAGGTTTGTGGATACACTGAAGAAACAGTTTGACCGTGGGCCTTAGAGTATTTCACGGGCTGATCACAAATCCATGGAGTTTAGCATTCCTGAAATCTGACAATTTCGTGACGATTGGATTCGATTAACACCGTTTGGCAAGAGATGAGTCATGCAAAACATAGTTGGCCTGATCCTCTGTTTCAATGGCCCCCGGGCGTATGTTGCGAACAGCAGAAATGGCAGTTTGTGGGGTCTCGCCAAATGCAGTCAAAATTTTTGCCGCGATCATTCCGCTACGCCCCAGCCCAGCCGCGCAATGGATTACAATCCTCCCGCTCTGGCGAAGAG
>JBLIOG010000296.1:0-4973 GCA_047639625.1 Gammaproteobacteria bacterium
TCGGCCTGCGCAAAATCAGTCACAACATCGCGTAACAAATCGACCGATTCCCCCAGATCAAAGTTCAAACTTGGAATATGTATCATTAAGATGGTCTCGTATTATCAGGTCGCACGTGGCTTTGGCTATTCTGCGCGAATAATTTTCAGGGCTTTCTGGGCATTGTTGAATATGCGCTCGATGTCTTCAAGGGACTTTTCAATATCGGCTTTCTGGGTTTCGAGTAATTGACGTCGTTCTTCAACTTTGGCTAGTAGCAATTCGAGCTGAGCTTCTTCACCATGACTAGAATCATAGAGTTCAAAAGATTCTCTAATTTCAGCCAATGACCAACCGAGTCGTTTCCCACGCAGTATTAATCGGAGCCTGACTCGATCACGTTCGCTATAAAGACGCCTGGTACCAACACGTTCAGGATTGAGCAGCTTTTCTTCTTCATAGAGACGTAGCGCTCGAGATGTCACGCAAAACTCCAAGGCCAACTCTCCAATGCCATAACCCCCGGACCGATCATTATCCCGATTTAATTCTAACATTTGTTATTCCTCCGACCTGGGGTAAACCGCCATCAGTGTGCCTGTCATTATCGCTACCAGTTTTTCGCGCCCATTCAAAGTCGCGATCAAGTCCGCCTCCGCTACTGAGACGGTTCGACCCGCTTTTCGGACTCGACCAATCGCAAGAAAGTAATCGCCCTCAGCGGGAGACAATAAATTAATTTTATATTCAATGGTCAACACCGAAGCACCCATCGGCATCAGTGAATAAGCGGCATAGCCACAGGCGCTATCCATAATTGTTGAGGCGATTCCAGCGTGAACAAAACCATTTTGCTGGGTATTTTCAATCCGATAAGGCATTTCAATCTCAACCTGCCCGGGGGAAACTGATTTTAACGAAGCGCCTACCGTCTGCATCGCCGCTTGAGCGGCAAAACTTTCTTCAACTTTGCGAATATAATCTGGATCTCTCGGTTCAAATATTTCGGACATGACACTCTGCTATTAACCATTAAATCGGAACGTGATACTTCGGATCTTATTTGGATACATGAAGTGAGGTTCCGTAATTTACCAAATTGGTTTAGGTTGACGTTAACGTTAACGTAAGGTAATTTAAACTTTATTCTTTTGCAACCTTAAATCTCGCCGGGATATTGCTATGAGCGCTAATCAGGACACCGTCATTAATCTGTCTTCACCTATGCCCGAAACCCTCAAAGTTCGATTTGTAACAGCGGCCAGTCTGTTTGATGGACATGATGCAGCGATCAATATCATGCGCAGAATTTTGCAGTCTTGCGGTGCTGAAGTGGTTCATCTCGGCCATAATCGTTCGGTCGCTGAAATCGTTAAGGCCGCCATTCAGGAAGATGTTCAGGGTATTGCCATCAGCTCGTATCAGGGCGGACATGTCGAATACCTTAAGTACATGGTTGATATGCTTAAAGAGCAAGGACGGCCTGATATTCGAATTTTTGCAGGCGGTGGTGGCGTTATAATTCCAGCAGAAGTTGAAGAACTCGAAAACTACGGCGTAACCAAAATCTATACACCCGCAGATGGCCAGACTATGGGCTTACAGGGCATGATTCTGGATATGCTCGGGCGGTGTCAGTATTACCCCGGTTCTCAGGCCCCAAATCGGCTCGAATCGTTAGCAGACCACGACACAGTCCAATTATCCAGCCTGATTACGGCTATCGAAAACAAAACAATTAACTCAGTCTTACTCGATCAGATCAGGCAAGCCGCTGAAAATAAATCGATTCCGGTCCTGGGCATTACTGGCACCGGCGGATCCGGAAAGTCATCCCTGACCGATGAACTGGTCCGCCGATTCCGGCTTGATCAGGGAGATTCATTGAAAATCGCCATTATTGCCGTTGACCCTACCCGTCGTAAAACCGGGGGTTCGTTGCTCGGTGACCGAATTCGAATGAATGCAATCAACCACGACAATATCTATATGCGATCAATTGCCACCCGCGATTCGGTTGGTGAAATTCCAGATGTTGTCGGTGATATGATTGCGGCCTGCAAACTCTGTCAGTTCGATTTTATTATCGTCGAAACCCCTGGCATCGGTCAGGGTGATGCAGCAATTGTTCCGTTGGTCGATCTGTCGCTGTATGTTATGACGCCCGAGTTTGGTGCACAAAGCCAACTCGAAAAAATCGACATGCTCGACTTTGCTGATGTCGTTGCAATCAACAAATTCGACCGTAAAGGCTCTGAAGATGCCTACCGCGATGTCAGCAAACAAGTCCAACGCAACCGCGAAGCGTTTGCCCAACCGATCGAACAAATGCCGGTATTCGGCACCATAGCTTCTCGGTTTAATGATGACGGCATGACCGCGCTGTATCAGGAAATACTGCAAGCCTTAAAAAAAGCGGGAATGGCAACGGGTGAAAGCCTGTTAGCCACCACCGACACGCGTCGATCCACAGCTGCGACGGTGATTGTACCCGCCGAACGATCACGTTATCTGGCTGAAATAGCGGACACCATTCGTGATTATCATGCAACGGTCGCTGCACAGTCGGTCATTGCCCGCGAACGTCAACAACTCGAAGCCAGCAAACGAATGCTGTCGAACAGAAACATCCAACTATCTATCGATGATCTGGACGCCTTGATCGAAGAACGAAACCTTGAATTGGAGGGCAGCCAACAGAAACTGCTCGAACAATGGCCACAAATCAAAGCCAGCTATTCTGGCGACGAATATGTCGTCAAAATTCGTGACCGCGAAATCCGCACTGCGCTCAAATACGAAACACTCTCGGGCTTACAAATACCCAAGGTTTCCCTGCCCCGATACGAAGACCATGGTGATTTATTAAAATGGTTGATGCTCGAAAATCTACCCGGAAGCTATCCCTTCACTGCAGGCGTATTTGCATTCAAGCGTGAAGGCGAAGACCCGACTCGAATGTTTGCCGGTGAAGGCGATGCTTTGAAAACTAATACCCGGTTCAAAAATTTATCGGAACACTCCGAAGCTAAACGCCTGTCGACAGCGTTTGATTCAGTCACCCTCTATGGTTGTGACCCGGATGAACGCCCGGACATATACGGCAAAGTGGGCAATTCGGGCGTTTCCATCGCTACTCTGGAAGACATGAAAGTACTCTATGATGGATTCGATTTATGCAATCCGTCGACCTCGGTTTCCATGACGATTAATGGCCCTGCCCCAATTATCCTGGCGATGTATCTGAATACGGCCGTTGATCAGCAAATCAGGAAGTTCGATCAGGATAACAAGCGAGCACCCACTGATCAGGAAATTGAAAAGATACACGCCTGGTCACTGGAAAATATTCGCGGCACCGTACAGGCCGATATCCTCAAGGAAGACCAGGGCCAGAATACCTGTATTTTCTCAACAGAATTTGCACTCAAGATGATGGGGGATATCCAGCAGTATTTTATCGATCACCGAATCCGTAATTTCTATTCAGTTTCAATATCGGGATACCACATTGCCGAAGCGGGTGCGAACCCGATATCCCAACTTGCCTTCACTCTTTCAAACGGCTTTACCTTCGTCGAAACTTATCTCGCACGTGGCATGCAGGTCGATGACTTTGCCCCTAATTTATCATTCTTTTTCAGTAACGGTATGGATCCGGAGTATACCGTCATGGGACGCGTCGCACGTCGAATCTGGGCAGTTGCGATGAAACAGAAGTATGGCGCTAACGAACGCAGCCAAAAACTCAAATATCATATCCAGACTTCCGGTCGATCCCTGCATGCCCAGGAAATGGACTTCAATGATATCCGTACCACTCTTCAGGCATTGATAGCGATTTATGATAACTGCAACAGCCTGCATACCAATGCATTCGATGAAGCCATCACAACTCCGACTGAAAATTCGGTCAGACGCGCGCTGGCAATACAACTGATCATCAATAACGAATGGGGCCTGGCTCGAAACCAGAACCCGAATCAGGGTGCGTTCATACTCGAAGAACTCACTGTCCTGGTAGAAGAAGCAGTCCTGCAAGAATTCGAACGTATCTCCGAACGCGGCGGTGTATTAGGTGCAATGGAAACCGGCTATCAACGCGGAAAAATTCAGGATGAATCGATGCTCTACGAGCATAAAAAGCACGATGGCTCCCTGCCTATCATCGGGGTAAATACATTCCTGAATCCTGATGGTCCTGAAACTTTCGAAATAGAGCTTGCGCGCTCGACGGATGATGAGAAGAAAAATCAGATTAAACGCCTACGTGATTTTAAACAATCTCACCAGGATCACCGAGGCCTGGCACTTAAGGCGGTTCGTGATGCGGCCATTTCGAATGGGAATATATTTGCAGAACTAGTTTTAGCGGTTCAGCATTGTTCACTGGGTGAGATTTCCGAAGCGTTATTTGAAGTGGGCGGGCAGTATCGACGGAATATGTGATCACATTTAAGTTGAATTAGGCGTATTGGTTGTTCTTGGTAGACATAGACTGGAATTTATATGATCGGCTCAACCCATGAAAATATTTTTGCCAAAATCTTACTGCGTTCACCAGATCTTTCCGTTTATGGTTATCAGTCCGGTTAAATTTATAACTGCGCCCCAGGATACCCAAAGCTGCATCGATGCCATCCAGTTGTAGGTAGCTGTTTTATTTGTCACGTTCCAGAAGACTCTGGTGCTGAAGATAGCAGGCTACTCAGTGACTGATGAAGTGAACCAGTATAGCCAGCTTTTGCTGATTTAGGGGCTATGGAAGGCTTATGATGCCACTGTCTAAAAAAGTCTTCCGGGTGGGTCTGTTCGGGAGAGCCCAAACTGAGTTTGAAACAGAACCAACCTTAATTGACCGCTAGTCGGCAATGCCACTTAACCGTTGAATACTCGGTTTACAACGGTTTAGATACTATGGATTAGCGATTTAATAGTTGAGTAAAGGGTTCGGGTTTGCCAATGCCATAACCCTGCGCGCAATCGACTCCTAT
>JBLIOG010000297.1:0-4962 GCA_047639625.1 Gammaproteobacteria bacterium
ACCAATACCAATACCAATACCAATACCGTCACCGTGTTTTGTGTAGTTTTCTCTACCTGGGTGCTGCTTTGTTCGAACAACGCAACCTCCACTTCCTTTCCTGACATTCCAGACTTCGAGACGTCGATAGTTAGTTTTGTAGGGTCGAGACGAATGCCATCGTTTTGTAATGCGGCCGGTAATAGTTCGATCAGTTCGAGAACCCGAAAAGTACCGGTGTTGTTGATATTGGTGCGTAACCGTCCGATCATATCCAGGCAACGACACAGGCACTTGTAACCCTCCATGCTCATTTGCTTACGCACTACATCAAGGCTCGCGATCATCGCGTACTGCGGACTGAGGTTTTCACGAAACCTGTGCTCATCAAAATCAGGGTCATTGACATGAATCATGCTGGCCTGGGAAAATGCGGACAGCATTTTATGCGTGCTGTGGGTGACATAGTCGGCACCGCTATCAAGCGCATTGGGACGCAGACTCGGATGGAATCTGCCATGGGCGTACCAGGCTTCGTCTATTAATACTTTAATTCCGGCGGCGTGAGACTTTTCGATAATAGGTGACAGGTCGTAGTAAAGTCCATCGTAGGTGCAGGAGGTGAGCACAAGCAATCCGGCATCGGGGTGGTCGTCTATGGCTGCAAATATATTGGCCTTGCATACAGGCCCGTACAGACCATATTGAGGCTGGATCGAAGAATTTAGATATACCGGCTCCAGACCAAACAGGATAACAGCGTGATGCATTGATTTGTGGCTGCCTCGATCGAGCAGTATTTTTCCGCCGCCACCGAGCAGGTGCTGCACGATTACTTTGTTCGCAGTCGATGTGCCTTTGGTTACAACATAGGTATGCGTAGCGCCAAAGGTTTGGGCCGCCAATTGCTGTGATTCCTGGATGACCGATTGTGGTTCCTGTAACGAGTCCAGTACCTGTACCGAAACCGAAAGATCAGCGTTAAAAACGTGTTCTCTCATCCGTTGGTAAAAATCAGACACCCATGGACTGTTTCGAAAGCTGTCACCACTCGAATGTCCGGGCGTATGCCAGGAATCTTTTGCGCTGTACAAGTATTGGCGCAAGGTGTCGGCAAAAGGGGTGCTAGATCGTTTTAGCAGGAAGGCCTGGGTCACTCTAAATACCCGATTGAAATTGCGATCATCGCGATCAAACAGTTCGTCAAGAATGCTCCCCACCGGCTGATCAAGGCGCGGATCCACGACACCATAAAGGTTAAGTTCGGGGCGTAACCGGTTTAACCTGTGACCGAGCTGGTCAGGTGATTCACCGAGACTCGAGCAATCGAGAATAACAGCCTGTAGGTCGACGTTGTCGAGCGCCTGTTGTTCGCCACTGGCCATCCCAATAATTCAATGTTTAGCGAATTGTCGTGTTCCTGCGCGCAACTGTTGAGCCGATTCGACCAGGTTTCGAGAAATGCTCTGTCGTCTGAAATGATCGCCACCAGGCATCGAATCGACTCCCCTATGATCTTATCCATATAGTGTTGCCTGAGCTGAAATTACCGGAATGATTGTTTGATCTAAACATTTTAGGAATAAGCTTTGTCAGTTAAAATGATAATTCAGACGAAATAAGCGATGATATTGAGCACTATGACGGAAAATACTGACATATCGACGAAATGGACTTAATTGTTCAGCAATTGATAAATTATTTGCGTGCAAACAGTCGCGAGCCAACGGCTTCGCTGGCGCGTAAGTTGGGAATTTCCCGTACAACGGTGGAGGATCGTATTTCGCGACTGGAACGTCGTAAAATCATCGAGGGTTATACTATTCGTTTTCACGGCGATTACGCCCAGCGATTGATTTCCGCCCACGTCATGATTCAGGTACAGCCCTGGCAGACGGCGCGAATCAATGCTTCGTTGTCAAATATACCGACCATCAGGACCTTGCATGCGGTTAGCGGTCAATTCGATTTGATTGCTGTCCTGCAGGCGGAAACCACCGAGGAGATAGATCGTTCGCTGGATATTATCGGTAATTTAGCGGGTGTGGAAAAGACGATGTCTTCGGTGGTTCTGTCAACTCGGTTCGAACGATGATGTCGAATCTCCTGGAATAAATCATAAATCAAAACAATGGATCAAATTAATGTGTCGAAATATCAGGCAACTATTCAATTTTGATCCACCTGAGAATGAAGCTGAAGTTGGTGAGGCGGCTATCCAGTTTGTCTGGAAACTGAGCGGTTCGACTCGGTCATCAAAAATCAATCAGCCCGCTTTCGATCAGGCCGTTGAAGAGGTGTCCCGGTCGGTACAAAACCTGTTGAGTTCGTTGGTGACAACGGCACTGCCACGAAATCGTGAAGTTGAAGCAGAAAAAGCTAAACTGCGTTCGTTAAGGCGTTTCTTTCCGATTTAAATATCGAAGAATTGTTTATCAACCGTCAACCGACGATAAGTTCCACGCCTGGAGTAACCGAGGCAATGCATCTTCCCAATCCATGACACCAGTTTTTTCGGCCCAGTCCTGGTACATTGCCTTCAGTTCATTTTCAGTGGCTTTATGTTGTCCGGAAAGATCGTGCAATTCTGTTCTATCTTTGTTCATGTCGTACAATTCCCAATCCTGGTTGTGTTGACGAACCAGTTTCAAATGATTGAAACGAATCGCACTATGACCCTCATGCTCAAAGAAAATCGGGTTTTCACGGTGTGAGGGGTTTCCACAAAGTCGTTGTAGAAATGAAGTACCTTCCATCGCTTGTATTGCATGCCCGCCATATTCGGCGAGATAGGGGCTTTGTGTTGTTTCCAGGATTGTCGGCATGATGTCGACGACATGCCAGGGGTCATGAATGACTTGCCCTGGTTTAATACCGTTAGGCCAATGCGCAATCAATGGGGTGGAAATTCCACCTTCGTGTACATAGTGTTTATACAAACGAAAGGGTGCGTTTGATACGTTCGCCCAGGGCTTGTCGTAGCTTTGAAAAGTTTGATCATCACCCGGGTTCAAATTAGGGATGTTACCCATGGAAATGGGGCGTCCATCCAGCGTTTGATCGGGATAATATTGTGCCCATCCATCTTCCGCCATAAATTCAGCGCAGCCACCGTTGTCGGATAAAAATAGTATCAGCGTGTTATCGAACTGGTTTTGTTCTTTTAGCGCGTCCACTAACCTACCGACCGATTGATCCAGGCTGTCTATCATTGCGGCGTAGGTCGCCATTTTCGCGGCTTCCCAATCTTTATGTTTGACAGCCTGCCAGGGCATTACTGTTTCATCGCGTGGCGAGATGGTCCAGTTTTCAGCTAATACTCCAAGTCCATTCATTGATTCATGTCGGGCGGTGCGGATTGAATCCCAGCCGGAACGATAGATGCCGTCGTATCGAGCAATATCGTCGGGCATTGCATGTAATGGCCAATGGGGTGCGGTATGAGCCAGATATAAAAAGAATGGTGAGTCTGCATCGGCAGGGTCCGAAATCATCTCGATGGCTTTGTCGGCAATAGCATCGGTGAAGTAGTAATTATTTTCGGTGATTTCGATTCGATCTTCGTTTCTGAAAACACAATGGGGAGAAAAGAAGTGAGAGGCACCATCGATGATGCCATAAAACTGATCGAAGCCACGCTGCCTTGGAGTCGGGTGATCGAGATCTCCGGTTCGCCAGTTATCAACATCGCGGGCTTCGAAATCACCGGCAACATGCCATTTGCCACTCATGGCAGTGCGGTAATCTGATTGTTGGAGAACTTCGGCGATAGTCACGCTATCGTTTCGCAAAAAGCCCTGATAGGCCGGGGTACCCAGATTGGCACCCATGTGGCCGATGCCCGCATTATGAGGGTAGAGGCCGGTGAGTAACGAAGCCCGGGTCGGGCAGCAACGCGCACAGTTATACATCGAAGACATCAAAGCACCATTGTTGGCGAGTTGATTGAGGTTGGGTGTTTGAATTTCGGAGCCCATCATTCCCAAATCAGCGAACCCCATGTCATCGACCAGAATCAAAATGACATTCGGGCGCTTGGGAATTCCGTCAGGGTTTGATTGGCTCAATCCAATGCCCTCTAATCTATTTTTTTCGGACCAGACTGATCTGACCACCGACCCAATCAGGATGATCAACTATCTGATCTGATATTTTCTGACATATGGCTTCCGACATTTCGGCGGTGCGGTTTTCGCGTGTATTGTAGTGCAGGGTCATAAACTCCGCTGTCGCACAGATTGTGTCGCCAACTTTCATTTGATGTGCGAACCAGATCTTTTTGGCAGTGAGACCTAACATCAGTGTTTCGACAACCATATCAGCGGGTGAACGGACATCGTTCAGGTAGCGCAAATGAGTTTCAACGGTATAGATAGCACAGCCTGTTTTTTTGAAGTAATCAACACCAATTCCAAAATAGTCCTGCATCCCCCAGGTTGCGTTGGACATGGGTATCAGGTAATAGGCTTCATTAAGGTGCCCGTAGGCGTCGAGCCAGCTATCCTGTAAGGGTTCAGAATGGAGTTGAAGAATGCTCATAAGGGTCTCCTGTAAAAATATTGACAGTATAACTTTAGCTGAGTGGCAATATAACTCAGACGGGCTCAATGTCTGTAATTATGAGTGATGAACTACTTTTTCGGGTTTGAAACATTATAAGTAACTATTACTCAAAGATATTTCTGATTAGCCAAATGAAAATCGGCACAATATTTCACACACAAGGTCGATTTTTGCTTCGTAGCAACTGACTCGACAGTGTGCGAGTTACTTTCTTTTATGCCAAAAGAAAGTAACCAAGGTAAGGGCAACCCAACTGAGTGGCCTACGGCTTCCCGCCGAGATCTGAATTTAGTCACGCACGGCACGATTCGCCCCTAGCTCAACGTGCCTCTTTGGACATCCATGTCCAAAGACCCAACTAAATTCAGCTCTCAGCGGCACTCACTAAGGGCGGTAGAACCTCGCACTGAAAGATCTCGG
>JBLIOG010000298.1:0-4954 GCA_047639625.1 Gammaproteobacteria bacterium
TCTAATGTGATGAGCGCATCTTCTTCGACAATAGTGTCGCCTTCCGAAACCAATATTTCAATGACTTCGACTACGCCAAAGTCGCCGATATCCGGAACTTTAATCTCAATAATTTGACTCATGTTAACTCTCCCAGACTATAGTAATAAATTTCGTAGATCAGATAACAAGTATGCGATGTGCCCGACAAAACGTGCAGCATAAGCACCGTCAATAACACGGTGGTCATATGAAACTGCCAGCGGTTGTATCAATCGATCAACGATCTCCCCATTTTTGCGAACCAATCGGGCCTGCGCGCGAGTGATTCCCAGTATCCCAACTTCAGGCGCATTTACGATGGGTGTGAAATTGGTGCCACCAATGCCGCCAAGGCTCGAAATTGAAAAGCAGCCGCCCTGCATATCGGCTGCTTTGAGCTGTCCATCTCGAGCGCGTTTTGAAACTTCACCCAATTCAGCTGCCAGTTCAAAAAGGCTTTTACGATCAACTTCACGAATGACAGGAACGACCAGACCATCTGGCGTATCAACTGCAATCCCAATATTGTAAAAGTTTCTTTGTATCAGGTTTTCCCCGGCATCATCCATGGCTGAATTGAACTTTGGAAATTGCTTGAGTCCAGCTGCTATAGCCTTCATAACAAACACCAACGGGGTCAAACTGAATCCCTGAGTTTTAGCAATTCCCTTTTTGTCCTGGCGATAGGCTTCAAGTTCGGTGATATCGGCCTCGTCAAAATGAGTGACTTGCGGCACGTTTAACCAGGCTCGATGTAAGTGTTTGGCGGATAACTTTCCGATGCGGCTCATAGCGATCAATTCGATATCACCAAACTTTGACCAATCGGGTTGAGTGATTATTGGAATCCCCATTTCACTTCCAGCCGCAGGCGATGTTTTTACCGAAACGGATTCTCCACCTGAATTACTGAAGGTATGGACATCATGTTCAGTAATTCGACCATTACGACCAGTCCCGGAAATCTTTGTTAGATCAATATTCATTTCTCGAGCAATCCGCCTAACCGAGGGACTGGCATGCGCGCGACGAAAAGAATCCGCATCTTTCATACTGCCCGCCGCAGGTACCTGCGGAGCTCGATTGGAGGAGGCTGCAGCGGCTGGTTCTGTTACTTTAGTTGAAGCTGCAGTTAGGGGTGAGGCATGTCCCTCTAAAATGAGTATGCGGCTACCCTGCGAAACTTGATCACCCACCGCGATTTTTAATTCTTTCACAATTCCGCTAGCCGGAGATGGTATATCCATCGACGCTTTGTCGGATTCCAGCGTAACTAAAGGATCATCGATGGAGACCTTATCACCCACTTTAACCAATACTTCGATAACATCGACCGTTTCAAAATCACCAATATCAGGCACTTTTATCGTTTCAAGGGATCTTTCTCCAGCGTCACCAGGCGTGGGCTCCTTATCCGATGCAAGGTGCGTCATTGGCTTGGCAGGGTCACTGGCTTCGTTAGAGTCTTCCATTAATAAAATGAGGCTTCCTTTAGTAACTGAATCGCCAGCTGCAACCTTGATTTCTTTAACAATACCACCTTCGGGTGCAGGGATATCCATGGAAGCCTTGTCGGATTCGAGCGTGATTAATGCATCATCGATCGCAATCGTATCACCGACGTTAACGAGGACTTCTATGACGTCGACGGAATCAAAATCTCCAATATCAGGAACGTGTATCTCTTTGGTCATAACGAACTACCTCGATCAGGCTCAGGCGTAAAGTGGATAGGTTTTGTCGACATCAATATCGTATTTCTTGATCGCATCGAGCACAGTTTTGTGGCTGATTTTATTTTTTGCTTTACTTGTTTTTTGTTGGTCAGCGAGCGACTTGAGCGCAGCCACGACGATATAGTATCGATCAACTTCAAAATGGTGGCGAAGTGCTTCGCGACTATCTGACCTACCAAAACCATCGGTACCCAAAACCTGGTAATGACGGGGCACAAATGCTCGAATTTGCTCGGCAAAATTTCGAACATAATCTGTCGATGCGATAACGGGCCCTTCGGTATCCTTAAGACATTGTTCGACCCATGATACTTTTTCGGGTTGATCGGGGTGTAACATATTCCAACGTGCGCAGGATTGTCCGTCGCGTGCCAGTTCATTAAAACTAGGTGCAGACCAGATGTTGGAACCAATGTCCCAGTCCGCCTCTAACAAATCGGCCGCTGCAATAATCTCACGTAAAATTGATCCACAACCGATAAGTTGGACCCGGTTTTTTGCTTTAGCTGCGACAGACTTGAATTTGTATAGTCCTTTAATAATACCCGCTTCACACCCCTCAGGCATAGCTGGCTGGGAATAGTTTTCGTTTAAAGTGGTAAGGTAGTAAAAAACATTTTCGTCCTGTTCAAACATCCGTTTCATGCCACTGTGAAAAATCACGGCTAATTCATAAGTAAATGTTGGGTCGTAAGAGATACAGTTCGGCACAAATGACGCATGAAGCTGACTTTGTCCATCCTGGTGCTGCAGCCCTTCTCCATTCAAAGTAGTACGACCTGATGTCGCTCCTATCAAAAAGCCTCTGGCCAACATATCACCTGCCGCCCAGGCTAGATCTCCTACCCGCTGGAAGCCAAACATCGAATAAAAAATATAAACAGGAATCGTCATGACCCCATTGCTGGAATAGGACACTGCAGCAGCGATCCACGAGGCCATAGCACCATCTTCATTAATGCCTTCCTGTAGCATCTGGCCGGATGATGATTCCTTGTAAGGCATGATGTCCTTGGCATCCATAGGCTCATATTTCTGACCTTCCGGAGCATAAATACCAACTTGTCGAAACATTCCTTCCATACCAAATGTCCTGGCTTCATCCGGAACAATAGGCACCAGTCGAGGGCCGATTTCTTTATTTCTTGCGATCGCTACGAGAATACGAACCAGCGCCATAGTTGTTGACATGGTTCGGCTTCCGGATGCCTTGAGTAAGGCATCGAAGATCGACAAATCAGGAATAGACAGAGATTCAGAGCTAAGAGAACGAGAGGGTAGATAACCCCCGAGTTTTTTACGTTGTTTGTGCAGATACTGCATTTCCGGTGAATCAGCCGCGGGTCGGTAATAGCCAGCGGCGTCAAGGGTGGCGTCATCCACAGGAATATCGAACCGATCGCGTAATCGAGCAAGTTGATCCGAACTGAGTTTTTTCTGCGAATGGCTGATATTCTGACCTTCGCCGGCTTCTCCCATTCCATAGCCTTTGACAGTATGCGATAAAATAACAGTGGGCCGATCAATACTACCGCTTGCAGCGGTATAGGCCGCAAACAGTTTTTCCTGGTCATGGCCACCGCGAATTAAATCATAGTAGATTTGGTCGTCGGTCATGTCGGCAACTAATTCTGTTAGTTCCGGGTATTTACCAAAGAATTGTTCGCGGACGTAAGCGCCACCTTTGTTTTTGAAATTCTGATACTCACCATCAACACATTCCATCATCCGTTGGCGTAGCAAATCAGCATGCTCACTTTTTAATAAACGATCCCAGCCTGAACCCCATAGAACTTTTATTACATTCCAGCCAGCTCCTTTGAAATTACCTTCTAGCTCCTGAACTATTTTGCCATTGCCTCGGACCGGGCCATCGAGTCGTTGAAGGTTACAGTTCACAACAAAAATAAGGTTATCGAGCTTCTCACGGACCGCCAGGGAAATAGCGCCTTGAGATTGCGGTTCATCCATCTCACCGTCACCCAGAAAAGCCCAGACTTTACGGCCCTCAGTGTGATTGGGTGCTTTCTTTGAAAAACCTCGATGTTCGAGGTATTTTAAAAAACGAGCCTGATAAATCGCCATAATTGGTCCAAGTCCCATTGATACCGTAGAAAATTGCCAAAACTCGGGCATTAAATAGGGATGAGGATACGAGGATAAACCGTTGCCTTTTACTTCCGATCGAAAGTTGTTCAGTTGCGCTTCATCAAGCCGACCTTCGAGGAATGCTCGCGCGTAGGTTCCTGGAGCGGTATGACCCTGAATAAATAGCATATCGGGTCCATTCGGATGATCAGGACCTTTCCAAAAATGGTTGTAACCGACTTCATACATAATGGCCGAAGATTGAAAGCTCGCAATATGTCCGCCCGGTTCAGCCGGCTTTCGATTAGCCCCTACGACCATGGCAGTCGCATTCCACCGCAATGCCCTGAGTATATGTCGCTCAACTTCGAGGTCACCTGGATAGGGTGGTTGATTTTCAACTGGAATCGTATTGATATAAGGCGTGCGGTTAGTATCGGGTGGCTCAGCACCGAGCTGATAGGCCTTATCAATCGTTTTTCGCAATAAAAATTGCGCGCGCTCTACACCGACACGCTCAATGACGACATCAATGGCTTCTTCCCATTCGCTAGTTTCCTGCTCGTCTATATCGCGTAGTCGCGTTTGTTGACTCATACTTATCTCCAGGTTGTTTACCGACTCGAGCTCAAAAATGGCCTGTTTATAGTGACTAAGGAGCGCGCCGAACCGCGACGAGACATCAAAAAGTTGGTCAAAAAGTTTAAAAAAACTGCACAGGTAACAATGGGTATGACTCGAGTAAAACGATACCCAAATTTTAACATCCAAAGAGTGGTTTGTTCTTATACTTTAGCTGTCTATAATGAGCATTATTCGCAGGAGGCTTTTGTCTTTGTTTGAATGAATTTTAAAATATTGGGTTTAAAATTAAAAGGAATCGAATTCAATTTTAGATCGCCACTCATCAACAGGTGAATATTCTTCAGCTTTTACTGTAGTAGATTCTATCAAATGATTTAGCGCTAAATCCATTCATTGGCTGTTTGTCGATCAGGATAACAGGCACACCTCTACCGTTTAACCTTTTATAGATTTTTGCAGCTTTTTTTGATTTTTCAATATCATATTCGGAGAATTCAATATTGTTTTTGAGGAAGTGTCTTTTT
>JBLIOG010000299.1:0-4937 GCA_047639625.1 Gammaproteobacteria bacterium
ACTGGTATAGTCCTCTTGATAATTTACAATGCTCCTTGTGTCCACATTCGGGACAGTTGAAGTCATCTGGCCAACGCCAATTGAAAAGTGCAGTGTGACACTGTTCCTGTGTACCATATTGCTTCAAGAACTCAGGTAAACTGATTCCTTTTTGGAATTGAACCTGGTTTCTTGCCATAACACTTTCCTGCTTGTTTTCAGGATTTCATTATGTGTCACTTACTGGCTCACTAGCTGAGCCACAGGGGTAATCAGGTACTTCAATGTCTCAAGCGAGTGCATCAGCCCCGAGTCAACAGCCCGTTGGCTCTTGCGCTAGCACTGAAGAAAATGGAGAACCGACTAACTTTGCAGCAATTTTAGATCGGGTTGCAAATATCGTTGATCAAACGATAGAACATAACGAAGAGACTGAGGTCCATTCTGCTATAACGGCCATCGGGGGGAGACGCATTTGCTGAATTGTTAACCATGCAAGAAACTGGCTTAAAAGAGCAATGTAATGGCTTTACGACAGCGGTTTCTGACTTATCGAATAAGCCAACCGATAGTGATTTAAAAACAAAGGCGATAGAGCTGGCCCATACCATTAATGGCTGGGGAAGTTCATTTGGTTATCACCTGATTACCACAATAGTCACCAATGCAGATCAAATACTCAAAGATAAAGAAAACCTCACTGCGGAAGATGTTGAGTTATTATACAACCACGCTAAAGCCCTTGAGTTGGTATCAATCAAGAAAATGTCTGGATACGGTGGCAAAGCTGGGCACATATTGTTGAAAGGTTTAGAAAGACCATCCTAGGCTCTGAAAATATATCCTTAAGGCACTTACGTTCCATTTTAAAAACCGTGTGAATGACTGCTTTATCGACTGAGCTAACATTGAATTTGGAGCATTAAATAACAGGTCGCAGCACACCTTCCAGCAATTTTTCGAATCTAAAAAAAGACGGATGTGAGCCGGAAGTAAACTGCCAATATAAACACTTAATTTCTTTTGATTACCCATAGCTCATGTAGCAAAACAGATTGAGGGATTCCATGAGTCAGCCAGACTTTGATAATCGTACGAGGGAGTGTCATTTTGAGCCAAATTATTTGATCGAATGAGGCAAATAGTTGTTCTATTCATCGAATTGGATCAGAAAATCGAACCAAAATAGCTTTTCCGCAGTAGTTTCATCCTAAGTCTGACAGACTACCAGGTCTGGGCATGTCGAAAGATTGTGTTTATCGCTTGGCCCCATAAGGTGTGAGGGAGAGATACCTTCCCCTCAGTAAGCATGAGAAATAAACCTTCATCGGGAAAGTTGGTTTTATTACGTTTTAATGACTCATAACTTTAATCGACTCTTGTAAAGGACGCATCCAGAGGGGCGAGGCATCCGCATGTAAAGGAAATGATTGCTCACTTCGACCGACGAAATGACTGATCTCCCATTGCCAGGCATGTTTAATAATGGCTGCAAGATCATTAAATTCCGGTTTCCACTCGAGTTCTGATTTGGCCAAAGTAGAATCAGCTACTAATACTGCAGGATCTCCAGGGCGTCTGTCGGCATGGATTACTCGGAAGTCTCTACCAGTGATTTTCTTTGTTAATTCGATGACTTCTAATACCGAAAAGCCACCGCCATTGCCCAGATTGTACTGCTTGCTACCTGAGCCTTCGATCAAGTTTTCAAGTGCGAGCAAATGTGCGGTACAAAGATCGACGATATGAATGTAGTCCCTAAGGCACGATCCGTCGGGTGTATCGTAGTCTTGTCCAAACACCGAAATTTCATCTCGCCGTCCAGAAGCGGCTTGTAAAATGAGTGGGATCAAATGAGTTTCCGGCTCGTGTCGTTCGCCCAATTCACCGTCCGGATCGGCTCCGGCTGCATTGAAGTAGCGCAGGCATACTGATTTTAAGCCATAGGCTCTGTCATAGTCTTCCAGTGCTTGCTCCACCATTAGCTTGCTGCGGCCATAGGGGTTTATAGGTTGCTTTGGATGTTTTTCATCAATCGGCAATGTTTCAGGTTCACCGAAAATTGCTGCGGTTGAAGAAAAGATGAATTGATTAACCTTGTGCCGCACCATTGCATCGAGCAGATTTAATGTGTTTGAAAAATTATTACAAAAATACTTTGCGGGTTTTCTGACTGATTCGCCAACCTCAATAAATGAGGCAAAATGCATAACGCCATCAAAACGGTTTTCTGTGAATAGCCTGTCTAATAATACTGTATTGGAAATATCTCCCTGAACGAATTCACCATAGCGTACAGAGTCCCTGTGACCGTTTGAAAGATTATCCAGGGTGATAACCTGATGGTCTTGTTGGGACAACATCTTAACCATGTGAGAACCAATATAACCCGCTCCACCTACAACTAGTACTTTCATATTATTTGTCTCTTTGTTTTTTAGTATTGAAAATCTGAAATTGGGGTCAGAATTACTCGACGCTTTAGCAGTGCAGTCATAACATTCGTTTCTTCTGACTCCTGATAAAGTTTGATTACGACTCGCCGGTTGAGCTTTCTGCCGGATGTGGTCGCGTTACTGGCGATTGGTCGAACCTCTCCTTTGGCAATCTCTGTCATCTGATAGCCTGGATAGCCAAACCGAATTAGGGTTTTTTTGACATTTCTTGTACGGCGCATGGCTAGATTCAAGTTGTAGTCTTCACTATTGTTCGCGTCGGTATGGCCTTCTATGACGATGGAAGGCCAGGTCCTATCAGTTAACTGATCAATAAATTCAACCAGATTTTTGTTTGCGTCGGCAGTGATCTCATGGCTGCCGTTGTCAAAGTACACCACGGCAGGCTGAATATATTTTTGCAAGGCCGCGCTCGTCTGAATTTCCCTGTTTGGTATTGAATGTGAAAATGTCGGGATTGGTTCAGGCAGGATTCGCTGTGGGATTGTGCAGGCAGAAATCAGTAAGCTAAAAAAAATCAGTTGTAGTTGTTTCAGGGGAGCGTTCATCGAATGACTCCCATATCTGGAAAATATTTAGAATCAGTTGAATATGCGAATCCTTTTGCAACTTTGATTGCATTTTGCAAAGTTAGTATATTGGGCAGTTGCACCAGTTTTGATGGCTTATAGAGGTTTATGCTGTGTTTCATGATTAGCTTCTGTTGTGAACCTGTTGAATCTCAGCAAATGGCATGCCAGTAACCAGAAAGGCATTGCAAATATGAAGTTCTGACTCTGGCATAGCTATTGCTCTAAACCCGATAAGGATCAATCAGGCAAAATTTATGAATGTAGTACTAGAGAATAAAGACATAGTTGAAGAGCCAATTGGGGCAGCCTTCCTTGCAGAGACAGAACGCTCGTTGGTCTCAGCTACCCCGCTTGATAAACTCATTCAGGCAATTTATTGGTTGGCTTATCGATGCCATCTGGCAGTCAATTTTTTTCTTCGATCAAAGACCCGGGGTGCCTATGTGGCGCTATGGCTCGATGGCCGAATTTTGATAATCCGTAACAGCTATAAATCTGTCTACACATTACCTTGCGGTGGTATAGGCCCCGGAGAAACGCCTGTTGAGGCGGCACGTAGGGAGCTGTTGGAGGAGGTGGGGTTGGATATTCCGGTCGAAGAATTCCGACAAGCCTGGCAAACGATCAACCATTCTGAATATAAGCGGGATCATATTTTTTTGTTTGAGGTCCAGATGCAAACCCTGCCTGATCTTAAGCCGGATGGTCGTGAAGTTGTTTGGGCTGGTTTTCTAAATAGGAAGGATGCTCTGGCTATGTCAGTTTTCTCGCCCGTTCGAGAATATCTAGTGCAACAGCCGGTCGGCGGAGAAGGTTAAATTTATGCGTATTTTGCTGGTCGATGACGACGTGTCTTCTCGGAGATTACTGGGTGCCATGCTGAAAAAAATGGGCCATCAGATCGTGCATGCAATCGACGGTCAAGAAGCGTGGGAGATACTGCAGCACGATCAAATCAACTTTGTGCTCAGCGATTGGATTATGCCTAGAATGGATGGGGTTGAGCTTTGCAGACGGCTGAGGGCGAGCGCAAGGCCGTATTATACCTATGTCGTACTGTTTACCGGGAAGGACCAGGACGACGACGTGGTCGTCGCGATGGATGCTGGGGCTGACGACTTTCTTACCAAGCCTGTGCAAGCGAAGGAATTGAAGGTGAGAATTGAAGCCGGTCGTCGGGTCTTATCCCTGGAAGAAACTCTGAACACGAAGAATCGGGAGCTAGAGTTCGCTAACGAGGCTTTGAAAGCCAGTCAACAGCGTATTCAATCTGATTTGCAGGCCGCTGCTGCGATTCAGCAGGATTTATTGCCTAAGGCTTCACTTGATTGTTTTCCCGTCGATCTCGCCTGGGAATTTATGCCAGCAGATGAGCTCGCTGGAGATATATTTAACTTTTATCCCCTGGATGATGATCACATGGGATTTTATCTCGCCGATGTCTCCGGTCATGGTGTACCCGCCGCCATGCTGTCGGTACACATTTCCAAGACGCTCTCGGCCGAACCCAGACCCGATAGTCTGGTGAGGCTGTCCGAACAGGAAAAAGGTGAGGATAATGCAACAGGCGGAAATTTTTTAATGAGTGCCTTAAATCGTCGAGGGCAAGTGCAGAACAGGAAATCATCCCCAGCCTATCGCGAACCAAGGGACGTAGCCGCTAGAATCAACAATCAATTCCAGGTGAGTGATGACAGCATTCTTTATTTCACAATGATCTACGGTGTTTTAAACACCCGTACCGGTCAGGGTAAACTTTGTCAGGCTGGGCATCCTTATCCTATGATCTGTCGTGTCGACGGTAGTATCGAGCGCCTCGGTGAGGGAGGTTTACCCATCGGTTTGATGCCTGATGCCAGTTTTGAACAAGTTGAATTCCTGATGCATCCAGGAGACCGTTTGCTAGTCTATTCGGATGGTATTACCGAGG
>JBLIOG010000300.1:0-4930 GCA_047639625.1 Gammaproteobacteria bacterium
CATGCCCGCTTCAAAACCACTAATTTCTTCAGTAAATTCGTTACCGTAGGCACGATACATTTTTTCCATTCGCATTGAATTGAAGGCATAACTTCCAAAGTCGCGTATTCCGTACTCTTCACCCACTCGACAGATCGAGTCATAGATGGACAATAACTGATAGCCCGGCATGTGTAGCTCGTAGCCAAGCTCACCAGCGTAGGATACTCGAATTAACAAGACCTGAGCACTATCGATTTGTACTGTTCTTGCGGTTAGCCATGGGAAGGCAGTTTTAGAGATATCTTCCTCAGTCATTGCTTGCAGTATGTCGCGTGACTTTGGCCCTGTTATTAGCAATGATGCCAAATATTCAGAGACATTTTCGATCGAGACATCGAATTTTACTTTATTGGATTCCATCCAATGCAAGTCTTTATGCTCTGAGCCGATTGCCGATACCAGGTAAAAATGATCGTCAGAAAGTCGGGTAATCGACATTTCACTCATGATGCCGCCATTTTTCGCATGAAATAAACTTAAACCGATGCGACCATTCTTAGCCGGTAATTTATTACAGGAGAGATGATCTAGAAATGCTGCAGCATCCGGTCCTTTAATTTCGTATTTAGATGATCCCGATAAATCAACTATACCCGCTGATTTCTGTGTGGCCTGACATTCCTGGGCAACCGCTGAATGTGCTTCGCTATGAGACCAACCTAATGATTCTTTGCGAACCAGGTCAGTTTGAAACCAGAGCGGCTTTTCAAAACCCTGAACAGCTCCATGAATCGCGCCTTTTTCCAGCAGTCGAGTATATAACGGACTCGTTTTGGTCGGACGTCCGTGTGGACGATTATCGTTGGGTGCTCCAACGGCATACATGGCCTCGTAAGATTCGATCGCTTTGATCGTGCAATATTTTTTATCGGCCCAGTCGCCAAAACGACGCGTATCGAGCGGTGCCATATTTATTTCGGTTTGACCGTGAACCATCCATTGAGCGACATACTTTCCGATTCCGCCTTGAGCTATTCCTATACTGGCACCACATAAATTCCAGAAATTACGCAGTCCAGCTACGGGCCCTGTCAGAATATTATCATCAGGTGTGTGGGTGATCGGTCCATTGACAACGGTTTTAACACCCACTTCTTCAAATTTTGGGGTCAGTTCAAAACAACGTTCTAAAAATGGCATTAAACGGTCGAGATCAGGTTCGAATAACTCACGATCAAAGGCCCAGTCCATACCGTTTAAGGCCCAGGGCTTTGAACCCCACATTTCATAAGGGCCTACTAAAAACCCCATGCCCTCCTGGCGGATATAAGCTGAGGTATAGGAGTCACGGCAGACAGGGAGTTCCCAGCCGAGCTTTTCAATATCTGGATGTGCCTCGGTGACCAGATATTGATGTTCGAGATTTACTAACGGTACATTGGTTCCGACCATAGCGCCCACTTCACGGGCAAAGCAACCCGCCGCGTTAACAACGTATTCAGCAATAATGGTGCCTTTGTCTGTAATGACTTCCCACTCGCCACCCGGTAACTCGTTAATGTCGGTCACGCGGGTAAAGCGATTTATTTCTGCCCCATTTTCGCGGGATAGTTTAGAAATAGGCATAACGACCGAAGTAGGATCAACATGTCCATCATTCGGTGTACTAACGATAACCCGGGCTTTATCAAAATTCATGAACGGGTTGAGTTCGCGTGCTTCTTCTTTGGTAATGAAATTGAATTCAAATCCAATATTTTTAGATCGGCTTTCGAGGTTACGAAACCATTCTTCTTCGGCTTTGGTAAAACCTACGCGAATACTGCCGGTCTTGTGAAAACTTGAAGATAAACCAGTTTCTACGGGTAAGATTTCATTATAAAGCTTAATTGTATAATCATGGATTTGAGCAACCGTGTGATTACCAATGAAATTCGAACAAAGCCCTGCAGCATGCCAGGTCGATCCACTGGTGAGTTCGCCTTTTTCGATCAGTGCAATATCGTTCCAACCTTCTTTAGTCAGATGATACATGAGGTTCACGCCCAGTGATCCACCACCAATAATGACGACTCTAGCATGACTTTTCATATAATTTTCCTAAAGTGGTTAAGCTTCCCGACCGAATGCTTCTCTCGGTAAAAAGATGTTGAAGTTTTCCCGTATTTGGCGATCTGTTTCATCACTAATATGTGTTGGAAAATAGTTATCCAGAATTTGTTTCTTTCTTTCGAGTGCTTTATCTAGTAATACTGGTTTTCCCTGTTCTACCCACTGGTTGGGACTGAGACGATCAGAAAGTTCGGGGTAAATATACTCGGTTTGCATAACCGACAATGTTTGACTAGCCCCGAGGTAATGACCTTTATTGCCCAGGCAGACATCTTTCAAAACTTCAAAACTTAGCGTGTCCTCGTTGACCTCGATGCCCCTGGTTATTCTCAGAGCCGCACCTATGACATCGTTGTCCATCAACATAGATTCAGGGCAGACTCCAAGCAAACTGGCATACATTCCGGCAGATTCATAGATGATATTTGCACCCGCTGTTGCGGCACAGGCCAGGGTGTAAGCGCGTTCTGCACCACCTTGAAAATCTGGGAATTTTGAATCCGACATTCCGCAGGCTGTGCCGGTAGGCAGGTTAAAATAATTACCCATTTGAGCACATGCCGACGAAAGTAAGGCCTGTTCTGGTGACCCACCACTCATTGCACCGGTGCGAAGATCAGACACAAATGGCCAGGTTCCGAGAATAGCCGGAGCACCGGGCTTAATCGCATTGACATACACCAAACCACCCAGGCATTCAGCCCAGGCTTGCGCAACTGCACCGGCAAGACAGGCTGGAGATGTTGCACCGGACTGCCCCGCAGATAATAGTAAAACTGGCATACCACCTTCAACCGCAACACGAATACAGCCTAGAGCTTCTTCAGTGAATTTCATTGGAGGAACAACATGGCAACATGAAATGCTCATAAAAGGGCGTTCGCGCCATTTATCTTCTCCCCCCGCCACCATGTGTAACATCTTCAGGGTATCTTTGAGGTGATGGACTTCGGTCCAGCTGCAACCGACGTGTTTGGTTGTTCCCATAACAGCGTTATAAGCCGAGTTAATATCCATCGCGTGGTTATCCGTGATATCACGTAAGACGCAGGTCCTTTGGAACATATGGATGTGTTCACACTTGTCGGCGATTCGGGCCATATCGTACAGATCTTGAGCAGTAGATTCGCGATATTCATTCTTAACCGGATCGGCAATCAACACCGCTGCTCCAGCCGTTGAAAAATGAACATTTGAGCCAGTCAGATGTAAATCATGTTTCGGATCCTGACCGTGCAGAGTTAAATCGCGGTAGCATTTTTCCATGGCATCGATGACAACCGATTTTGGAAAGCGCAATCGACCATCTTCTCCATAAATGGCTCCGACCGATTGACAGGTTTCGATGCAATCTTCAGTGGCATCAGCGAAACCGATTTCTTCGAGAATTCGAAAAACAGTTGCCTGTACCTGATCAATATCAGACTCAGTGAGCGGTTTGTATTGCCCACCTCGCATTCCTGCTCGGACGGGTCTTAAATCTTCAGTTAGCGCTGCTTTACGAAGGGCTATTTTCTCTTGTCTTGCATTGGATCTTCTGGCCATATGGATACCCGTAGTTCTGCGATATAAATACAGACCACTCTGTATTCTGAGGTCAGATTGTGTTGATAGAAGTTCATCGATTCAAGCGATAAAATTTTATACTATCTATTAGTTTAAGTAATGCATGGGTTCTTCTCAAATGGCTAGAAAGCAGGCACCTCTGAATGGTTTGCGTAGTTTTGAAGCTGCGGGGCGATTATTAAGTTTTACCGAGGCCGCGAAAGAGTTGAATGTAACCCAGGCGGCTGTTAGTCATCAGGTTAAGTCTGTTGAACCCAGCCTTGGAATGCTTCTATTTTTCCGTCATTCGAGACGCCTTTCATTGGCGGAAGAAGGCCAATTATTATTACCTGAAATAACCGCAGCGTTTGATAAAATAGCGCTTGCTCTGGAATTAGTCATAACCCAGAAAAATTCCACTATTATTAATATGCGACTAGCGCCATCTTTTGCTGCTAAATGGTTATCGTCCCGGTTGAAATGTTTCTGGATGCAATACCCGGAAATCGATTTAAGTTTGGTCCACGCTCATCCGGCTGTTGATTTTAGTCGTGAAAAAATTGATATAGCTGTGACTTATGGTCGTGGGGATTGGCCGAGTGTCATTGCTGACCCTTTAATCAGCCTGGACTTTTCACCCATTTGTACACCAGAATTCATGACTAATGACAAACCCCTCAGCGATATTAATAATCTCTCCTATTACACGCTTTTACACGATGCTAGCTATGAATGCTGGCGTGACTGGCTCTCTCTTGCAGGGCTTAGTTACATAGCTTCAAATAAAGGCACCATCATTGATGATACCAATGTCTTAATTCAGGCTGCAATTGACGGGCAGGGGGGTTGCCCTTGGTTCAACCACTTTCGTTCAGGACCATCTTGAAAGTGGTCGATTAATAAAGCCTTTTGAACTGGTACTGCAAAATGACTTTGCCGATTACGTGGTCTGCCCAGAATCGAAACTCGCTAATCCAGCTGTTAGAGCTTTTAAGGATTGGTTAATGGCGCTGGTTGAGGAGCCTTTGCAGAAGAGAGATAATAAATCTTTACCTGCAGGTTCACCGCGATAAAATTGGAGCTATATAAAAATATTACGGAGAAAAGTGTTGTTTAATATAAATGATTTAAGACAGGAAAAACGACAATGGCGGGCTAGTCTTGAAGCTCAAGCGCTTGAACGTTCGGCCGAAACACTTTGTGAAAGAATCATAGTTTTAGAGGCTTATAAAAATGCAAATCGAATCGCGGCTTATTTTGCTGTTAATGGTGAGATTAGTCTGAGCCCTGT
>JBLIOG010000301.1:0-4919 GCA_047639625.1 Gammaproteobacteria bacterium
AGTTTCTTCGGGAGTTTAAAACAAGAACGAGTGCACTGGAGAAATTATCAAACTCGCTATGAAGCACAACAGGATATTTTGAATTACATATCGATGTTCTATAACAATTATCGCCTGCACTCGACTTTGGGATATGTCAGTCCGAATGACTATGAGCGGCAATTAACTGAAATGAAAGAAGCCTCTTAACTGGGTTGTATAAAAAAGGTTGACCAGGTCACTTAGGCCATCCCTCTGGAGGAGCCTCTTCATATTGATCTATTTCTGAGTCTACGCCTTGACTACGTAAATAATTTGATGGATTTAACACTGAATCTGAAAGCTCTTCCGATTCATGTGCGTAACTAATAAATACCCTTTTAGTCATTTATTCTCCCAAACCACTACGTATGTGAATTTTACACTTAAAAGCTGATTATATGACACGCGCACATATTGACTTATGTTACATATCATTCTCACCATATTCTCCAATTTATATTTTATTTGCAATGACAAATTAGTGCTATCCGGTAAATGGAGCATATTGTTTAATTCCGACCCTAACCAGGAAAAACCATAACACTGGCTGTTAAATAAGCTTAAACCCAATCATTTAATGTATCTCCCCCAACAAGTTAAAATCATCCAGAATGCTATAAAGTGCTGGCACTAAACACAAACCTATCAAGGTAGCCGATGTTAAACCAAAGGCAAGGCTTGCGGCCATAGGGATAAGAATTTGGGCCTGTAAGCTTGTTTCCAGAATAAGTGGCAATAAACCTGCGATGGTCGTAATTGAGGTTAATAATATAGGCCGAAAGCGTGCCCGGCCGGCCAGCTTTGCGGCCCGCTTAACGTCAATACCCTGGGCGCGCTCTTCGCGCATAAACACTACTAGCAATATCGAATCATTCACCACAACGCCAAATAATGAAGCCATGCCAACGATACTTGGCATGGTTAGATCGAGGCCGAGCAACCAATGCCCGTACATGACCCCAATTAATGCGGTGGGTAAAACCGACATTACAGTAATGGGTGCGAGATACCCTCTAAACTGAAAGGCAAGCAGGATATAAACGCCGATTAAGCCCAGAATGACATTTCGTAACATCGACTGGCTGGTTTTTGCACTGCTCTCGCTTGCACCCTGTACGTCAATTTCGATATCGGGATATTTTTCTCGCATGACCGGGAATAGCTCTTTTGCGGCAAGGGCGAGTAATTCCTGCGCATTAACAACTTCGCTTTGGACATCGCCATAGACCGTAACGGCCTTTTGTCGTTCGACTCGGTTAATACGCGCCCAACCACGAACCAGCTCGAGGTCTGCGACAACCGGCAATGGAATCAAACTGCCATCAGGCCCAGTGATTGTCATTTGTTCAAGATCATCGATTGAATAACGGTCATCGGCAGGAAGCCGGAGATCAACTTCATAGGTTTCTGAACCAACTGGAAACTCATCGACTTTAATACCCTGAAATGCACTTCTAACCTGGTCAGAAACTAATTTCGCCGTTAACCCGAGTACACCTGCTGAATCTTTCAGTTGTAATTTTATTTCTCGTTTGCCTGGTCGTAAATCATCACTCACATCAATGACGCCGCTATAGGTATTTAACCAATCAATAAGCTCCTGAGAGACTGATTTTAATCGATGCAAATTCTGGCCTTTAAGCCGTATCTCGATAGGTCGGCCACCGGGACCGACCGAAGGCTCAGTAATTTTGAGCGAAATAACATCGCTTAAGTTTCCGATCTCTTCGCGCCAGGCGTCACGAAACTGGTCCATGTTGGTGATTCGTATTTCTGCACTTAATAAATCGACAATGATCTGGGCTACATGGGGACCCGATTCATAAGCATCTGGGTTCTTACCAAATTTCACGGTAATGTTACGAACCAATTTTTGCGAGCCTGTATCCGAATCAGGTTGCTTGAACCGTTGATTAACTTTGATGGCTGCGGCCTGAATTTTTTCCACTAAAACTTCCGTGCGGGCAAGTGGCGTTCCCTGCGGCAACAGTAATCGGACTTCGACAATATCTCCTTCGGTAACCGGGAAACCAACAAATTTAAGCTGACCCGATGCCGGCAAAGCGATTGATAGAATTATTGCCATTATTACCAGACCAAGCGTTAGATAACGATGATCTACAGCACGATCCAGTAAGGGACCAAACCAGTCATCTCGCAACCGATCAAAGCCGTGTTCGAATTTCTTCCTGAATTGAGATTCAGGCCGACCTTCAATGTGTTTTAAACTATGACCCAAATGGCTTGGCAAAATGAAAAATGCCTCCAGTAAACTGACACTGACCACGACGATTAACACAACCGGCATGACTCGAAGAATCTGTCCGATTTCGCCGGTAATAAAGGCCAGTGAACCGAACACCATCAGGGTTGTTGCAAATGATGACATGATGCCTGGTAACACCTGCGATACACCGGTAATGGCCGCCTGCATTGCGTGATCGCCTTTTTCCATTCGAGACGCGATGTTTTCGGAAATGACAATGGCATCATCCATTAACAACCCGACACCTATCAATAAACCCACCATCGAAATCATATTGATGGTCACGCCTAACAGGGGTAACAGAAAAAGCGCGCCGAGAAAGGAAACCGGTAATCCCATCGTCACCCAAAAACTGTAACGCAGACTAAAGAATAGCCACAGGATTAAAAACACCATAATCAAACCCTGTAGACCATTATTGATAATCATCGATAGTCGATCTTGAACAACCGAAGCGACATCCTGGGTTAGTGCGAGTTTGATTCCTGCCGGCGCATGCTGATTTTCAAACTTCACGAAAGCATCAACGTCATTGAAGGCGGTCAATATATCCTGCGCTCGAGTTTTAGTAATTTTAAGGATGGCGGCGCGCTGACCATTAAACAGGACACGATTTTCTTCACGGTCAAATCGATCAACAATCGTCGCAATATCACCTAAACGGATCGTCGCGCCGGTATTGCCCGATATAACCACGAGGTTACTTATTTCTTCGACCGTTTTTCGTTGGTCGTCAAAACGCAACAGCAGATCTTCCTGTTTGCCTTCAAGACGACCGGCAGGTGTTCCAACACTCTGGCTTTGCATTCGCGAAGCAATGTCGGCCATCGATAATCCGTATTGACGTAATTTTACGGCGGGGATTTCGACCCGTATTTGGTGGTCGGAAAAGCCGTCAATTTCTACATTGGCTATCTCTGCCTTTGCCAGTAATCGAGTTTTAACATCTTCTGCGTAGGCTTTAAGAACAACAGGGTCTTCAGGACCGGTCACCGCAATTGAAACAACCGAATCAGTCCGTCCTAACTCTTCAACGATGGGAGATTCAACCTGAGCTGGAAAATCACTGATCGCATCAATTTCAGATTTCACGTCATCGAGAAACTGCGACATGTTGCTCCCTTCGATCATCACCGCTGTAGCTTTACCTAAACCCTCACTCGACTCACATCTGATTTCCTCAAGATCGGTGATGCTTTCAAGCGCATCTTCAATTCGTCGACAAATGGCGTCTTCAATTTCCTGCGCGGTCGCTCCGGGATACATCACCTGAATACTGATTTTGTCGTTATCGATCGCAGGAAAAGTCTCTCGCTGCAAACTCGGGAGGGCGACAAACCCTAACAGTATGATCGCTAGCATGCTCAGATTCGATGCAGTGGGATGTTCCGCAAACCATTTAATCATGGCTTATTCCCCAACGGATAAAGAGAACTGAAGCGCCTCATCGACTTCGGCCTGCAATAACATGCCGTCAATGGCAGGAACCAGATCACTCACAACAATTTTTTCGCCTGCCTCCAATCCAGCCCCTATTATCGCAAGCTCACCCTGATTAAACAAACGGGTGATTGAACGAGTTTCAAGACGGTTTTCGGCGTTCAGTACGTAAACTTTGTTCTGTCGAATTGCTGACCTTGGAATCACGATTCGATCAGGCTGAGCGTGTCCGGCAATTGAAACCTGCACAAACATTCCTTTAGACAGGGGTGGCCGTACGCCGGCGATGGTTTTCTGCAGGGGTTTATCAACCGCAACGACAATTCCCATAGTGCGGGTTTGCGGATCAACCGTATCGGAAATACGTATAAATTCGGCTTCCCATTCGGCCATTTTTGAATTACCAACATCCATTTTAATGGTGGGCCTAAATCCGGTAATTTCAGCCAAATTCTTGGTTAGCTTATTGATATCCATAGGTAATTCAGGACGGCCAACAAACTGATTTTTTAGTTCAGACAGTGAAACCTGGGCGATAACCTCAACTCGGTCTACCGAATCACCCGAAAACAAAGTTTGTCCGAGCGCCGCATATTGATGTTTCTCTATCGCCAGACCCGTGACTCGCATATTAAATGGCGCTTTAAGTGTGGTATTGGCAAGATCACGTTTAGCCTGGGTAATCCGGTTTTCTAATAAACTCCGTTGGATGGGTAAGAGCGAAATCGTGTTTTCAAGGTTCTGTACAAGCGACCGAGTGCTTAACATATTACGTTCAGATTCATCGGCGCGGCTCTTGGCAACAGTACCTTCACTGGACAACTTTTTCTGACGCTTAAATTCTTTTTCAGCCAGAGCCTGATTCAAATTTTCAATATCGAGTGACGCCTGTGAATTCTTACCTTTGACATTTAATTCTGTCAGTTCAGCCTTTGCCTTTGCTAATGCCAGCTCATAATCTACAGGGTCAATACGAAACAGCTCCTGACCCGCAGAAATAATTTCACCATCACGAAGGCGAGGATGCATTTTGACAACTCGACCGGAAACCTGAGCAATCGCATTCCAGACTCGGGCAGGGCGAACATTACCGTAGCCTTGTGTAATGGGTGTGAAGTCTCGACTTTCAATGTGAATAATTCTGACATAGCGAGTTACTTCGCTGGCATCTGATCGCTGTGGTGGTTGCTTA
>JBLIOG010000302.1:0-4911 GCA_047639625.1 Gammaproteobacteria bacterium
GTATTCGGGAGCATGTGTGGCAGGTCATTCCTGGTATCACAAATTGTCGTATCAAAGTCAAAGTAGCGCGCACCCGGAATATGTTTTTCAATCCATTCCTCATGACCATTACGACCGCTAGCAGGCATATGCCAACTAGCATCCAGTATCACTAGCTCAGGATGCTTTACATTATTTTTTAGCCAATCTACGTCTACCAGATCGCCGGGCAATTGCAGCTTACTCATTGTTGTATTCCATACGCATAGAAACCTCTACTGTAACGTCGATGATTTGATTGGCAAGTCCCCCAGGCAGGTTATATAGTGCGCCAGCTATGCCAAAGACCTCATTTTTTCATCCCGGTGTTATATTTGCCCTCGCGTCTGCGATTGGCCTTGGCGCAATTACCACTCAGGCCAAATTCGTCTTTGCGGATGGAGGAAACGCGATGACGCTCATGTTCATGCGATTCGCGATTGCACCTATTATTTTTGGCAGTTGTATTGTTATTTTACGAAAGCCTTTAGGAATCCCTAAAGTTCATCGGCTGCCGACCTTGCTGCTCGGAATCATCTGGTCCGCAACGATGATTTTTTACATGACTTCGGTCGAAACCATATCGGTTAGCCTGGCCGTTTTAATTCTTTACGCCTATCCCCTAATTGTATTAGGTGTCTCTATTATTACCCGGCAATTATCGCCGTCTTTAATGCTATCGTTCCTGTTCGCATCAGCCTTCGCAGGACTGTACCTGGCGTTATCCGGCAGTGAAATACAGATTGATGGGCAGGGTTTACTGCTTGCGGGGCTGGCAAGCCTGGGCGCTGCCTATACGTTTATAAGTGGCGCTAAAGTAGCCTCGCAGTTTGATCCGTTGGTTTTAACCTTCTGGATTAATTTGACCGGGCTAGCCATGATTTTGCCGCTACTACCTGGGCAATTTCAGTTACCACAAACAATGACTGGGGCCTTAGCATTAGGCCTCGCCACTCTATTTTACATTGTGGCAATACTCTGCCAGTTTCAAGCTCTGGCCCGACTAAAAGCAGCGACAGCCGCCTTTGTATTGAACCTCGAGCCTGTCGTTTCAATTCTGCTTGCTGGGCTTCTTCTTAACGAACAACTACTGGGTGCTCAATGGCTAGGCGTCGGATTGGTAATCGCTTCGATCGCATTCCTGTCCCTTTTAAAGAAAGGATAATCGACACAGTTTCTATAGCCTTCTATTTTCTATACACTCGATTCCATAATCGTTCGAATGATCCACCATATCGCACGATATCAAACAATTAACTTGATAGAGAACACTAAACCATGACTCATGCAATTCGAATTCACCAAACAGGAGGTCCCGAAGTCCTCAAATGGGAAGCTATCGAACTCAACCCACCCAGTGTTGGTGAAGTAAGAATCAAACATAATGCCTGCGGCTTAAATTACATTGATGTCTATGGTCGGACGGGGCTCTACCCGGTAGGCGAATTACCCGCAGTGCTCGGAATGGAAGCAGTCGGTACCGTGGAAGCTTTGGGTGAATCAGTGGATAGCGTATCGGTAGGACAGCGAGTTGCCTATCCCATGTGTCTGGGCGCCTATGCAGAATCGCGCAACATTGATGCCAGCAAACTCGTCGCAATCCCCGACTCGATTGATGATCAAACCGCAGCTGCTATGATGTTAAAAGGTTTAACTGCCCACTACCTCCTGCACCGGACTTACCCAGTTAAAGCTGGAGATACCATTCTCGTTTACGCCGCAGCAGGTGGGGTTGGATTAATTTTATGCCAATGGGCAAAATTACTCGGCGCTAACGTTATAGGCTGCGTTGGATCAGAAGACAAAGCGGCTCTCGCCCGTTCTAACGGGTGCGACCACACAATCCTTTATCGTGATGAGGATATCGCGACACGTGTCAAAGAGATAACGGGGGGCATCGGTGTAGCAGTTGCATATGATTCTATTGGTAAAGCAACATTCGATTCATCTCTGGACTCACTGAAGCCGTTCGGCACTTATGTTACCTACGGCAACGCCAGTGGCAAAGTGGATCCTTTCAGTCCCGCTATTCTCGCACCTAAAGGCTCCCTTTATGTAACCAGGCCAACCTTGGGAACGCATATCAGTACCCGTGACCTGCTTTGCGAAGGTGCTGACAAATTGATAGATGTTGTCAGCAGCGGTCAGGTCAAAATTCAGGTTAACCAAAGTTTTGCACTCGCTGACTGTACAGATGCGCATCGTGCACTCGAGGCAAGAGAAACGACCGGGTCAACTGTTTTATTGACCTAGCAATCTGTTAACCATAACAGTTTGGTAAAATTTGTCTTCGGGTTCTTTCTGCGATCCGCAGGCAACTTTTTGGCCCAGGATCAGGCATTTAAAATAATTTCATAAATATTAATATAATCAATAGGATAGACTGAAATTCAAGTTGAATTAAATCATCTCTTTTCAAGCATGATCCGGCGTCTGAAAATTCTCTGGTGAACCAGTTCACAGTTTAATTTTATTGTGAAATTGTTACGGTCATCTGTACCGTATGCATTTCAATTTTACTGTATCTGTTATGGATTCATTTCAACCCTATAATTACCCCCATTACAAACACAAGCAGGAATCATCCACCTGCCACTTACATTAGGGAACTACGAAATGACCACTTTACGAATGAACACACTTATTGACGATCTGCAAATCAGCGAAGGTGTCTATTCTGCAACTCAACGAATTGAAGCCGCTTATCTTGCTGTTTCCGGTACTGTAACAACCTGGATCCATCGTTCAGCCGAACGTCAGCAATTGATTTCTATGAGCGAATACATGCTTACCGATATCGGCCTGACTCGTTTCGACGCTCAAATTGAAGCTGATAAGTATTTCTGGCAAAAGTAAAAATTCCTGCGGGTAGCTACATCACGAGCTACCCGCCTGTATATCTCTCCTCCTTGTGATATTTTTGCGGCCATGGATGGCTGGCTTTTTAAGTTCAGGACGAACGGTATGTCGTGGTCGCATGAATGCGCAAGAACAGAACAAACCAACTAAACCCCCAGATTACTTTTTCAACCACCTAATAGTGTGTGATTTACTAATCAAATAATATTTATTGCTTTAACCTGTAACCAGTTTTAAACATCCATCCGACTACCAATAAGCACAGCAACAGAAAAACACAAATCATCGCCAGACTGATACCGACACCAACATCGGCAACTTCAAAAAAGCTCCAACGGAAGCCACTGATTAAATAAAGCACCGGATTAAACAAAGTCACGGTTTGCCAGGCCGGTGGCAACATACTCACCGAATAAAAACTACCACCCAGAAAAACCAGCGGGGTGATGACCAGCATAGGTATTAATTGCAGTTTTTCAAAATTAGTAGCCCACAAACCGATAATAAATCCAAACAAACTAAAAGAAATACAGGTTAACAACAGAAACGCAACCATCCAGACCGGGTGAGCTATATTCAAATCGACAAAGAAATTGGCTGTTATCAGAATAATAACCCCCAGTATCAATGACTTTGTAGCCGCAGCCCCCACATAACCGACGATAATTTCAAAATACGAAATAGGCGCAGACATCACTTCGTAGATGGTTCCGGTAAATTTTGGAAAGAAGATTCCGAAAGATGCGTTCGCTATACTTTGGGTCAATAACGACAGCATGACCAGGCCTGGCACGATGAAGACCGCATAGGGAACGCCTTCAACCTGTTCGATTCTGGAACCTATTGCGGCACCGAATACTACAAAATACAGCGACGTAGAAATGACCGGTGACGCGATACTCTGCATCAAAGTTTTCCAGGCTCTTAGCATCTCAAATTTATAAATAACGCGTATCGCTTGAACATTCATGATTTTTCACTCACCAGACTGACGAATATTTGCTCTAACGAGCTTTGAGTAGTCTTTAGATCTTTCATAGCGAGACCGGCGTCATTCATCGTTTGTAAAAGCGCAGTTATACCAGTTCTTTCGCCACGGGTATCATAGCTGTAGGTCATTATTTGACCGTCACTCGATAATTCGAGATCAAAGTCCTGAAGCGCTTCGGGAATTTCAGAAACGGGCTGGCGTAACTCGATCGCCAATTGTTTGCTACCCATTCTCTGCATCAGAGATTGTTTATCATCGACCAATAACAATTCGCCATTGTTGATAATTCCGACTCGATCGGCTATTTCTTCGGCTTCTTCGATATAGTGCGTTGTTAAAATAATGGTCACGCCCGAATCATTTAATTCACGGACCAATCGCCACATATCCTGGCGCAATTCAACGTCAACTCCGGCGGTCGGTTCATCTAAAAATAAAATTCGGGGTTCATGTGAAAGTGCCTTGGCAATCAGGACCCGTCTTTTCATACCTCCAGATAATTCACGTAATTCATTATCCTTTTTATCAAATAAGCTCAAATCTTTGAGTATTTTTTCAATACATTTGGGGTTTGGTTTTTTCCCGAATAGACCCCGACTAAACGAAACTGCATTCCAGACCGTATCAAAAGCACCCAGCGTTAACTCCTGAGGCACCAGACCAATCAATTCGCGGGTTTTACGAAAATCTTTGTTGATGTCAAATCCAGCTACGGTAACTGATCCACTGCTCGCAGAAACGAGACCACAGATAGCTGAGATCAGGGTTGTTTTGCCCGCACCATTGGGACCCAGAAGCGCCAGGATTTCTCCGTCATGTATCTCGAGATTGATGCTTTTTAACGCTTCGTGACCACTCTCATAAACCTTACCGAGGGATTGAATACTAATGATTGATTTCATGCCAGTATTTTACGCATTATTTATATTTCCGATATGTTCAAATGCGGCATTTTTGTGATTCTTTCAACCTCAAAGTTGGAAGTTAGTAATGTTTTCCACACTCGAAAAAGAAAAATCATTTCATAGTTGGTTTGCTCGACG
>JBLIOG010000303.1:0-4906 GCA_047639625.1 Gammaproteobacteria bacterium
ATCACTACCTTTTGTTCACCGGAGGTTTCCCGCTCCTGATAATGTTTACGTAAAACCAACAGTAGCAGCGTGTCGTATAAGGTTAGCGTTCGTTTTATGATTAGCGAAACTCGGTCTTCATCCTCCGGCTCTTCGCGATTATTGCTATCCTCATCTGTCACACTGACTATAAAGGCAACGCCATTTTGTTCATCCAGTATCAGTTTTAAATACACATCGGACAAATGCTGTCGCATGGCAATTTGATACCGACAAATTGACTCAAACAGGTTAATTTTTTGTGTGGCCAATATTACCCCGTAACGCATCAAGCTCACCAGGGCTCGTCTGGCTTGCGGTGACATTTTGCCCAGGTTCTCGGCACTCGGGTTCAATTCGGATTTGGGTTCGGAATGCGCTTCGTGATCCGCTAAAACGCCCTCTTCAATATCTGAAAATACAGCCAGTTCCTCATCATTGGAATCGGTCTTTGAGTGCTGCTGTCGTAATTGATCAAAAAAGTCTCCATTATCACTCACTTCAATTCGCTCCGTTAAATGACCAGTTCATCAAGACTATCGGGAAACAGATCGGCACTTAACAGAAAACCGGGAATAGAGGCCCTCAAACGGACACCTTGTTTATCTAAAATCTCAACCGATTCATTTTCTGTGAGGCTAGTTGCGCCAACAGCTTTTGCAATACGTAAATAGGCTACGAGCTCTTCGAGACCTGCATTTAGCTGTAATTGTTCTACCATCGACGCAATGGTCAAAGGACCGAATTGGCGGAGTGAATCTCTGGCCATACGCGCAACTTCTTTGACCTGCACAGCATCAAGAGAATCGAGCATGAACGCACTCGGTGAATTTGAATTTATCTGTTCTTCGATACCCGAGGTGTCGAGTTTTTCATCGGGCATTTTAAGCCGCATGTTTTCCGGAGAAGAAATTTTCACCGAACCAACGGGTAGCTGCAACCCCGTCGGCTTTCTCAAAGTGACCGCTGCATCCCGCAATTCAACTGCTTTTCGTTCAAGTTGACCCAGTAAGCGATCAACCGCATGATTTTCAAACGCAGCACCACTTTCGATATAGATTCTAAGCCCCTCTTCGGTTCGACGTCGTATCTGCAATACGCGGTCGCTTTCACGCGATAGTTCTCGCATGAGTTGACCTAAAAATTGTTGCTGTTGCGCAGTAAGCTGCCTGGCAATCGGTTTATTTAAAATACTTCGGAGTTGATCTCTAAATTCAGTGGATCGGTTTTGATCACATAACAAATTGAAGAACCCCACAAACGCACTGCCCGCATCGGTTTTCTCAAGTAAGGCCTCTTTTTCCATGAGCGATAATAATACAGCCCCACGGCTCACATCGGCTTCTATCATTTGCACGCGTAAATTTTGATCCATGGTTCGAATTTCGTCTTCGACTCGACGAAAATCACCCGTCAAAACCGACGCTAACTGATAAATTTCGCGGATGCGTTCACGTTGCTCACCCTCGCTAAGCTCCATCACCACGCCGGCATTTAAGGCATCAATCTCACGTTGAAGTTCAGCTTTACGGTCTTCGAGCAAGTTTACCCGTTCATTCGCATCAGGACTAATGGCGACAGCAAAATCGCGAACGGCCTCCTGAACGATACGCAGGTGAGAGGCGGTAGTGCCTGAATTACGTTCATCGAGTCCTCGGGCAAATCGAAAAGCAATATCACTGGCATCGGTTTTACTAAGTAGATCATCCATTTCACGAAGCCAGCCTGATCGGATCCATTGATTAAGATAGGCTCCTGCTTTCGTTTCAGTTTCCCAAATCCCCAATTCACGACATCTTTGCAATTCTTCCTCAAGCGCAACCCGAGCACGTCCGAACGGGACTTCACTTTCCTCTGAGAAAATATCCTGTAGGAAGGCCAATATCACAGGTGCATTTTCAGCACGAAGCAATCGCCATGCAGAGCTTTCCTTGAATAACCGACGATACTTCGCCTGTAATCCCTGGAAGCTCATACATCGCTCCTGGAGGTTTTAAGCATTGATGGTCTATGTGGTTGATGAAACAACTTAAGCGTGCCTCAAAAAATAGTGAGTTTGTCGAGCCTGTTTTTGCTCCTCGACAATGGCTCCGAAACGTCGGACTGCTGCATTGTTCTAATTAATTATATCCCCGTAAAGATGCACCAACATTAGGCGCATTTGGCGATACACGGAGCAATTGTCGAGAACCGCAGTGTACATAAAGTACACGAGAAGAGCCTGCCCCGCGAAACGCTTTGGGTCTAGCGGGAAAAGTGCATTTTTAGAAGTGCCCTTAAGCTTATCCACATTCATATTGGATTGATTGTATTCGATCGTGATTAAGTCCGAAACAACAGCATCAAACAATTTAAATTATGCTCCCAGTCAATTTTCATTCTAAATTTTACAAAAATTTAGAATTTCTGCCTTCACAGAATATTCGTTATTTACTCAGTCGGTCATTCTAAGATAGTTTTTACCTTAGCTCTGAGATATTAGTCTGGTCGCAAAAATTTGGTCTACCTGGCTATTCAGGACATTTCTTTTCTGTATAGATTTTGCCATTCAAACCATCAATAGAAGAGATTAAAATACCATATTTTAACGAACTGAGACCAGCAGACGATCTTATTATGAAATCAAAACATCGCTTAATGTTGTTTATACCATCCAGCGATTACCCGGTGATGACGGGTGTTATCTGGTAAGGGATATAGCAGTGGGACCACCTGACACTGACTTCAAGTGTCAGACAACTTAAAAGAACGTCCTACATTAACGGTATCACCGCAGGTTGGAAAACATTTACAATGATTAACTGACATCTTCATCCCAGGAAAAAGTTAACCCGTATTAAACTGCGGCGCAAAGAAACATTTCTGTTACTCAATGCGCTCGCTGAGAAAAAATGGAGGGGGAGACTCTGGAGTAAGAATTTCATTTGTGTCGATGATGCGAGTTTTAAGGAAGTAAGCAGCCCGATTCGAATTATGTGTCCTGCTAATGTTGATAATCAAAATCTCCGAAATATGAAATAACTCTATTCCTATTAGAAAAGTCAGAAATGAAAGTTAGGAATCCAGTAGTTCATTATTCAAAAAATCCTTGACTGATGATACCTGCCTGATGGTTCCAGTTTACAATGCGCGCTTTTCAAAATTCATGGAACTCATCGATTGAAAGCGCGTAAAAAATTTAGAAAAACAAAAGTGATCGCTACGATAGGACCTGCCTGTAACACTATCCCGACATTGGAGGCGATGATAAACGCGGGAATGAATGTTGCCCGCTTAAATATGTCACATGGGGACGAGGATTCGCATGCCCAAACAGTAGGGCGAATTCGGCAGGCAGCGCATAATTGCAAAGCGACCATCGCAATCATGGTTGACACTAAAGGTAGAGAAATTAGAACCAAACAGCTCGTCGATGACAAAGCCATTCTAGAACGCCATCAACCCTTCACTCTATACATGGATGATCGTCCTGGAAACGTTGGTGGCGTTTCTATTACCTACCAGAGATTGCATCAACACGCTAAACCCGGTCACAGAATTATGGTCGACGATGGGCAGATAGAACTCATTGTCATGTCCGTTAACGATAACGAAGTTCAGTGTCGAATAGAATGTGGTGGAATTCTCAAAAATAACAAAGGCGTTAATCTCCCAGACACATCCTCAGCAGTCGGTGATATCGAATATGACAGCAGTCGTGAACTGAAGTTTGCAGCCAGTCAAAGAGCTAACTTTATCGCAGCATCTTTTATTCGAAATGCCGATGAAGTGCAGCAGTTAAGAGCAAAGTTACGAGAGTATGAAGCTGAGATTCCTATTATTGCCAAGATCGAAAATCGAGAAGGCGTCGATAATATCGAAGAAATAATCGATGCAGCCAACGGCATTATGGTGGCACGAGGCGATCTTGGCGTTGAATTGAGCATGGGTGAAGGACCAACCATTCAAAAACGCATTATTCGTGCTACCGTATCGAACGGTAAACCGGTCATTACAGCTACACAAATGCTAGACTCGATGGAACGAAACCCTCGCCCTACCCGTGCCGAAGTGAGTGATGTCGCCAATGCCATATTCGATGGAAGTTCTGCTGTTATGCTATCGGGTGAGACAGCATCAGGTTCACGTCCGGTAGAAGCCGTGCAAACAATGGTCGATCTGGCACTTGAAGCGGAAGAAAGTCTTCGGGAGTTTGGTAATCTACAGCAGATCAAACCCAATCCTTCAAATGAAGTGACCGAAGCGGTTGCTCAGGCCTCTATTACAATGGCCAATCATTTAAATGCGACTGCGATCATTGCTTTGACCGAAACGGGTTTTTCATCGCGTCTGATTTCCAAATATCGTCCGGACTGCCCAATTCTTGCAATCACGTCTTCATCTGATGTCGCGCACCGATTAGCCATGAGCTGGGGTATTTATGCGCTTGTTTACAACAAAGAAGGCTCTGATGATGACCGTGTAGAATTTGCGATAGAAGCTGCAAAAAAAATTGGTCAGGTCTATCCTGGAGACCTGGTTATATTGACAGCCGGTAGTTCGCGACAGGCGGGCAGTACAAATGTAATTCGAGTTGTTCCAGTAACCTGATATTTATAAATTTCCTGCCAAATTGGCAGTAGATTATTTTCTGGAAAATAGGTTGTCTTCGGCTTTCCCTGGCGTCTTTTAGTTATTAAAGCCGAATATGTTCCTTGATCATTAGCATAACTGGCTAAGGCAAATTGAAACACTTCAGAAATTTGACTCTTTTCCTAATGAACGGTCTCTATCGCTCTATTCCTTCAATCTGTCTAAGTACAACCAATAATTCTTTCAGTGTAATTTGGCCTATTGGCCCTTTGCCAACCCATAGTAGACTTTTTTCCCAGGCAAAATTTCATTCTTT
>JBLIOG010000304.1:0-4885 GCA_047639625.1 Gammaproteobacteria bacterium
GTATTTACTTCAATGGTGACCCTTATTGTCGTTGTTTTAGGGGCCATGAGTTTGAGTCGGCTGCAAATCGATCTATTACCCAGCATTGAACTACCAACCCTTTCGGTAAGCACTCAATATAAGGGTGCCGATCCGATCGTGATGGAGCGACTGGTCACGCAAATTGTCGAAGAAGTCGTCGCTACTGTGCCGGGGGTGGAAGAGATGACGTCCTATTCTTATGAAGGCAGGAGTTGGCTTCGGGTCAGTTTTGGCTGGGGAACTGATATCGATACGGTTGCCGTTGATGTGCAATCGACGTTGGCCGATGAAGCCAGTGAATTGCCCGATGATGTCGTTCAGCCCAGGGTCTCTAAATACGATATAGATAATTCTCCTGTCGTTGTGCTGGGTATCTCGAGCCCACTCGACCCGGTTGAATTGACCCAATTGGTCGAAGATCAGATTCGTTACCGTTTTTCTCGTATCCCCGGCGTTGCACAGGTAGATCCCTGGGGTGGGTTTAATCGGCAAATTCGAGTCGAACTCGATCCGGATCAGATCAATGCGCTGGGTTTGCCCCTTAATGACATGCTCGATGCTATTCGTAATGCCAATCTCGATTTACCCTCAGGCAAACTCGAAAGCGGTCGATTCGAAGTTACGCTGCGAGCGCCGGCGGAATTTCGTAATCTGGATGAAATCAGAGGTACTGTCATTGTAAAACGCGATGGTGTTCAAGTAACGCTTGGGCAGGTTGCGGTTGTTAAAGATACCTATGAAAAATTATCTCGCATAGTTCGGGTCAATGGTAATCGTGGTTTACGGGTTGCGATTCGAAAGAAAGCGGGTGCCAATACCGTTGATGTCGCACAGGCTGTGCTTGCGGAAGTGGAGGCGATCAACCGGGACTTTCCGCAATTGCTGGTAATTCCGGTGGCAAATCAGGGTAATTTTATTGAGCGCTCTATCAGTAATGTTGCCCGATCGGTACTTTTTGGCAGCGCGTTAGCTGTGCTGGTTTTGTTTTTATTCCTGCGAAACTTTCGTAGTACGTTGATCATCTTTCTCGCAATTCCAATTTCAATGCTGGCGACTTTCGCCTTGTTATATTTTGGTGGCTTTACGCTAAACCTTATGACGCTAGGTGGATTAGCGCTTGGAGCCGGTTTGATGCTGGATGGATCGGTGGTCGTTCTTGAAAATATTTTTCGTCGTTATCAGGAAAGAGGGGAAAGCCCGCGTAAAGCGGCTGTGGCTGGAACTCGGGAAGTTTCATCTGCAGTTATTGCCGGAACCATCACAACCTTAACTATATTTTTGCCGCTGATCTTTCTTAAGGGTGTTTCGGGTGTTCTATTCAGAGAACTGGCCTATGTCATTATGTTTTCATTATTCTGTGCCCTGCTGGTTGCCCTGGCATTAGTGCCCATGCTGGCGTCGAAACTACTGTCGGCGAAGGCCGGGCGGAATGACTCGGGGTCTGCTCAGGCGAAGGATGTAAAACCGACCCTAGCCTTTAGTAATCTCGAAAATACTTATTGTGAACTATTAACCTGGACCTTGCGATATCGGTTTTCGGTAATATTCTTTTGCGCCGTGTTACTCGGTTCAAGTTTGATGTTAATTCCCTATATTGGAACCGAGTACATGCCACCCAGTGATGAAGGTCAGGTCCGAATTAGTGGTGAAATGGAAGTGGGGACTCGGCTTGATCTGATAGATCGGCAAACCCGTCTTATGGAATCGATGATAGAGGGCAAAGTGCCCGAAGCCGTTTCCTCGATTGTCTCGGCTTCGCCATCGGGAACCTGGGGTCGATCTAAAGCTCGGGGTGAAATCAGAATATCCCTGACGCCAGCGGCAGATCGGGACCGGTCAAATAAAGAAATCGCCAAAGACCTGCGTGAGATCCTCGATGGACAGATTCCTGGAATGAAAATTCGAACACGAGCACCTCAAGGGCAATTTTTACTCGAACGACTACTGTCGAGTTCTGACGGACTTAAAGTCGAAGTGCGGGGTTTTGATTTTGAAGTTCTGGGATTACTTGCCGCTCAGGTTGCAGAGATAATCGAAGATGTTCCCGGTATAACCGATGTTGATGTTAGTCGTGAAGCTGGAATTCCCCAGCAACATATTCACGTCTTACGCGATAAAATTGCTGATCTTGGACTTAACGTTCGTGACGTGACGCAAGCAATCGGTACGGCAGTCGCGGGTTCCCGGGCAGGAGAATATCGAGTTGATGGTAATGCTTATCCAATCCTGTTGCAGCTGGCGGATGCAGAACGGCGTTCGATTGACGAAATTCTTGATTTGAAGTTACGTACGCCTGAAGGAAATCAGGTGAGTTTGCGCAGTTTGGTTGAGACTTCACAAGGTCGTGGGCCGGTAGTGATTGAACGTAAAGATCAGCAGAGATTGATTACCGTCAACGCGAATGTCGAGGCGCGTGATCTCGGTTCAGTAGCCGCTGAGGTGCGGCAGCGACTTGATAATATTGCCCGCCCGTCCGGTTACGATCTGGAGGTATCGGGTGAATTTGAACAACAGGAAAAAGCCTTTAACGAGCTGAGGCTCTCAATTGGACTCGCGCTATTGCTGGTATATATGGTGCTCGCTTCGCAGTATGAATCTTTACGAGCGCCACTCATTGTTATCTTATCGGTCCCGGTCGCTACGCTGGGTGTTTTGTTGACCCTGTTATTAACGGGTTCAACATTAAACCTTCAATCCGCTATTGGTTGCATTATGCTGTGCGGTATTGCCGTTAATAATGCAATCCTGTTAGTCGATCAGGCCAATCGATTACGTAGGGAAGGCCGCAAAACCGTTGACGCATTAATTGAAGCGGGCCGATTAAGACTACGACCCATATTAATGACTACCTTGACCACCATACTCGCCTTACTTCCACTCGCGCTTGGGGTTGGCGAAGGAGCCGATGCCCAGGCACCATTGGCCCGGGCTGTATTGGGTGGATTAGCAGCATCGACTGTTATCACATTAATTCTGATTCCAGTCGTGTATGCGTTATTCTATCCCGATCCTAAGCAACCCCGAGCATCGGCTGAATTGATTCAGGCTTAGCTCTCCAGCCTTTCTTCTTCATCGGGATGTCCGTAAGCGCATAAAAAACCGCCCACGAATTCAACGGCAGGGTCGAACGGATCGCCCGGCCTGGTAGTCGCTTCAATGTCTTCGCGGTAATCCTCTGCGCTGTCTTTTGGTTGGTAACCGAGATGTGCAACCTTGTGATTTGAAAAGAAAGCTTCCTGATTATTTGAAATACCGTAAACAACGGTATGAGCAATTCTTTCAGAGACCAGGCAACGTTCGACCAGATGCACTAAATCAGCAAAGCTTTGCCAGGTCGCCATGTGACGTCGATCGCGAGGTTTAGGGAAACACGAATTGATTCGAAGACAGGCCGTTTCAATACCAAATTTGTTGAAGTACATTTTAGCCAGGTCTTCGACAAAACATTTAGAGACACCATATAGAGTATCAGGGTTATGTGGCGTGTCTGTATCGGCCCCAGCCTCTCGGCGTTCGTAACCTACAGAGTGGATCGAACTGGCATAAATAATTCGCTTAACGCCATGTCGGCGGGCAGCCTCATAAATGTTATAGCCACCAATAATGGAAGAATCGAGGATTTCTGCCCAGGGACGTTCGACCGGTGCTGCGCCAAAATGAACAATCGCATCACAGCCTTCAACCACTTTCATGATGCCTTCGAAGTCACTCAATTCGCAGGGCATCACTTCTTCATTTTCCTGTGCTTCTGCCATTTCGCCGCGGTCGGTTAAGCGGATGGTTGTGGCAAGATGTCCAAGGCTTTTTCTCAATTCGCGCCCGAGGTTTCCAGCGGCACCGGTAATTAAAATTCGTTGATAGCGGGGCATCATATTCTCCTGTGAAATATTTATTGTAGGTAAAAGCCTGATGGTTAAACCAACAGTTCAATTGATCAGCAGGAGTATGACGATATGAAACTTCAGCTGCAAGGTGAGTCAACAAACCCTGGTTAAAAATGGGTTTACAACCCAGGTTTCAAAGGTTCAGTATGCGGGACGGGTAATTTTTGTCATCGCTTCAGTAAGGTATAATAATCATGAATCAAATTCTGGTGCTCTGGGCGACGCCTCGATCAACCTCCAGCGCTTTCGAATGGATGATGCGGGGCGATATGAACTGTTTTCATGAACCCTTCGGCGAGCCCTGGTACAAAGGCGATGATGCCCGCTGGCCAAGGCTCGAAACCAACAGTCCCAGAATTAAAGGACTTACTTCAGAAACTGTCTGGCAGGAACTTCAACTAGCCGCACAAACCGATTCAGTTTTCTCAAAAGATTTCCCGCACTATGTTTAGCACCTTTGGACCGATGAATTTCTATCGCATTTTAATCACAGTTTTTTGATCAGAGATCCGGCCAGAGTCACAACATCCATGTACAAACACTGGCCCGAATTCGTCCTGAAGGAAATTTCTTTTGTTGAACAGCGCGAACTTTTTGATCGACTATGTGACCAGGCGGGTGAGCTGCCACCTGTCATCGATAGTGATGATTTGCTTGAAAACCCGCATGGAATTGTTGATGCATATTGCCAGGCTGTCGGTATTTCGTTTATCGAATCCGCTTTGAGCTGGGAGCCGGGCTATCGTGACGAAGTCAGCTGGTATGACGGTGGTTCATGGCATTCTAATTTGCGTGATTCCGACGGGTTAAAACCGCAACCGAGAAGTGCAATCGATATTAACGATGCTCCGGATCACGTCAAACGAATGTATGAAGCTTGCTTGCCGCATTATGAGCATTTGTATGCCCATCGTTTGAAGGTAACTGCAGGTAAGGATGCAGATAACATCAGTTAGGTATGATTCTTGTTGGTGCCTTAA
>JBLIOG010000305.1:0-4884 GCA_047639625.1 Gammaproteobacteria bacterium
GGGAATCGTTGACGTTGATCGTAGGTCCTATCCATTAATTCGCCCTGTTCAATTAACTCAGGACCTTCGGGCGTATTGTATTCATCGGGATCAGCACGATCACCAAAAATAGCCCAGGCAAATGCCGTTGTATTTTCATCGTCAATGGGTACCACCCAGCGGGAAAATGCGGTTCGACCATAATAAACAGGAGCAGTGCCGTCGGCAGAGAATGCCGATCCTGCCTGGGTATAATTGGGTAAAACCAGTTCATTGACTCGAACCCAGACATGATCATCAACGCGCCGAACATTGGTACCCAGAAAGCTGGAGCTACGGTCATAAAACAGCATCTCTCCAATTTCAGCCATTCCCACCGAAAATTGCGGCCGACTCATTCGGGAATGCAGAAAGCTGGTGTGAATAGGATCTAAAATCGCGTCGAGTACCTGAATCCAGTTGCAACTGTAATCAGCGCGGTAAGGCACCAGGGTTTGATTTTCAATTTCCAGCGTGTCGTAGACAGGGAATTCTGGCACTAACTCGATCGGTCCTAAATAGGCAAATATCAATCCACGGTATTCGCGTACCGGGTAAGCCCCTAACGCAGTCTTGTTTTTAACAACCCCTGCAATCTTTTCATCATGCCCGGGAATCTCCAGAATTTGACCATCGATATCGAACAGCCAACCATGGTAGCAACAGCGAATACCATTCGATTCACAAACACCAAACTCCATCGATGCCCGTCGATGTGGACACTGTTTATGTACCAGCCCATATCGATCGGATTTATCGCGGAATAAAACCAGCTCTTCACCCATCACCTTAATCAGTAGGGGTACATCTTTGACTTCTGAGGTCAGAGCTACCGGTTGCCAATAACGACGTAAATATTCCCCACAACCCGTACCTTTGTTACATCGGACCAGGATTTCATCACTGCCACCTCGATCGTCGAGCCTGTGGCCCTGATATCCAGAAACGTTTAGGCTTGGATTTTCGGTCATTTGAATTCACTCCAACATTAGTCGAAGCGATTTTGTCAGATAAAGCGGTTGACCGGTAATGATATTAATTTAGTATGGGTGTTAATTAAATTCACAACAAATCATGAATCGACGCGACCTTCCCCTTAATGCACTTCGCGCTTTCGAAGCGGCAGCCCGCGCATTGAGTGTGTCAAAAGCAGCCGACGAACTCGGTGTTACCCACAGTGCTATCAGCCATCAAATTAAGCGCCTCGAAGACGTCTTAGGACAGAAACTATTTATCCGCAATAACCGGGGTCTGGATATGACGGTAGAAGGACTTCGGCTATTTAAGACAGCAGCCAAAAGTTTTGATCTATTTTCAAATACTCTCGATCAACTCCGGGATATCAATCCTGAAACCAACCTCCGAGTCACCTGCACGCCTACTTTTGCAACCCGATGGTTGATCCCACGGCTCAGTAACGGGTATCAAAACAGCGGGGCTTGCAGGATTCATGTGCTGCCTGATCTTGACCTGCTCGATTTTCAGGCCGAGCAAATAGATCTGGCTATCCGATGTGGATTTCCCCCCTGGAAAAATTTACGTCATCAACTACTCAGTAGTATTCATCTCGTTCCCGTTTGCAGTCCCGAACATTTAAAGCATCTTCCGGCTGTCACCGAAGTCAGCGATCTGTTATCGCTGAACCTGATTCACGCTGATGTCGGTGATCACGGTCTGGGTGACGAATGGACTGACTGGTTTAACGGTTGTGGGATTAAACCAGACCGTCCGTTAAGCGGTCTGTCATTTCACGATCCTGCACTGGCTATGCAAGCCGCAGCAGATGGTCTTGGAGTTGCCATTGGTTATCACGAATTGATCCTCGATGATTTGAAATCCGGAAAACTGGTCATTGCCGTCGATCAACCCGTCAAACACGCTTTCAGTTATTATCTCGTCACGCGTAAAAACTGCCTTCCTACTCATCCAATGCACGCTTTTTCAAATTGGTTACTGGACAACCGGTAGACTGATCGACAATTGCCAAATTCAACCATTATTCTTATTCAGGTGTGACTCTTGTGGCCAGAATATTCACGCTAAACACTTGAACTGAAGACGCCAAATTGAGTTTTATGGGGTGCGTGCATCTACCTGGCTTTTGATGGACAGTTCGCAATCAAAATTTATTAAATCTGTTGGGGTGCATTTCGCAAAGGGTTGCCCCAGACTAATTTGACCCTGGTCATGCAAAACAAAAGTTTCACGCCGTAAATAGACTTCACGGCCACTGTTGGTTTTAACAAAAGTTCCATTGCTACCCTGATCAATCAACACAAATTTACCACGCCTGACCTCGATGATCGCATGCTCCCTTGATGCCAGGTCAGCTTTAACAACGAACTGACAACTATCGCCCCGTCCAATTAACATGGACTTCTGCTGTTCTTTCATAACGTATTTACGATCACCATGACTCAGAGTCAAAAAACTCTGGAGATTAACTTTAGACAACAAATGGGTAGTTTGCCGGGTAACCTCTGCCTCGAACTCCCATAACACTTCATAAAGTGCCATTTCCTCTTTTTTACCTTTGACATGGGTGACATCAATTTGACGGACCCTTTTTTTCAGGTCTTCTGATAAAGCGATAACTGTATCGTAGGAAATAATCGTTTGACCGGGTCGAGCAAAGTCCCGCATGCGAGCGGCAACATTAACCGAATCACCAAAGATATCGTCATCATCTTCGATTACGGCTCCCTGATTCAGACCGATACGAAGTCGAAAACCCGGGTGTCCAATAAGATTAACCGGTCCGGAACTTGCCTGTATCAGCGTAACCGCTTTTACAGCTTTATCGGGAAATATAAATCTGCACATTAACCCTTCACCAATTGTTTTTACAACAATCCCGCCTTGAAGATCGGTAATGCGGCGAATCTTCGCAAAAAACTGATCTATCGACCGTCGGGCAATCTGATTACCTAACGCCGAATATATTTTATGCGGCTCGTCGATGTCGATAAAAACAATGGTGCAAGTGGTTGTAGCCATAACTCCAAAAAATACACGGACTCTATAATACAAATATCACGGAGATTCTAAATCGTCAATTGAAACACGAAAATGTAGTCCATATTCAGCACTATTCGGAACAATTAAAATATCTTTCCTGGATTTCCAGGAATTTTTCAGCCTGCCATCGGCTATTTTTGAACTGGATGGTAAGATTGAAGCAAGCGTTGAAGCCGCGAGGGCTGGCGATCAGGGACTGAACTGGTTAACGATTCCGGCGCAACACTGGACGAAATAGTAGCCAGAGTTAAGAAAGTCGGGGGTTTCATGCAGGAAATTTCTGCCTCATCAAGGCAGCAGGCTTCAGGAATTGCAGAAATAAATAAAGCGGTATCTCACATCGATGCGATAACACAACAAAACACCACTTTAGCTGGGGAAATTTCCGCCACCAACGAATCTTCCCTGAAATGAGCTTCCAAAATGCCCGGGGGCGTAGATTTTTTCCAATAAAAACTCGACTTTAAACCAGGTCAATTTTATTTAGACAGGTTTTCCAGTCTGGTCAACCTGCATCTCTTCCATATCCATGTACCGATTACCGATACGGTGATGAGGTCTTCCACTGCTTGCGGCACCCAATGCAATGATGATTTCATCCGGCCCTGGTGCATCTGGAATATGGAATTCATGGGTCAGGTAATGTGATCGAAATCCCGCATCGTCTTTATGCATCATAGGAATAGTAATTGCGGTACCCGGACCCGCTCTTTTATTGGTGAAACTCAAAAAACCTTTTCCTTCTACTGCGACACGATACTCGTTGCCAAACCGTAAGGTATGAATCAATCCTGATCCATGTTCGATTTCACCGTTAACACCAACAATAGCCGCTTTGCCATAGGCTTCAACCTGCTCGGCCCCGCCGATTGTTCGTAAAATATCAGGCACCAGGATATCTGCCAAAGGCTGGGCTAACTCGAGAATAGTGGTTCGTAGATCTTCTACGAAGCCCTGACCCGCCCAGGGATTTTCTATAACAGCAGCTACAGCCGCCATAACCCAGGGGCGATCGGCAGGTTTTCCACCTTCAATATGGGTTTCGTCAATATAACGGACGACTTTTCGTAGTTTTAATGGCATCGGGTATCCTGTTCTGAAATTAATATTTTACCGCCGCCGGAGCAGCTTTTATCTAAATTTTAAAGTGTTGTTCCATTTTCACAGTATAGACTTATCAAACTTATATTGACCAGACTGAAAGATTGAAACCCAGTATTTCCGTGCCACTAAAAAACTTATAAAACTTGAAATTCGTCAACTAAACTCAATAGTGAAAATTTATCATGCCCTGGACCAGGAGTAGTAGATGGATAAAAGGACTAACTTGATCTTAATGGACCGGCCAGCCAATGTATGACTTCGGCCGTTCATACCTTAACTGAAAAAGACACATTATTTGATGCACTGGTAGTTTGTCGCGCTGAAAGATTTCGCCACTTGCCTGTTGTGAAGGACGACGATGAACTGGTTGGTTTGATCACTCTCACCGATCTTGCCAACGCTCATTTTCAGGTCACAGAAATGCATGCGGAGATGATCGAAAAGCACCTGGCAGAAAAAACTCGAAATCTGGAGGTGCTTAACGAAGAACTTCAGGCTTTATCCATGGAAGACCATCTCATGCAAATTGGCAACCGCAGAGCGATGGAAGTCGATCTCGATCATACTCATGCTGCTAGCCTAAGATACCGGCAAATATATTCTGTATTACTCAACGATATAGATTATTTCAAAAAGTTCAACGATCACTATGGACATCAGGGCGGAGACGATGCATTACGTGACGTTGCCAGACTCATAAAATCCAACATACGTGCATCCGATCGACTTTACCGATACGGCAGA
>JBLIOG010000306.1:0-4849 GCA_047639625.1 Gammaproteobacteria bacterium
ACGTGGCGCGAGAATTCTACTCCAGCCATTCGATTTATCATCGGCTGGAAGATGATTAACTTTGCGCTTACTCATGTGCTTTCGTGCCAGTTAGAAGGATGGATAGCGTAATGAATTAGTACCGATTTTGCTTCGTATATCAATGCTGTTCCTGAAGGTAGCCAGATCGCATCTTTCGGATTTAAAACATGAACCTGACCATTCGCATGTAATTTCAACTGGCCCTCAAATACGGTAAGAACTTCATCGTATTTAATCGTCCAGGGAAGGTAGGCTTCGGTCAATCTGCCCCAGCCACTGCCAAGCTCACTGCCATCGTTTTCACCGCAAATTTCGACGCCCTGAGCCATATCTCCATATTCAAATCGAGGCACGAAGTTAAGATCGGAAAACCTTTCTACACGAACATTGGCTTTTTTATCGGAGATAGTCATATTACTTGCAGATAGCATACAGTTGTGTATATTCAACCATACACCTCTGTATGGATCAAGCAATGTCAGATGCTGCTTTACTAAAAGCTGCTGCTCGAAAATCAACTCAACCGAATGTTCGAGGACAATTGAGCCGTTTCGACTGGCTCGAAGCTGCTCTCAGCATATTTTTGAATGAAGGCATTGACTCAATTCGCATTACCCGTTTATCCAATGACCTCGGGGTTAGCCGAGGCAGTTTTTATTGGCACTTTGATAACCGTGAAGACCTCATCGATGCACTGGTTGAATTCTGGCGATCAAAAAATACACAAGGTATAACCAGTACTGTCGAACAGGTAAATAGTCTTTCCGAGGGAATCCTCAACTTTTTTGAAACCTGTATCGACAGTAGTAAATTTGATCCCCGTCTGGATCTTGCTATTCGCGAATGGGCGCGTCGATCCGATATCATTCGAAAATTGGTCGCTAGCGAAGATGACCAATGCATCGATGCTTTAAGTCGGTTTTATCAACGATTTGACTATTCGATGCCTGATGCCCTGATACGTGCCCGCGTACTTTATTTTTCTCAAATTGGTTTTTACGCGCTTGAAGTGACTGAATCATTGACAACCCGACTAAGCTACACCGAGTCATATTTCGAATGCTTTACCGGAGAAAAGTTGTCAAAAACGAACGCTAAACGATTTGAGAAACATATTCTGACTACCTACCGAGATCAAATTATATGAGCCGAAGAACACGTCGAGGCCGGCATCACGGTGTAGCCGATAAATCACACACGCGAAAAGTCAACTATCGAAATCTGACGAACCCACTGATTAGACAACCGGCTTTTACCGAAGATCGACTCGAAGCAATTCATCAGACAGCACTCAGAGTTAACGAAGAACTGGGTATTAAAGTTCTCAATGAAGAAGCCCGCCGATTATTTAAGGAAGCCGGTGCCGATGTTAATGAATCAAGCTGGATTGTAAAAATTGATCGGGCGCTGATAGAGTCTGCCCTTAAAACAGCACCTTCAGAATTCATAATGCAGGGAGCCAGTTCGGAAAAAAATGTCACACTGGGTGGTGACAATATCGCATTTTTATCCGTTGGTGGCGCTCCCCATATTTCTGATTTAGACCGCGGAAAAAGACCCGCTACTCTCGAAGACACCCGAAATATCATACGACTCTGCGAACATTACGATGTCATACATATGCAATCACCCAATGTCGAATCGCAAGATATTCCAGTTCATCTTCGACACTTGCAGGTGACCGAAAGCCAACTTGCACTCAGTGGCAAACCCCATTTTATCTATTCGCGAGGGAGCGGTCAGGTAGAAGATTGCTTTGAGATGACAAGAATTACACGACAACTAAATCAAGCTGAATTTGAAAAAAAAGTCTGGTGCTACACGGTCATTAATACCAATTCGCCTCGACAGCTCGATGTCCCGATGTGCCAGGGCATTATTGACTTCGCCCGTGCGGGACAAATGTCCGTCATCACCCCTTTTACGCTTGCGGGTGCAATGGCACCCGTCACTATGCCGGGTGCCCTGGTTTTACAACATACTGAAGCCCTGGCGGGAATCACCCTGGCACAAATCGTCAGACCCGGCGCTCCGGTCACCTACGGTTCATTTACTTCAAATGTCGATATGAAGTCTGGGTCACCGGCATTTGGTACTCCCGAATTTGTACAGGCTGCATTTGGTGCAGGACAGCTAGCGAGGCATATTGGACTGCCCTGGCGGGGTTCCGCCGCTACGGCTTCAAACGCGCCCGATGAACAGGCTGTTTACGAAACTATGATGTCAGCCTGGGGCAGTATTCTTGGTGGTGTCAACATGATGGTACACGCTGCCGGCTGGTTAGAAGGAGGATTAACCGGTTCAATGGAAAAGTTTATTCTTGATATAGAAATGCTGCAGACTTTCGCCGAGATCTTTACACCACTGAAAGCGGACGATGATGAACTGGCATTTGAAGCGATTGCCGCTGTCGAACCCGGCAGCCACTTTTTCGGATGCGATCACACTATGGCACGTTATCAAACGGCGTTTTACGAACCGATAGTTTCTGACTGGAGTAATTTCGGGCAATGGACTGATAATGGTTCGCTCACTGCAACCCAGCGCGCGAATGGCGTCTGGAAGAAAGCTCTGGCTGATTTTGAACCGCCACCGATGGACCCGGGAGTTCGCGAGGCACTCGATTCATTTATCGAAAGGCGAACTGCCGAAGGAGGCTCGCCCATCGAGTAAACCCATTCTTTTATTTAGCGAGTTGACATTCGTAAAGCGAGCCAAACTGGCCGAGTGAATCCTCAATACCAGCCAGGCGTAAGGCATGCCAGCCCATTGCATGATTAGAAGAGGTCAATGGGATTCCAAGACTGGCTTCAAGTGCTGCACAAGATTCGAGTAAGCGGACCGAGGTACAGGAGACAAAAATCATATCAACATCGGCATGACGGGTAATCTCTCGAACACCTTTTTCAATCGAATCAGGCGTGATTTTTGAAACAATTGTGTCCTGCGCCACGTTAAACGAACCAAATACAGGGACCTGGTATCCGCGTGCAGAAATGTAGTCCGACACTATTTTATTAACATCTGCTGGATAAGGCGTCAGCACTCCAATTCTTTTTGCATTGAATGCATCAAATGCGGCAAAAGCTCCGGTAATTGGCGTTGTGCAAGCGACACCGGGTCTCGTTGCTCGAATATTGGCAAAGACTTCCTCTTCCCCAATCGCCATCGAAGCAGAAGTACAACCATAGGCAATGACATTAACTGGCGTATCGGGCGTGATCAATCCGGCCGATTCGCTAATTCTCGGTGACATAGCCCGCAAATTTTCCGGAGTAATATTATTATTATTGTAAATCCTGCTGTGATACAGCGCGACTCCATCGAGGCCCGCAAACAACTGCTGCCATTCACGCTCAATCGTGTAATCGGTCGCCAAAACTACCAATCCGATTGACGCCCGTTCCGAATACCCGCCATCAATTTCATAAGGTAAATTCTCGATGAGCTGAGTTTCTACAATTGCATTCACTGTTGCCTGCTCCATACTGCCCACCTTAAATTTGTATCGGGTTAATAATGGGATGGATCATAACCAATTAGTGGGTCGAGCAATAGCTTTGTCGGCGGCAATTTTTTATGGTTTTAATACAACTTTATCTCGCCTTGCCTACGATACGGGAACGACACCAGCATCCTTGACGTTTTATCGATTTCTGATGTCGACGGTAGCGATGGTCATCATCGTGTTAATTCTCAGAAAAGGTTGGAAGCTTCAAGTTCGCCCATTGGTGTTTTTCTGCTGTGTATTTGGCATGGTCGCAACCTCTATCGGACACCTTGGAGCGGTTAACTACATTCCAGTCAGCCTGTCGGCGATCATCTTTTACACCTTCCCATTACAAGTGGTTATTTACAAACGATTGATTAACCGTGAATTGGTAAACCGTTTCGAATTAGGGTCATTCATACTGGCATTTATCGGAATTGGTATAGCACTAGGCCCGGAATTTCATGGCATTCATCCAATGGGACTTTTTCTAGCTTGTTTCGGATCCGTTGGCGCTACTTTATTTATATTGAGTTACGAACGATTCCCCGATGACGCAGATAGTTATGTTGCTACTTTGTGGATCATGATTGCCTCGCTGGTAATCGCATCGTTGATGCTTGCATCGGGTGTAGAGCTAGTACCGCCCAGAGAATACCTGGGTTGGCGCTATTTAACGCTGATTACGGTTTTTTCGATCGCAGCATTTATACTATCGTTACAAGCTATTAACCTTGTCGGGGGTGGAGTTTTCGCTATGTTTTTAAATATGGAACCGGCTGTGATACTCATTCTGGCCTGGCTGGTCATCGGCGAAGACCTAACCATTGCCCGGATTGTTGGAATAACCCTGTTGGTCCTCGCATTATTTCTTAGTCATTGGAAGCCGAAGCAAATATTAGAACCAGCGGAATAGCCAAAGGCCCCAGCAAAGCCCCAATCATCCCCCAGAACACCGGTCGTGCACCACGTTTGGCAGCAATACGATGACAAATAACAATGCAGGCAATATTAAACAACAGTAATGCGATAAGAAAACCATTCGCCATCTTGCTTACCCTTTATAAAGCCGCTTTAGGTACAACCATAATACGGATCAGATCCCTATTTTCAATCCTTTCCAAATCCAGTTTGTCCGGCGTCTAATTAATTCCCTTTAAAAGTTATTATTAAACATCAACTTTAAATTTGAAAATTAGCAGGACAATTATAAAAAATGATGGTAAGAAGTATCAATATGTTAAGGATGATAGTAAAAATGACGTCAAATCTTTCCCCTATTTCAGATAAATCCGTTAATTTGGTGTTGGGAATAATATTTCTCTGCACTGGTTATTT
>JBLIOG010000307.1:0-4793 GCA_047639625.1 Gammaproteobacteria bacterium
GCCGATTCCTGCGTCAACATAGTTTCGAGCTTGCGCGCGGCTTCTTTCGGGAAATTGAGTAGAAAGGTCCGATTTAACGCTGCTATGGGCTTGCTTCTATCGTTTATTGCCTCAACCATCCAAATACCTCTAACGTGTTTTTGAACGGGTTATATCGGCGACGGTATCGAACAGGATGAGCAGGATTTTCCAATAGCATTCATAAACACTCGCTATAGGATCATCACCATCGGGTCGATCCATTGTTGCAGAAATTTGGTGAAGGCCTTTGCGGAGGTCGGCGTAGCGCAAAACACCGATTAATTGCCGGTTCCTGTTAGTCACAGGAAGGTTATCCTTAAGACTCCATGCGGGATTCCTTATCACCGTTATAAGTGCGGTTCGCGCCGATATAGATTCCTGATTCTTATCCATCACCGCTGTTACTGCAGTATTCGCTGTTGAGCGTATTAACGAAGTCAGGCTCAATACGCCTTTTATAATTCTTTTCCTATCGATCACATAAATCGAACCAATATCGGAGGCTTGGGTTTCCAAACTGATTCGATTGAGTGCATCTTCAACATTACAGTCATCGAGTATGCTCGGCACGGTGGCCAACATCCATGCACCCACAGCTTCCTCAGAATAATTGAGAAGGAGCCTGCACGCGATACTGGTTTTGTCGGGTAACAACTCAAGTAGATGTTTACCCTTTTGCTTACCGACAAGTCTTACAATCGAAGCAATATGACTTGTTTCCATATCAGAAAGCATCGCGGATGAAGTGCTGGGACCAAGGATTTTGAATAGCCGGGCACTATATTGAGGTAGCATCTTTCCTAACAGGATCTCCCCGAGCATATAGGGTATCCCGCTAACAAATTCAGCAACCTATTCAATTGGCTGTAGTTCTAAAATACCTGCAGCCGCAGCTGGCTGCGATTGTAGAAAAGCAAGAGCCAGATCTATTTTATGATCAGACATTTTGGGGGCTGGTTCTGCTATCAGGTCAGTGACTTCTTTCGAAGGCTCATTACTCGCTCTGAAGCTGCTGATCTGTTCCTGGAATTGGCTAGCAGGTATAACGTAACGTCCATAATCGGTATCAAGCCCAATCGAGGTCTGAGTTGCTTCGACAATGTTGCCTTCAACATTACCAATTTGCATAACCTCGCCAATGCGACAGTGTTTGCGCAGGTATTGTACGCCAATAATGATTGTTAAAATGTTACTAAGAAAACTAACGTTAATACCAATCTGTTCGACACCTATTATTAACGCAGTAAACATAATAACCAGTTGAACGATACGACCCAGTCCTTCCGCATGATCGAGACCACCTGAAAGAGCGGTGTTCATCACAGCTTTGATTATAACGCTACCCAGCAGAAAACCACCCAGGATAATCAGCAAGCCTGTGATCAAATTAGGGATGTAAATTCCAAAACCAGCAATCCAGGTAGAAACCAGATGCCAGCCAAGCAGGTTGGCGGTAAAGGATATGAAAAATATGATAACCATCCATAACACCAGATTGCTGACAATGACTGCATAGGATCGTCGTATTTTTTTCTGGCCGGTATCATCAGCAATAGCCGAATCCTGGAATAGCGAGTCCAGATTTCGATCTAGTTTTCTACTGATTACCCGTAAAGCATGGGCTAAACTACAGCCAAATATTAAGGCTCCAATTGCAGCGGCCAGTTTTGGAGCAAAATCAACGAACTGGTTAGAATATTCGTTGTACGTAAGGGTCAAAGACTCTTCCCATTCACTTGAGTCATATTCATCCATGAATTATCTCTCCAAAGATGCTGTCATTGTAGGCACTGGACTTGAAGTCTGAAACCGACTCCATGGCCTTTAACCAATGCCTGGATGAATAGATGGTCAGTCTCACAGAGGGATTTAATTCAACCTTATGATCGGAGAATTCACAACGCCAAACTATCCCACAGGCTTCGGGAAAGCTTTTTGCTAGCAATTGTTCATCAAATAGACCTTCGAGAATACTATTCTCACTCATAGCGTCAGCCAGCATACGGGTGACAAAGGCCGGTTCAGGTTTTTTCGAAAATAATGCCGCGGCTTCGGTTGTTACTGCAGTAACTTCAAGTTCAAGACGCATCATATCGGGGTTATCGAAGAGGCCAGGAAATGTCTTTCTCAATAAGACTGCTGCTGAATAAATCGCTGAATGTAGTCTAATATCCGAAACTTCCTGCCAGGCTCTCTGCTGCGCGAGTAAATCCTCTACGATGTTACGTCGCGAACCTGCAGAAACACGCCCGCACAGTTTGTAACTCAAGACGGCTTCAGCGGCGGTAGCGGCAACCATATCCTGTAATGCCATGACGGTCATATCTGTTAAATCGCTGGCACTCGCGTCGTCTAGCCCGTCGACTTCCAGCTCGGTCAATAGATGTCGGTAATCGTCATCCGACCAACTGCCAGGCATGTCAGCTATTTTTTTAAGCCTAACCACCGAAACATCATAGAAGTTTTTTTTCATCGATACCCATAAATTTAAAATTAATGATGGAAAACCTTTCCAACATCACGGTGATCGTGCGGTTACTAGTCGCCAATGGTTTTTACTGGCGGCTGAATTTGCACTGGTTAAGGCACGAGGTTTTCGTATCGAAGCTCTATCAAATGAAGGGAGTTCGGCAGCGAAATTAACGGTTAAAATTCAAGCCAATCTTGAAGCTTACCTGGCCACCTGCCAGTTAGGGATAACTATGGCATCGTTAGGTCTGGGTTGGGTCGGTGAGCCTGCTGTGGCTGTCGTTCTCGAACCTTTATTTTCAAAAATGGGCATGTCGAAATCAGTGATTCACAACATGGCCTTTATTATCGGCTTCCTGATTTTTTCAGCGCTGCACATTGTGATCGGGGAGCAGGTGCCTAAAACTCTGGCGATTCGAAAAGCAGAACCCGTGTCAATCTGGGTGGCCTATCCGCTACACCTTTCGTATGTGTTATTACTACCACTGACCTGGCTTTTCAATCGTGCCGCCAATGCGATTTTGTCGATGCTTAATATTGCTGAAGTTAGTCACGTAGAAGTATTTACCGGTGATGAAATCAGAGGGCTCGTGACCACTTCCAAAGAGCATGGAGAAATCCACGAGTCGCAAGCGAAAATGTTACACAACCTGTTCGAGTTTGATCACCGGCATGTGGGGCGAATCATGATACCGATCAGTTCGGCGCAGGTACTCGATGTTTCAGGTACCGCAAAAGAGAACCTAAGTGTGATGCGAAAAACCATTCATTCACGTTTTCCACTGACTAACAGTAAAAATGACGATGAGTTGATCGGTATTATTCTAGCCAAGGATATTCAACGCGCGATTTTTAATGGTTAAGATGAGCCCTGGGGCGAACTCAAAAAGTTCAAACGCGAAGCCATGGTTGTGCCCGAATCTCAACGAATAGCTCGGTTATTCGATTTAATGCGAATCAAACGCGCCCATATGGCCTGTATTGTCGATGAATACGGGCGGTTTATCGGTATTGTCACGCTGGAAGATTTACTGGAAGAGATCGTTGGTGAAATCGAAGATGAAATTGATGATCAAAACCTGGGAAGTCGACGGACTGGTGTCACTCGCTGATCTGGAACGAGCCACCAGCCTGGAAGTGAGTGATGAACTGGAAGCTTATACACTCAGTGGTTTATTTATACGCCGATTATCAATGATGGCTGAAACCGGTGATGAAATTTTAGAAAATGGATTCCAGTTGCAAATAATAAATCATAACGGTCGACGCGTGGGCAAAGTCAGAATCGTGCGAATTGAGGACGCGCCCGATCCTCATGAAGAAGCATCAGGCTGATTGCAATTGAGAAATAAAAGTAATGATAGGCGCCAGATGTTTCGCCTATCTGCGAAACTGCGAGGATGCTGAAGATGCTGCACAAGAAGCCGAACTGCGTGTGTTTCGTGCGATTCGAAGCTTTCGCCAGGATGCGAGTTTTCGAACCTGGTTGTTTGCCATTGGTGATCGCCAATGCCATGACATTGCACGGAAACGTTCACGTCATATTCTAAGTGATAATTTATGATCATTGATTGAAATTCACGAAGACAATATGACGGTTACTAAACATTCAAATGGAACAGAAGAAATGGTTAGCAAGGTTCTGTCTGGATTACCGCAACGGGATCGTGAAGTACTCGTGTTACGCTATTTCCTCGAGCTTACACTTCGAGAAATCAACAACTATCTGGATATTGGCCTGAGTGCGACCAAAATGCGCCTCTACCGTTCGCTTGAGTTGTTCGAAAGTGTCATGCAAAAGCAAGAACGATTGCTTTTAAGCGCTACAGGGTAAGGTAGGACATTCAGATACAGGAAGCAAAAAACAGAGTAACAAGTCTGTAACAATGCCTGGCGAAGACTAATATTGTCTTTACCAGGCCAATCGATTAGTGCCACTACTTCTTAACAATACCTGCCTTAGCAATACCAACCCGGCTCGCAACTAATTCCGCATTCGGTATTGTGAGCTTTGAACCATTTTCGTGAATGACGGTAGCTTTTGCTGTACCAATACATACAAGTGTACCGTCACAGTTTTTCATCGCTATTTAAGCACCGTTCTCAAATAGATCTCTCGCATAAAAGCCCGCCACAAGATTGGAAGAAATATCTCGGGTACCAAACCCCAAAGATATAGTCAGGGCAAAATTACCCAAACAAAATCATCGCTCTTCGCTATTAGAGACCGCTCTTCAGTCGGATAGGTCACAAATTGATAGTTAAGAAGATTCCCTAACTAATCTCATTTATTACCTGAGGCT
>JBLIOG010000308.1:0-4764 GCA_047639625.1 Gammaproteobacteria bacterium
CTCGAAGTCCCGCTTCAGCAGCGATACTGTTAACAAATAAAATTGAAGGGCCTGGTGAATGGTTGACTGCGAGACACGCCGTTACCAACAGTAGAAAAGCATTAGAATCCATTGGTTATGTTAATTTCAAACAGCAGGATATTTACTGTTACCGATGATTACTGTGCTTGCATATTTTTTAATTCGGCCACTACTTTTGAAGCCGCCAGGTACAAATTGGAAATCGGTTCTTTTTGCGCAATTAGATCAGATTCTAGAGCGCTAAAACTAGTATGGCCATCGAAAGCTAAAAACGTGAACCGAACTTCGCCCTTTTCAGGGTCAGGGTATTCGTTGGACGGAGTCGATTGTCCATAAAAATATTGTGCGCCGAGTAAATAATGCCCGGCAGCCTGGCGAACTGCTAGATTTTCCCCACCACCATTCAGACCACTGCCATTACTGAAGTACAAAGTAGTTGAACCGTCAGCCAGGGCAATCAAAGTGATCCGGCCTTCAGCTAGTCCCATCTCCATTATGATCCCCCAGACCGGATGTTTAAAATTTTTGGGGGTGATCTCTAAATCAGCCGGATCTATTTTTAAAACGATTTCTTTAAGCTCGGGACCTGATTGCAAACGTGTAGCGGTAGCCGTTGTCGAAAAAGTAGAAATATGTAGCACAGCACAAAAAATGAGGAAGTAACGGATCATAGGTCGCTCGGCAAATAGCAGATATTCGGGTGTGAACACCTACTGGATGAAAGTTATGAAAAATGGATTCTAACATTGAATTTTAATTATTAAATGCGAATCGCGATATTACTAAGGCAAAAAAAGGGCGGAAAATCCGCCCTCCAAAATTAATGATTCAGAAATTATCAGGAAAACTGATTCATCGTATTATCTTTACCCGAAGCTTTTAGAGCCGCATCACCGGCAAAATATTCTTTGTGATCATCACCCATGTCCGAACCGGCCATGTTCTGATGTCTAACACAGGCGATACCATCGCGGATTTCCTTACGTTGAACACCCAGTACGTAACCCAACATTCCTTGCTCGCCAAAGTACTCTTTGGCCAGACTATCAGTAGATAGTGCTGCGGTATGGTAGGTTGGTAAGGTAATCAGGTGATGGAAAATGCCGGCTTCGCGAGCTGAGTCAGCCTGGAAGGTACGAATCTTTTCATCGGCTTCGATAGCTAGTTCGGTTTCGTCGTAATCGATACTCATCAGTTTATCGCGATCGTAAGCTGAAACTTCTCTTCCGGCTTCATTCCAGGCATCATAAACTTGCTGACGGAAGTTCAATGTCCAGTTGAATGATGGAGAGTTGTTGTAGACAAGTTTGGCGTTTGGAACCGCTTCGCGAACGCGATTAATCATGCCGCTGATTTGTCCGATGTGCGGTTTTTCAGTTTCGATCCAGATCATGTCTGCACCGTTTTGTAATGAAGTTATGCTATCCAGTACGCAGCGGTCTTCACCAGTACCCTCTCTGAACTGAAATAAATTACTCGGTAAACGCTTTGGTCGAACCAGCTTACCGTTTTGGTTGATCATCAAGTCGCCATTTTTCATGTTTTCAGGGCTGACTTCTTCAACATCGAGGAAACTGTTGTATTGATCACCGAGATCACCAGGTTCATTACTATATGCGATTTGTTTGGTTAATCCTGCGCCGAGGGAATCGGTGCGGGTAACAATGACACCATCGTCAATCCCGAGTTCAAGAAATGCGTATCGAACAGCTCTAATTTTGGCTAGAAAATCTTCATGCGGTACTGTTACTTTTCCGTCCTGGTGACCGCATTGCTTTTCGTCAGAAACCTGATTTTCAATTTGAATACAGCAGGCACCTGCTTCGATTAGTTGCTTGGAAAGCAGGTAAGTGGCTTCTGCATTACCAAAACCAGCATCGATATCCGCCACGATTGGAACAACGTGTGTTTCAAAATTATCGATCTCGTTTTGAATGCCTTTCTCTTTAACGTCATCGCCTGCGTTACGGGAGGCGTCGAGATCTCGGAACAGCCCCCCAAGAACGCGAGCATCAGCTTGTCGCAAAAAGGTATAAAGTTCAGCGATCAAGGCTGGGACCGAAGTTTTTTCATGCATTGACTGGTCGGGTAATGGGCCAAACTCGGAGCGTAGGGCCGCAATCATCCAACCGGACAGGTATAGATAACTTTTTTTAGTGGTACCGAAATGCTTTTTGATTGAAATCATTTTTTGCTGGGCGATAAAGCCGTGCCAGCAGCCCAGTGACTGGGTGTATTGTGACGGATCCGCATCATAAGCCGCCATATCTTCGCGCATCACTTTTGCGGTGTACTTTGCGATATCCAGACCTGTCTGGAAGCGGTTTTGAGCACGCATTCGTGCAACTGATTCCGGATTAATAGCATTCCAGTTATCGCCATTTGCAGCGCAAAGACTGGTAGCCTGATCAATGTCATTTCGATATTGGGTCATATTTTATTCCTGTAGGATTTTAAAGTCGTGAACATCGAGTATCTTAGGGTTTGTCGCGCTATAATTGAAATAAATGATATTTATTTTTACTATTCATGAAATGAATAATGGTAGGTAAGCTGGTTATGCAAATCGGTCGTATTGATCTTAATTTACTCGAGTACCTGGATGTATTGCTTCGGGAACGCAATGTAACCCGAGCTGCTTCGCATCTTGGATTAAGCCAACCGGCCATGAGTAATAGTTTACGTCGTTTGCGCCTTTTATTTGATGATCCTTTGCTGGTTCGAACCAGTGAAGGTATGACACCTACGGTGCGAGCAATCGAACTCCAGCCGATGATCAGGGATGTGTTGGCTCGTGTGGATATTGCGGTTCAACCTCAGTCCGAATTCAATGCCAGTCAGTCTGAGCGTGTTTTCAGAATAATGGCCAGTGATTATGCTGAATCAACTATTTTTCCGAACTTGCTCCGACGATTACGTGATGATGCACCCGGAGTCGCACTTGATATCATGACACCGAGTGATGTCAGTTTTCTGGATGTTGAGCAGGGTAAGGTCGATATGGCCATCAACCGATTCGATTCGATGCCGCAGTCTTTTCATCAGCAAACTCTTTGGCAGGATGGTTTTGCCTGTCTATTTGGATCAGAAAATCCTATTCGTGATAATTTTAATCTGACCAGTTATCTCGAAGCCCAGCATGTTTGGGTTAGCAAAACGGGAATGGGCGTTGGAGTCGGGATCAATCCTTCCGATGTCCAACGCCTGGGTTGGGTTGACGGGGCCTTAAGTCAACTCGGTAAAAAAAGGCGTATTTCCGTTTTCACACGCCACTACCACGCTGCGATGTTACTGGCTGAACAAAAGGATTTGGTTGTCACTATTCCGCTGCGAGCGGCTAGTTTGCAGGAAAAAAATCCACGACTGATCATGCGAAAACCGCCATTTAATATTCCCAAAATTGATTTGAGTATGGCCTGGAGCCCATTGCTTCATAACAATCTGGACCATCAATGGATGCGTCGATTGATACTCGAGGTTGCCAGACAAGAACAATAAAAATAGTGCAATAAAAGCCGTTCGAAATTGTATCAGGCTCGTAAATCTATCTGTGAGCCTTGCTCGGTGCCAGTCAAGGCCCCACTTTGTAGTAATTGTTGCAGTATATTTTGATTGTTAGAGATTGCGCTGCTTCGCTCATTTTGAATTTGATCGAGGCCTTCTTCCGAGTTCGGGTCAGATTTATCCAATGTTGACAGTCCCTGTTGTGTGACGGGTATATTTATACTGGCTAATTCTGCACGGGCCTCGGCAGCCATTGCGGATGCAGCGGCGGCTACCTGTCTGTCGGCATTAGAGGGCTGGCTGGGTGCGAGTGCAGCCTGTTGAATCTGTTGAGCTTTTTCGAGCGTTGCCCGTGGATCATTCGGCACTGGTGAAACATCAATTTCGACGCTGCCTTCAACTGCATATAGGCGACCATTCGGACCGCGTTGATAACTATAAGATGCGGGTCCGGTTAAACCAGCACCGGCCGCTTTATGGGCCATTTCATGCGCTTTGACTTCCCGGTCTATTTTGGATAACTCGTTAACTATTGCTTTTTCTTCGCTAGTCAAATTTTCAACTGAACTAAATGTGGTTGTTTCGTTGACGCGGATTGATTTTGACTCTTTGCTCGTTACCTCGCCTGCGGTTAAGCCCTGCGCCTCTCTCTGATCCTGATTACTTTGACCAGAACTATTTTTCGTCTGGTTTTGATGAACTGTGGGCTGCGGGGTCAGCGGAGAGAGATGCCCTGCACTGGCAGAAAGTGACAACACGGCTCTATACAGTAATCAATGATTAGGCGAACGTATCGATCAAATTACCTGGGTCTGGCTCGAGTCCCGAAGCGACATGTGACTCAGAAACCACTTTTGTTGACGCTGCATGACTGGTTTGCGCAGCAACCGATTCTTCAAGACTTTTGTTTGCTGATGTTTGGGTTAATTTTGAATCTATATTGGCGACTGGTTCGGATGATGGCGCTTCTGAACCTTTATTGGCACTAATTCCCTGTGGACCTGCTAGCGTGGTGTTGGTGATTAACATGATGTTGCCTCAGTCAGGGAGAACCCCTGAGTATAGACGATGAATTTATTTTTGCTGGGTTTATTGAATAAATAAATGGGTGACCTCTTAAATCTTTGATGCTGATCGGGCGGCTACAAAAGCAGCGACTGATCGATCGATATCGGCTTCGGTTGTTGCCCAGGAACAAACGCTAACTCTGATTCGGGGTTGACCCAACCATATCGTACC
>JBLIOG010000309.1:0-4763 GCA_047639625.1 Gammaproteobacteria bacterium
TTGAAGCAATCCAGCAAGCCATCCGCCTCAACGCTGTGGCTATCGAGATGAATTTGGCGGCTTTTACCTGGGGACGCTGGTTGGTGGTGAATCCTGCCAGGGTGCACACCGCGGCATCACCTCATTTGGCATCACCGAATTTGACAGGGGGCTTCGAGCAACCCTCGACCAGTGATCTGATCGATAGCCATTACCGGGAATTGACCGACTATCAAAACCGGGCGCTTGCCAATGTTTATCGTGAAGCAATGTCTCGTATTGACGACGAAAACCTGCAGCGAGTGGCTGCCAATTCGCTGTTCAAGGCGCTGGCGTATAAGGATGAGTATGAAGTGGCGCGTTTGATGTTGGCGCAACCGGATGCGGGGGCGAAGGTCACGGGTCGGGTCAGGCGCTTCTATTACCTGGCGCCGCCCATTTTCGGTGCGCGTGATGCCGATACCGGTAAGCCCTTGAAATTTAAAATGCCGGGTTGGGCCATTGAGCCGGTCTTTCGCTTGCTTCGTTCCCTGAAGTGGCTGCGGGGTGGGCCGCTGGATGTCTTTGCGTTTAGTGAAGAGCGCAAGAATGAACGCGCCCTGGCGACCGACTGCCTGGCCATGGTCAGAGCGATAGGCGATCAGGGGGCAACCGTTGACAGGAAAGCAGCAACACAGGACCTTAATCTGGTGCTTGAGGTGAAGGGATTCGGGCACGTGAAGCAGAGAAACTGGCGACAGGTTGAGCATCGTTGGCAGGAAGCCAGGCAGCGCTGGTCTGCTTGACTGGAAATTTCGAACGTTAAGGGGACGAACGTTAAGGGGTCAAGTATTGATAAAATACCTTAATTGTTACCGCCCATTTAAAAGGCCAAGATCTTTTCGAATAACATTTCGATATCTAGTTGATATGAAAAGGCCAGCCCTTCTTATCCGTAATAACCTGGTGCTGTAAGTCGTAATAGTCTTTTTTTAAATTCTGTAATAACCTGTAATTAAATTACAGGTGAATTATTTGAACGTATTATTAAGTGTTTGAAATTAAAACACATATTTCATAAATATAGCGAGCTAAGCAATGGCTAAAACAATCAATCAATTAGTGGGGGAAACTTTGTCTGAAGTAAACAAGAATTCCAATAGCAATATTGTTCATTCAAAGAATATAAAACCTAAGCAATAGGCCCTATTGGTAAAGCAAGGCTATCTAAAAAGAATTATTAAGGGATGGTATTTATTCGATTCGGATTTGTCTGTACAGGGGGCGGGTGAGTCTGCGCTTTGGTATGAGTCGATGTGGTCTTTTATTAGTCAGAATCTGGCCTCACGATTCAAGGATAATTATTGGCTGAGCGCAGAGGCTTCGCTAGATATTCATACACATAACAATTCAATGCCTGCTCAACTCGTTGTATATGTGAAGAATGGTACGCCGGATATTGTTCAACTTCCCAATAACATGAGTTTATTGGTGACTAGCGTTAAAACAAAACCTGTTGATCTAATTCGGCATAGGGGCGTAACAGTGTTCCCACTGGAAACGGCATTGGCAAAGTCTGTACCGATGTCTTTTAAAAGGCACCCTGTCAGTATGCAGGTTGCTTTAAGAACTGCAGAGCTGGACAAACTCGCAGCGGCATTGTTGCGCTCTAAAAACGTAGCCTCTGCTGGGCGCATTATTGGTGCCTTTGATGCGCTGCAAATGCGGGCAGAGAGTCAAAAGCTTGAGGCTATTATTGGCAGTGCTTACGGAAATATAAAGATTAACAATCCATTTGTTGTGCCACCGGTAATTCTAGATAAAGGGAAGAAAGAAAATGCGAGTGCTCGTCGGATCAGAATAATCTGGAAACAGATGAGAGCGGAAGTGATCGCGGGGTTTTCGAACATCAACCCAACGTTTGATTTTCACTCCCGGTCGCTGGATGAAACCCTGGCTTCAATCGATGAGATATATATCCATGATGCTTATCATTCGCTATCGATTGAGGGTATGCCGTCACGCCTGAGTTAATCGAAAAGGTAAGCCGTGGTGATTGGTCCCCCGAAACTATTACGCAGGATAACGATGCAAAAAATACGCTTGCGGCAAGGGGTTATTATGATGCTTTTAATCAGGTTAAGCAGTCATTAACCCAAGCCTATAACAAGGAGGATTTAGATTACTTAATTGATGTTGGTATTACGCAGTGGCATACGTCGATGTTTAAACCCTGCGTGACAGCGGGCATCATTAGTGAAATAGACCTGGCGGGTTATAGGAAAGGGCCAATATACATTAGGGCATCAAGGCATGTGCCACCGGCCAGCGAGCAATTGATGGATTTTTTGTTTGTCGTTGGCGGTTGTAACTGGGTGATTGTTACAAAAGAGGCTCGGGAAAAATACCTTAATGCATTAGAGTCAGCTTCGGTTGGTAAGGACATCAGACCTTTTGCCGAATGTATTATTAGTATGATGGAGAGCGAGTAAGCTGTAATGCCAGAGCGACACCACTGAGCGTGCTGGATGCCAGGAGTCTGTCGGACTTAGGTAATCGTAGCGAGGGAAAGTCATTTTGAGTTAAATTTTTTGATCGAATGAGGCGAATAGTTGTTCTATTCAACGAATTGGATCGAGAAATTTGGCCGAAAATGGCTTTTCCGCAGTAGATTTATCCTAAGTCCGACAGGCACCTGGAGTCAGCAATAATATATAGACAAAGGATCTTTCTGAATAACGTTCAACCTCCTGACTTGTAGATTGGGATGAATGCGTCCAATTGACGATTACTGGATAAATTTAGAATTTTATAATATTGGATACTTTCTCGTTAGGCGACAGGCCGTTCGAATGAGGTTGTGTCTCAGCTACCTTTCCTGCGGTGAGGTATACTATCGCTCACTACCCGGCTACTGCCCACAACCCCAAAACTGATTTGTAACAAACGAATATGTTCACACCAAATTTCTTCAAATTCTTTAAAGCCCTGGCAAAAAATAACAATCGCGAATGGTTTAAAGAGCATAAACCGGATTATCAGCAGCAGGTGGTGGAGCCGATGTGTGACTTCATCGAAGCGATGGCGCCGAGACTAAACAAGATTTCACCCCATTTTGTTGCCAATCCGCGGGCGCATAACGGTTCGATGTTTCGTATTTATCGCGATGTGCGCTTCTCCAAAGACAAGAGCCCTTACAAACAACATGCGGCTTGCCAGTTCCGCCACGTACTGGGCAAAGATGCGCATACTGTCGGCTTCTACGTGCATATCTCCACCGAAGAGGTCGTGTTCGGTGGCGGGGTCTGGATGCCGCCCAGCGCCGAGTTGCAGAAGATTCGCAATACCATCGTCGAAAATCCATACGCATGGGGGCAGATCAAGTCGAGTCGTTCGGTGGAGCAATATTTCGGCAGTATCGGCGGCGACGGCTTAACACGCCCGCCGCGCGGTTTCGATGCCGACCACGAACACATCGAGGACATCAAACGTAAAAGTTTTTTCCTGATGCGCCGAGAGCCACCAGAGATCATTCTAGATGATAGTTTTGTAGGCGAGGTAGAAAAGACTTTCAAGGCCGCGATGCCGCTCATGGAATATATCGGCTATGCGCAGGACATCGAGGTTTGAAGCTGAGAATTCAGACCTGCATGGGAGCAGCACACAAAAAATAGGGACGTATCGCCGCATCCGGCCTACGTAGTTGCATGAAGACCACCAGGCGTATTTGGCTTATCACTAAGTTTATAAAGAATAACGGTGTGTCGTACGCTTTGACATTTCTATTTTTCTCGACCCAGGGGCGTTTCCAGTTTCGAAACAGGAGTAGGTCATTAACATATTTTGAAATTGCATCAATGGGGAAGTCAGCTGTCTCCGATTTCGTCCACTGCCCCACTATTGATTACTAACTACTTGACGTGAGTAGTATGAATGATATTCTTTATTCGCGAATCGCGAATAAAGAATATCTAAATGAACTTAAAACCACAAGACATATTATTTCTGTTGAAGCTGATTGCTCGTGACAAAAAGAGCTGGTCTTTCAATCAGTTGGCTGTTGAACTTGGCATGAGTCCTGCCGAGGTTCATGCCGCCGCAAAGCGAACCGTCGTAGCTCGATTGGCAGTCCGGAATGAACAAAAAATTCGGCCTAATATTAGAACTCTGGAAGAGTTCTTGTTACATGGAATCCAGTATGTCTTTGTCCCAGATCGTGGTGGCATAAGCCGTGGAATGCCAACTGCTTATGCGTCGGAATATATGAGTGAAAATTTTGTCGCTGACCAGGAACTGCCACCGGTATGGCCAGATCCGCAAGGGGAAGTTAGAGGTGAGTCGTTTTCACCTTTATATAAGTCTGTGCCAGTCGCCGCGAAGAATGACCCTAACCTTTATGCATTGTTAGCTCTGGTGGATGCGATTCGCGGTGGGCGCGTGAGGGAGCGGGATATCGCTCAAAAGGAATTGAAAAGGAGGTTAAAAGAATATGATCAGATCTCAGAACCCTAATTTGGAAATCTTGTTGTTTGCTGTAGAGCAACTCGGTGAGCTAGTAGATGAGATGGTTTTTTTGGGCGGGTGTGCAACAGGCATATTAATTACCGACCCTGCCGCCTCACCGATTCGTGTCACGAAGGACGTGGTTGCCATTGTACAGGTGGTTTCCCACGCGGATTATTACAAGTTCTCGGAGAGATTGCGTGCTCATGGTTTTAAGGAAGATGTTAGCGAAGGAGCGCCTATTTGCCGATGGAAAGCGGAGAATGTGCTGCTCGATGTTATGCCTACGGATACGCGAATAT
>JBLIOG010000310.1:0-4763 GCA_047639625.1 Gammaproteobacteria bacterium
TCAATTTAGCCGCCATAGACGAGCAAAAAGAGCAGGCTGAAAGAAAAGATTATCTCGACGCCCAGCAACAGGACTTATTAACCGCACTCGAAACACTGGAGTCAGCGATCAGGAAAATTGATCGTGAGACACGTGATCGTTTTAAGGAAACTTATGAGCATGTAAATAGTCGAATTTCAGATCGATTTCCCAAATTATTTGGGGGCGGAGAAGCGCATCTTGAGTTAACCGAAAACGATTTGTTAAATACGGGTGTTGTCATTATGGCCCGGCCGCCGGGTAAGCGGGTGACTAACTTACAACTTTTGTCTGGTGGCGAGAAAGCACTGACAGCCGTAGCTTTGATTTTTGCGATTTTTGAACTCAATCCCTCGCCTTTTTGTATGCTTGACGAAGTTGATGCACCACTCGACGATGCCAATGTAGGACGATTTTGCGCCATGGTTGAAGAGATGTCGGAACAGGTTCAATTTATCATGATTACCCATAATAAAATCACTATGGAACTGGCCCAAAATCTAAACGGTGTGACGATGCATGAACCCGGTGTATCCAGACTGGTCTCAGTCAATGTTGGGGAGGCTGCGGAACTGGCAGGCGTATAATCCTTGTGCGATATTGTATCCAAATTTTTTCTAACCTGAGTGGCACCTGATGGATGCGACGACACTGCGTATTGCGCTGGCTGTTGTTGGCGTATTAATTCTGGTGGGTATCTATTTATACAGCCGATGTCAAAGTCGGATGCGTCAACGTTCGGCAGCTGAAACCTTTACCCGAGAAGAAATTGACTCAGCATTCATAGAGGACGAGCAGCTTCGGGATGAGCTCGATCATATTAATGTCATTCTTGAACAACAAAATGATGATGAGTCGTTAGACCTGTCTGAGTTGAAGGTCAGCCCTGCCTTGAAGGCCGATTTAATATCGTCAGACTTACCCGATATCAATCTTTATCTGCCTGATGATTTAACTCAGCTGGATGACGATATGCTGATCAAATACTTCTTAAAACATACTGATCATCGTTTAATTAGTAGCGAAGAAATAGAGGAGGCGATCAATCAGTACGACCTGATTCTCGATGAAGACGGCTGTCTTTGTTTTCAGCAAAATGACCAACGCATATTTCGTATTTCTAATTTGAGTCGTCCGGGCGATTTTTCCAGTCTTGGAGACATCGACTTTTCCTGTCTGGGTTTTAATTGTTTTATCCGTCTCGATGAAGAAGGGAATCATCGTCATAATTACGAGGTAATGCTCAAAAAAATTGATGAATTGGTACGTTTGATGGGTACAAAAGTTTTTTTAGACCAGCGTCAATTATTAACCTTGAAAGATATCACTGATGTACGCGAAAAACTGAACGCTGACGGCTTTTCCGGATGACAGTAACACAGGCCATCCATGAGCAGTATAAAGCTCTACAGGAACAATTAAACACCCACAGCTATCGTTATCATGTGCTCGATGACGCAGTGATTACGGATATCGAGTATGACCAGTTGTTCCGACAATTGCTCGATATTGAAGCGCAATATCCAGAGGTCGCAGACGGCGAATCGCCTTCGCAACGCGTGGGTGCAAGCCCGGCTAGTCAACTCAATTCAATTCAGCATGAAGTCGCAATGCTATCTCTTGATAACGCGTTCGGAGATGACGAGTTACTGAGTTTTGACCGGAAATTGCGCGAACGATTGGGCAGTGGTGAATCAGTGTTGGCTTACAATGCCGAACCAAAACTCGATGGTTTAGCGATTAGTTTATTATATAAAAACGGCACGCTGGTGCGAGCGGCAACCCGTGGTGATGGAAAAACCGGTGAAGATATAACAGCCAACGCAAGAACCCTTGATACGATTCCACTGGTTTTACAAACTAATTCATCGGGTGTCCTGGAAGTGCGCGGTGAAGTTTATATGGATCACGCAGGTTTTGCGGCTTTAAATGAACAGCAACATCAGAGTGGCGGAAAGATATTTGCCAATCCCAGGAACGCCGCCGCCGGTAGCCTGAGGCTTCTCGATTCTCGCATAACGGCGTCCAGACCTTTGACTTTTTGCTGTTATGGAACCGGCTTGATTGACGGCGTTGTTTTGCCGGGCAGTCAGTTTGAGCGGATGCAAACATTGGAAAAAATGGGATTGCCAATCAGTCCTTATATTGAACACCTCGCGAACGCCGACGAGTGTATTCACTATTACAATCGTATTTTAAATCAACGGGATGATCTGCCTTTTGACATTGACGGTGTTGTTTTTAAGCTGGATTCAGTGGGAGATCAAGAGATTGCGGGGCAGGTTGCCAGGGCACCGCGCTGGGCCATCGCGAGTAAGTTTCCAGCCCAGGAAGTTAAAACCCGATTATTAGCCGTAGACTTCCAGGTGGGTCGAACCGGTGCGTTAACGCCCGTCGCTCGATTGGAACCCGTTTCAGTTGCGGGTGTGACCGTAAGCAATGCCACGCTTCATAATATGGATGAAATTAATCGCAAAGATATTCGGATAGGCGACGAGGTTATCATTCGGCGGGCAGGTGATGTCATCCCCGAAGTTGTCAGGCCGGTGATTGAGTCCCGAAAAGCAGACCTACCTAAGCCTGAAATGCCCGAAGTATGCCCAGTCTGTACCTCGAAGGTGGTTCGAGAAGAAGGGCAGGCTGTCTATCGTTGCATTGGGGGTTTGATCTGCGCGGCACAACGTAAAGAAGCAATCAAACACTTTGCTTCTCGAAAAGCGTTAGATATAGAGGGCCTTGGAGACAAGCTAGTGGATCAACTGATTGAAGCCGATATGGTGACAGATTTTTCTGATCTATTTAAACTGGAATTTGAAGGTCTGTTGGCACTTGAGCGCATGGCCGAAAAATCCGCTAGCAAAGTATTACAGGCCCTGGAAAAAAGTAAGCGGACAACCCTTGCGCGATTCATATTTGCGCTCGGAATTCGTGAAGTTGGAGAAGCAACTGGCGAAGCTTTGGCGAATGAATTCGGAAACATGTTAGAAATCATGGATGCCGATGCTGAACGATTACAATTGATCGATGATATCGGCCCCGTAGTTGCGCGAAATATTTCAGAATTTTTTGAGCAAATCGACAATAGAGAAATAGTTAATCGTCTTTTGGCGACGGGCATAAACTGGCCAATAATAAATATCGATAAAAATCAAACTGCTGCCCGGCTCAAAGGGCAGGTTTATGTCATAACAGGCGCGCTTGATGGTTTCACCCGAGACCAGGCCGGTGCGCGATTAAAAGCACTTGGTGCAAAAGTATCCGCAAGCGTTTCCGCTAAAACGACAGCGGTCGTAGCCGGCGAAAACCCAGGATCTAAAGTAACTAAGGCTGAAGGGTTGAATGTGACTATTCTGGACCAATCTGGATTCGAGGCTTTGATAAATACGACTGATGAATCTAGACATTGATCCCGAATTAAAAAAATACACGTTTGCGGTCTATATTCTGCAGGCTATCTCTTTTGTGCTGCTGTTCACCGCAATCATTGGCATTATTATAAACTACGTCAAGCAGGATGATGTTCAAGGCAGTTGGCTTGAGAGCCACTTTCGTTGGCAAAAAAATACATTCTGGTTCGGACTGTTATGGATGAGTATTGGTATCCTGACAACCTTCATCCTGATTGGTTATTTAGTGCCAGGGATAGTGGCAGTCTGGTTGATGTACCGAATCGCGAAGGGATGGATTTGCCTGGTAGATGGTAAATCCATGTACACTGAATATTAAATTCCGATAAGACTTTAATATAACCGATGATAAAAGTGGCACCAACAATCAACGGCAAAAGAGTTTTACGAATGTCGCGAAAAGTCACTGAACCGCGCTTTAGGCCATGTGTTTGAAGATGGTCAAAGATATTGTATAAATTCGTAGTCCCCAAATTTTGAAGAGTCTGATAATGAATGAGTCGCAGTTTAATAAATTGGCGGAAGATACTCTCGTCGAAATCGAAGATGCAGTTGAATCCAGTGATGTGGATATCGACTATGACAATATTGGCAATATCCTGACCCTCGAGTTTCTTAATCGAAGCCAGATTATCATCAATAAACAGGCCCCATTAATGCAAATTTGGGTCGCAGCCCGATCGGGTGGATATCATTTTTCCTATGATGAAATTCGAGACTGCTGGCATCTGAGTTCACAGGCTGATCAGGAACTCTTTGCCTGTTTAAGCCGGTATTGTACTGAACAGGCCGGAGAAACTGTGCTTCTGGAGCGATGATTCGCTGATTGCGCGAATCATCTAAACAATATTAGTACTCTCGGCGCTCACCCTTGTAAAGTTCGGATTCAATCCCAAAAGGAACTTCCCGCCCCACAATAGCTTCGAGCAACTTTAATTCAGCATCGGTGTGATTTTTGAAAGGCGCGGATCGAATGTGGGTTCCACGTCGGGCTCTATCGCCAATATACTTAGGGGCATCGTGATGGGTCGCCGTGATCGTTTCTGAATCATCAGGGTTTAATGCGGATGACAGTTCAACCTCGCCATAGCAGGTACATAAATAGGTTAAATCAGGCTCAGCTTCCATATAAACCCCGGTTCCGCGAATACCAATCGTGGCGGTAGCCGATTGCATTGATAATCGATTACTATCTTCACGTTCACCGAATACCGATAAAACGCTACCAGTCAGTAACCTGAGCGTACTGACGAAAAAATTACTGCCTTCAATTTCCATCTCGGTATTACTGCGCATAATAAAGGAGTCACCGCCCACGGCGAAAACCACTTCACTATT
>JBLIOG010000311.1:0-4756 GCA_047639625.1 Gammaproteobacteria bacterium
GTGGTGTTGAGATCCGAGGTGCGTTTATGGAGCTGCAAGATCCTTCGCTTGATAAAGTTGTTGCTGACCTCGTTGGGCAGGGTGCTAAAAAAGTAACCGTGTTACCCCTTTTTATTTTTAATGGGAGGCATATGCTCGAAGATATTCCCGAACAGGTTGAAAGCTGTCGCAGTACTTACTCAAAGGTTGAGTTTGTTTTGTTGCAGCATATTGGCGAAACAGATTCATTTCGTGATTCGATAACTAAACTAATTGATCAACAGATCTAACCATTCTTTAGTCGATTTATAAATGCGTCGACCTGGTTTTCATCGGTTGCCCACGAAGTCACGAGCCGAATAACGGAATTTATAGAATCAATTTTTTGCCACGGGTAAAATTTGAAAGATTCCGCGAGAGATTGAATGATTGAATTCGGCAGTATCGGGAAAACCTGATTGCTATCTGTTTTAGCGGCAAGTGGGTAACCATTGCTAGTGATTGCATCAGATATTTTTTGCGCTAAACGGTTGGCGTGGTGAGATGCTCTGAAAAATAAATCATCGGCGAACAAAGCCTGAAATTGTTGTCCCAAAAGACGGCCTTTGGCGAGTAAGGCGCCGCGTTGTTTGATGTGAAAGCTAATGTCTAATGCCAGCGCTCGATTGGGAAAAACAATAGCTTCACCAATTAAAGCACCCGCTTTAGTCCCTCCAATCCAGAATACATCAGTCAGTTCACAAATGTCTTTAAAGGTTAAATCGTTGTCTTTAGCGGTTAATGCCGTGCCTATTCGAGCACCGTCGAGCATTAGAATTAGGCCATGATCGCGACATATTTTTGATATCGCTGAAAGTTCGCTGCGAGAATAGATAGTTCCGGCTTCAGTCGCGTTTGACAGGTAAACCATTTTTGGTTTAGCCATATGTGGGAACATTGAATTTGAATCTATGGCTTCTTCGATGTCCGTTACCGATAATTTTCCGTTGTCTGACGGCATGCTGATAATCTTATGTCCTGTTGCTTCTATCGCACCGGTTTCGCGCATTGCGATGTGCCCGGTATTGGCAGAAATAACGGCTTCGTGTGACTTCAGGCAACTGGAAATTATGATGATGTTAGCCAGCGTGCCGCCAGCCACAAAAAATATAGGGATATCTGGCTCTCCGAGGTGGACTCTAATGAAGGACTTTGCCTGTAGAGAATAGTCATCTTCACCATAGGCCGTTTGTTGAACCAGATAGGTCTCCATCATAGTTTTTAATATTTCGGGGTGACAACCTTCGCTATAATCATCGAGGAAACTGTATTGGGTCATGAAATTCTCATTTTGTGGCAGGGTTAGTTAAGGTTTACGTTGCCATTGCTGGCGCAAGCCGTCACCTTCATTCTTAAAATAAAGCTCCAGCGGCTCACAATATGTTATGCGGTCGATTCTAAAGTGTCGATGATCATTACGTAAATCGCACCCGGCGACAAGCATCATCGCATGAACATAGTAGATTATCGCAAGTGGCAAATCCGACGATGGGTTGTTTGATCATTTTCGTTGATTTAGTCGATGTCGAGTTTCTGTTGCTCTTGAATAGCTAATCGGAAACCCTCTGAGTTGACTGATTACGGATAAAAAACACCGCGATCCGACACGTCGAAAGTTGCGTTTCTTGCTCTGCCCCGATCATTTTTTCGGTGACCTGGAAGGCAGCTCGACAGAGGGCTCGGTCACCAGTTTGCTCGACCAGACTGAGCCCGATCCCAATGGCTTCGATTTCCTCGGGGCTGAAATTTAACGCAGGCAGGTCATAACCCTCTCGCATCAGGTAACCGATTCCGGCTTCACCGTCTATTGAAATTCGTATGGACTGGTGTGTTTGAACATCGCGATAGATAGTGCGGCTTAAAACTTCGAGCCGAGCGGCCAGTTGATCGGTGGTAATCGCTTTACGTTCAGTTCTAAGAGTCTGAATCAGATCAAATAGGCGGCTGGTCCGATGCATAAATGTACCAGGTTTTATCAACGGTAATATACCCAATCACTCCTGATACAATGCTGTTGTGTCGGCCATTATTGCCTGGTTCTGGATTCGTGAAAAACCGACCCGAAGGGTTATGATTGCTAGCATTTTTGCGTTGTTTGGCGTAATGATTATTGTTATAAGGGCGCTTGATTCGATTCATTTAAGCAGAGATTTACTGGCACTGTGGATGACGATTGGTATGGCGGTCTATTGACGTGTCTATCGACGCTATCGTGATACACCATCAGGCGGGGCCGAAGATTCTGGAGCCTCTATTGCTGGTCCCAATAGCCTGGATAATGGGCAATCTATTGGTCGAATCTATAGAGTAAATTGCCATTATCTGTATATTTGGTCTGGATTTTCCAGTCGCTTCAGTGACGTCAGCTGAAGGTGCTCGAAGATTGCCGGCTTCAGAGACCGCATTAGTAAGCGCCCTCGAAACACTTCCAGCACCCATTTGAGCGATGATGTTGTTTGCCGAACTTCCGGGCGTTTACACCTGGGTTGGAGGCGGGCTCGTTTTAGTTGCAGTATTCGGAGCCGAGTTGGCTGCCAGATACCCTTCAGGCAATCGCAAAGAAACTGGTTGTTCGGAAATAGGGCAAGTGAACTCCAACGCAACCGAGTAAAGTTGTAGATCTGAATCGGTCGACCCACCATATAATCGATCACCGATAATAGCAAAACCCTGTGCCGATAAGTGTTGACGAACCTGGTGTTTTCGACCGGTTTCAATCACGATTCGAATACGAGTTTGATCCAGTGCTTTGTCGTATTCTGTCGATAAAATTCGGCTCACTGCCGGCTTGTCATTAACCGGGAGATCAATTTTTTCGGAGAGCAGCTGCCTGGCATCACCGGATACCACAGCCAGATATTCCTTGTAGATCTGACGTTTTGCGAATTTAGCAGTGAAAGCAACGGCCATTTTTTTACCATGGGTAATGATCATTAATCCACTAGCGGCCCGATCTAGTCGATGCACTATTATGGCGGGTCTTTGTTGCGGATCGTTGGTTTCAATCCATCGGTGTATCGTGGTGTGGTCCCCCCACTTACTGCCTTGCGATAAAACACCCCGGGGTTTATACCAGATGCTATATTCGAGATGATCTTCGATTAGTTTTGGTGGCTCTATAACTTGATCGAGAACATCCGGGTTGTAATAGAGATGAAGCGTGGCGGTTTCAGGAATGATTTTTTTATTACGCCTTAATCGATGGGTTCCATATTTATCACTAAGCCAGACAGCACCCTTTTGCATAGTCTGTTTCACACGACCTATCGATAAATTGCTAACCCCGGCCAGTAACGTTGCTGCGTTTGAACAGGGTTCGTCGAGTTCGATATGAAATTCTTTAGCGGACACTCAGGGCGTGAAACTGCAGAAGGTCTTTTTGACCTGCTGGTCACTCTGCCATTGATAACCCATTCCAACCGGAACCATAAAGGTATCACCGGCTTCGAAGTGAAATACAACGCCATCTGCATTGGTGATTGAACCACTACCTTCAAGAATATGCATTAATTCGGAGCGTTCAATGGTAGCGGGAACGCGTTTCATTGGGCCACATTCCCAAACCCCTGCGATAAACTTTTTGTCGGCCGATTGATACGACACTCGCATACCCATATCGGGAAGGTCACTAAGATACAGCGATGCATCTTTTTGGGGTACCCGAGGTAAGTCCTCATTGACATCGAGTAACATAGCCTGTTGATCGGAGGCTTCAGCTTCGCCTTCACTCTCATAAATCATATAAAACTTTCGAAGGTATTCATGTTGCTGCCACTGAACAACCGCGCCTTTTGGGATGACAAAACTATCTCCGGCAACAAAATGAAGTTTCTGGCCATCGGCCTGTTCGATGTCGAGTGACCCTTCGAGCAATACCATGTACTCATCAACACTGTAAGGAGCACGGGTTTCGAAGTAGTCAGTACTATCCCAAACCCCTGACGTTACAGAATCGCCAAAAGTCGCAAAATACTGATGTCCATTTTGAATTGGGTCACCCGAGACGATTAATTCTGGAGGAAGTGAATCCCAAAGTGTTAACCCGGTTTCAGGATCACCATTTCGATTAAATTTAATTACAGTCTGGTCTGCCATGTGTGCACCTTGTATTAGTATTGTTACTGGGGTCTTTTAGAAGGATAACCCGATTTGGGAGGCCTGCCTACTTCGAAAATTGATAGAAATGCATCGGATTTAAGTTTGTAACGGTTTTGAAAGTTATTGTGTGTAAGAGTCGGCCACATGCTTAGTCAATTTCCGTGAGCAACTGCTTAAACCAGTCTAGTTCGCGAACCGGGTCTAAGTCTTCGTCGCTCAATATATGTTCGAAGTCAGGTAATGTCTTCATATTTTTACAATGTGATAATTTTTCATGGCATATCAAACTTATCTAGTTGGGCACGGGCACAGATTAGATAGTAAACTTTATCAGGGTTAATTTTTCTGACTTTTCTAGTTAAAGATGCCGCATCAAGTAAATTATTTTTATCACCGCTCAATTTAGCGAGCGCTAAGAGCGCATTTCCCCAGTTGAAATAAGCTTCATGATTTTCGGGCTTTATCTCGATGGCGCGAGCATATTTATCGAAACTGTCCTGAAACAGAGATTCGTCACTAGATTGTCGGGCCTGTTCTAATAAATCGTTACCCTGTGAAACATAAGCCCAGTAAATTGATTCTTTGCTATCTTCTTTATCAGGATCGCCTTGTTCGACAACATTTAATACTTCACCTTTTA
>JBLIOG010000312.1:0-4742 GCA_047639625.1 Gammaproteobacteria bacterium
AGGATCAGTCCCTGGCGTTCTTCTCGCAAGTAAAACAGGCTGCGATCTTCGCGTAAAACTGGCAACTCAGGATAACCCTGCTCTTTCCAGGATTGCAGTTCGTCGATGCTATCGGTTACCAGAAACTGGTGCAAAACTGGAATACAGGGAATATCGAGTCCGACTAGTTTTGCAGTCTGACGTGCGTAAAAACCCGTAGCGCAAACCACATGCTCGGCGACGATTCTGCCCTGATTAGTATCAACCTGCCAATCCCCACCTGCGCGTTGCTGGATCGCGGTGACTTCAGTTTGCCGGAATATTTCTGCACCATATTTTCGGGCTCCAGTGGCCATCGCCTGAGTCACATCAGCGGGTGCAATATGGCCATCATCGGGATGATAAAGCGCACCGAGAATGCCCTTCGTTTCCATGAATGGCCAAAGCTCTTTGACGCGATCGGGCGAAACAATCTCGAAAGGCACACCACTGGTATTAGCGGTATCGCAATAGGCTTTGTATTCGTCCATGCGATCTCGGCTTGATGCAATTCGCAGATTACCGGTTTTATGGAAACTCACTGACTGCCCGGTTTCGGCTTCCAGCGTCTGGTAAAAGTCGACTGAATATTTGTTGATTCGTCCGATTGTGTAACCAGGATGGTAGAGCGGCAATAGCCCGGCAGCATGCCAGGTCGAACCTGCGGTTAGTTCGCTACGCTCACAAAGGACAACATCATTCCAGCCTGCACGGGCGAGGTGATAGAGAATGCTGACACCGACTATTCCGCCTCCAATGACGACGACTCGAGCTTGTTGTTTCAATGTTGTGTTCCTGGTGTCATATTAAAAACAATTCAATTTACAAAACCTGCTTTGTTATTCTGTCACTCGTTGTTCAAGGCATCAACGGCTGGGATTTGTATTTCCCGGCGGGCAATATAATCGAGCAACGCTTCATCAATAGCCGGATCCAGTTTAGGTTCTACATAGGCATCCAGCATCGCTTTAACTTCATTATTAGCACGTTCGTTAATTTCAATGGCGCCTTCGGCCTGCCATTGCTCGATGGAATTATTATCAAATAATTTGGGCATGAAAAAAGCCCGCTGGAAATTATCCTGGGTATGTTGATGCCCAAGGTAATGTCCACCCGGACCAATGTCACGAACCGCAGCCAGTGCTTCGTCAAAGTCATCCCAGCGAATGCCTTCAGCCATTCGATACGCCATCGCGCACTGCTCTGCATCCACTACGAACTTTGCCATCGAACAATGCATACCCGCCTCATTCCAGCCTGCCGAATGCCAACAATAATTCGCACCGGCCATAATGACCGCCATCAAGGTTGTTGCACTTTCATAACCCGCTTGCGCGTCGAAAGTTTTTGCACCCCCGAGCATGTTTGATGTTCGCCAGGGCACATTATAAAAACGTGCCATTTGGCCGATCATAAAATTCATCAAACTGATTTCTGGGGTACCTGCCATCGGTGCACCCGACCGCATCGAAACAGTAGACAGATAGTGACCATAAATTGCCGGACAACCCCGACGAACCAATTGAGTATAGGCAAGCGCAGAGAGTGCTTCGGCATTTAGCTGAGCAACTGCCGCGGCGGTTGAAGCTGGCGTGTTGGCGCCACCCAAAACAAACGGTGAGCACAGTACTGGCTGATTACGTTTATTAAATGCACGCATCGCACCTAACATAGTTTCATCCCAGACCAGCGGTGAGTTGGCGTTACAATTTCCGGTAACTACCGGATGAGTCTCAAGGAATTCTTCGCCAAACAGAATGGCGCACATTTCCATGACATCTTCAGCATTTTTCGGACTGGTGGTCATTCCCATAAAGGTTTTATCCGAGTATTTCATCGAAGAATAAGTGATGCGTAAATGACGGTGCGCGACGACATGATCCATCGGTTCAACAATGTGATGCGCCGCCGAATGCAAGGCAGGACACATATGACTGAGCTTGTGAAAATTGGCGAGGTCATCCAGTGTCGGCCAGCGGCGTTTGTTTTCAAGATCGACAATGAAAGGCGCGCCTGTCATAGGCACAAAGATGGAATGATCATGCCCAAAGGGTAAATTATTATCTGGATTACGCGCGTGATAGGTGAAAGAAGAAGGGATGGTTTTAATTAATTCTCGCACAAGGGCTCGATCAAGATGGACTGTTTCTCCCCTGACGTCAGCACCCGCTTTTTTCCAGTCATCGAGCGCGATCCGATCACGGAAAACAACGCCTACTTCTTCGAGAATATCCATCGAAGCGTTATCGATTTTTTCGATCTGCTCCGAATCCATCGGCTCTACCAAAGGTAACTTCCGTTTGAGGGCCGGCAACATCGTGGTGTCGCGATATTGTCTGACTTTCCGCAATGCCGAACGTGCGCCACGTCGTGAACGCGGTGTGGATGTACTCTCGGGTTTAGTCATTGGTCTACATACTCTGAATTGAGAATCTCTCATCATCGAATATTAGAAAAGCTACCACCCTCTGTAAAACTGAATATACTCAGCACTGTCGTAAATAATTTTTACCTTATGAAACAAAATATAGACATACTTGCTCTGCGCAGTTTTATCCTCGCTGAAAAACTCGGCTCATTTGCAAAAGCAGCCGGAAATCTTAACTGCTCTCCAGCGGCTCTTTCATTTCGGATCAAAAAACTGGAAGAAACGCTGGGAACACGCTTGTTTCATCGTAATTATCACAACCTGCAACTCACCGCTAGTGGCAGAAACTTGTTGGGAGAAGCCAATAATTTGATAAAAACACATGATAGAATTGTGAATACAGCGCGACAGATTGAGGCACAGGAAATCGTAAAGGTAGGCGTTCCCGAGGATCTTACTCACAATTTTTTCAAAGATGTTATGTCCCACCATGCAATGGCCGACAGAGGCATAAATATCGAACTAACCATGCGGCTATCGCGAGATTTGATCGAACTGGCCAATGAAGAAAAATTACACATGGCGATCGCAACTGTGCCTCCTGAGTTTCTTGGTGGGGAACACCTCGGCTCAAGAAGATTACTTTGGGTTTCGGCTCATGATTATGAATGGAAACCGGGTGGCCCCATTCCTCTCGCATTGCATCCCAGTCGATGCGTTTACAGGGATTTAATTTTGTCGGTGCTTGAAGCCTCCGGAATCGATTTTCGTATTACCTTCTCAGCACAAGGTTCGATGAGTGTGCAGGCAGCGGTTGCTGCTGGTTTGGGATTAACTGTGATCGCTGAAGGTATGCTGCCGTCGGAATTAGTTCAGGTACCCGATGACTGGAAATTGCCCGATCTTGGTACAATTGATATACGACTATTTAAAAACAAAAACCTGTCACCGCTGCAACTGGAATTAGCCAGTACATTAACGTCAGCATTTTGTGTATCAATTAGGTAGACATAATATTTCAAACCATTAACCAAATAATTTGATGGCGATGGATTTTAAAGTGGTCTCGACTTTTTTTGGATGCTTTAACCACAGGATATGTTCATTATTTATCTGCATCTAAATCGAACAATCATGCCCATAGCCGAGTATTGTTTATTGATAATCGCGCTCCAGTCCCTAAAAAAGGGGACGGAGTAGTTTTAGGCCATGCGGTTGTTAGCGCGCTGATGCCTGCATTGCCGAAAATCAGAACGTATACATAGGCTCTGATTTTAAAGGTAACCCATACGGCCGTTTATACAGATTGCTTGTCGAGCACATACTGTAATATGCCACCCGCCTGGTAATAAGCAACTTCATCGCGGGTGTCAATGCGGCACAGCACGTCAACCGTCACTGTTTTGCCGGTAATATCAGTGATCGACAATTCCAGCTTCTGGCCGGGTGTCAGCCCATCTTGCATACCATTAACAGCAATTATTTCAGCGCCAGATAGTTTCAGTTTTTTTCGATCGAACCCATCAATAAACTGAAGCGGCAAAATACCCATGCCAATCAGGTTAGATCGGTGGATACGTTCAAAACTCTCGGCAATGACAGCCTTTACACCTAACAAACGAGGACCCTTGGCAGCCCAGTCTCGACTCGAACCTGTTCCGTACTCTTTACCTGCAAAAACGACTAATGGTGTGCCTTCATGCCTATATTTTATCGCGGCATCGTAAATACTCATTTCTTCATCATCGGGTATATGCCGTGTTACGCCACCTTCCGTATCGGGCACCATTTCATTCTGAATCCGAATATTGGCAAAAGTACCACGCATCATCAGTTCGTGGTTGCCGCGCCGGGAACCATAAGAATTAAAGCCGCTACGATTAACCCCATTATCAAGCAGATACCTTCCGGCGGGACTGTCTACCGCGATCCCACCAGCGGGCGATATATGGTCTGTAGTAATTGAATCTCCGAGTACTGCCAAAATACGCGCGCCGACGATTGGTTGCAGTTGTTTACTGTTGTCGAGTTCAAAATAAGGAGGGTTACGAATGTAGGTAGAAGAATCATCCCAGCTATAGGTCAAGGCGTCACCAACATCGATCTGCTGCCAGTTTTGATCACCACTGAAAACATCAGCGTATTGCTCGCGGAACATGCTCTCTTTGACTTTCAATACTTCATCCGCGATTGCCTGGTTGCTTGGCCAGATATCGCGCAGATAAACAGGATTACCTTCTGTTGAATGGCCGATCGGCTCGGACGTCAGGTCGACGCGGGTACTACCCGCGAGTGCATATGCCACCACCAATGGCGGCGATGCTAACCAGTTGGACTTGACTTGCTGATGGATGCG
>JBLIOG010000313.1:0-4725 GCA_047639625.1 Gammaproteobacteria bacterium
CTCCCCAGCTTATTTTGCCTAATTGTAGTGGCTCAATTCGATATTACCCGAAAAGTTGATAAATTATCGACAACCTGTTTTATTTCTATAGATTCTGAACCTTCAATTTGTAGCAATTCAAGTTATGATAGTGTTCAAATTACTTCACTAAGCTCGACCGGAGCCCTACCCGATGTCCAATTCCAAACCTTCACCGTTTAACCTGGCGGCGAGCTTTAATACCAGAGACGATTCCGACACCGATCCAGTCACTGAAAAGCAGACAGATCGGTTAAACATTGCGATTCTAGGTAATTTCAGCCACTCGACAGGCAAGCCTGACCATATAGATCTCGATCAACGATCATTCATCGAAGTTGATCGTTTTAACTTTGATGAAGTATTTGCTTCCATGGCCCTTCAACTTTCTGTGACACTGGAAGACAACGAGGAAAGCAAGGTGAACGCTTCCTTTGATTCGATTAAGGACTTTCATCCCGATAGCCTTTATAAAAAATTATCCGTGTTCAATCAGTTACGCGATTTACGCGACCGGTTAAATAATCCTGAGACTTTTAAGCAGGCTTTATCTGAATTAGGGCTACCCGTAGAAATCGTCGGAACCTCAAAATCAGAGACGGAAACCGTAACAGACCCCCAACCGCCATCGGCCGATATTTCGAATCCAAAAGTTGATTCTGGGGCCAGCCTTCTCGATTCCATTCTTGACGAGACTGAAATGCGGTCAGGACAGAATGAACAGCCCGATAACAACCGTGAGAAATCACTGATTAACGCTTTCGTCAAACAGGTTCTTACGGGACGAAAGGTAACCTCACGCGATGCTCGGCAAAACGAAATGGTCGCTTCAATAGATGAAGCCATTACCGAACAAATGCGCCGCTTGCTTCATCACCCTGAATTTCAGGCCCTTGAGTCAATATGGCGATCAGTACAGTTCCTGGTAAAGCGTATACGAAATGGAAAGGGCATTAAATTTTATCTACTCGATGTGACTTACGATGAATTAGTCGCCGATCTAGCACAAGATGACCTCACCCAATCCCGGTTATACTCGCATTTTTGTGACCAGGCCTTAGGCGAAATTCAGTGGGACTTAATCCTTGGCAATTTTCATTTTGGTCCAGATATTGACGATATTTTGACCTTGTCCCAGATAGGCTCAATCGCTAAAACCTGCGGCGCGCAATTCCATTCAGCCGCTAATGAACAGTTGATAGGTTGTCCTTCTTTTACAGAAGCCCCGAATGTCAATCAATGGAATGTGGAGCTTCATTCATCTATCGAAGAAGGCTGGCAGATGATTCGTAAATCACCGGTCGCAAAATCAATATCCCTGTCTCTTCCTCAATTTCTTTTACGAACGCCTTACGGCAGTCAATCGATACCAGTTAAAACTTTTTCTTTCGAGGAAATGCCTTTATTGCCTCCACACAATGATTATCTTTGGGGTAATTCCGCGTTCATAAAGGTAGAGCAAATCGCCAGAGCTTTTCTTAAAAAGAGTAGTAAACTGCCATTGGGAGAGGTAATGAAAACAGATGATCTGCCGATACATTATTATCAATCAGGCGGTCAGACCCGGGTAAAACCCTGTGCTGAAATTGCGTTGACGGATACCGGAGCAGCCAAAATGCTGGCTCAGGGATTAATACCCCTCTGGTCAGTTAAAAATGCTGATAAAATTCATTCTGGTGACTTTCATTCTATTGTTGCCGACCCTGATTGAACAATCGTTTTGTTTCGGTAGTCGTGCCATCATTGACGGAACCAAACCATCGGTCCATTGGCAATTCAACATTGCCATAGTTACAGGTGAAATATCGATGGTGTAATTGATGAAAAAATTGGCAATAGTGACACGGCTATTTCCCTTCAGTACCAGTGCCTCATATCCCGAATGCGAAGTGGCTGTCGCCAGCGTTAACCAGTAAGCATGAAACAACATGTGAACCGGATGCGACGGTGCTACAAGATGAATCAGCAACGATGAGATATACAACATATGCTCAACGGGATGCATGGAGAATCCAGACAAGGGGCAATCCTAATATTACGATGGTGGACCGAATGTACCCGGTCATAAACCGGCTTCCAGTGCTAAAATTGTTGAATCCAGTAAAAGTGGAATGAATACCAGATTCCGATCAATGGGAACCAGATAACATACTAGATCAGGTTCTCCGCAAACGTTACCATCGGTGCGATACCGTTTGCATAGGCGTAAAATATCCCAGCTTAGTAAATTGACCAAACAGTAACGCCATTCACAAGGGTCCAGAAAGTATTGGCGTTCAATTGATGACCACCGAGGAACTATTCACCTTCGGCGGTTGGGGAATCGCGCATAAATTGATAGGCACTACCTTGCCTGTTTTTTGAATATGACCAAAGATGCAAAGCGGTAGCGATGGCGATCATCATAAAGCTATTCCTTGTCCACAAGGCAGACACCCAACTCAGCTCGAATGAATTGGTTTCTTCGATTGGAGGCTGGACCACGTTCCAAACAACAATGGCGATTTTCAAATAGATCGTTAATTCAGTGAAAGGAAGCCATGCACTCGCAAACCATTTAATAGCTGCTGCAGGGTTCTGAGGCGAGTTAAACAAAGGACTATATTGAACTGGAATTTCAGGATGATAATTCCAGCTTTTACTTTCACCGGCTGGGGTACCGCTTATCAGCTCTTCTTTGACGGCTTCTGCGTCTGTTACTGACATGGGAATAACTTCTTGTCCGCAATAGGTGGCTGTTCTTGATTTTTGGGTAAAAAAATCTAAATAGACAGTCCGAATCGACTCCGATTAACCTATTTTCGAATTGTCGCTCATTCCTATAGTTTCAACTCCTTTTCTGTATGGCCAGCAATCGTTCCAGCCCATCAAGAATTAACTCCAGGCCAAATTCGAAATCCTGGACACCATGATGCCTACCTTCAATGACTTCTATTGCCATTCCACGAAGGTGGGGAAATTCCTGCTCGGGAATCATCGGCAAAAACGCTTTTGCAGCATTCGCATATTCCGAGGGTTCAAACGGAAAATTCAGCACCTGCAGTGTAAATCCGTAAATATGATTATCGACAGCATTCCAGGCATGATCAGCCATCGCATAAGTAAAACCAGCCTCCCGCAAACAACCGATAGTAGCATTAACATAAGCAAGCATTGCCGGGCCAACATTGATTCGCGACAATATCAACATCGAAGCCCAGGGGTGTTTTAGCAAAACCGCATGCGCTGAGTTTGCGCGTTTACGAAACGATTTTTTCCAGTCTCCACCTATATCCGGAAGCTCAATTCCACTCGCGACCCTATCAACCATTCCATCCAGTAAGTCCTCTTTATTACCAACATGGTTGTATAAAGACATCGCCTCAACCTTAAGCGTCTGAGCAATCTTTCTCATCGAAATTGAATCAATGCCCTCCTTGCCAGCAAGATTTATTGCCGCCTTCAAAATACGGTCACGCGATAAAGGCGTTCGATGAGCCGACTGTTTTTTCTTAACGACCATAACAAGGAATTTATTTCGATTGACAGACTTACAGTGTAAGGTTAACATTATCACTCATCAACTTACACTGTAAGTTGGAAATTTAATAAAATTGCCATTGACTCAAAGCATGAACAATCCGACCAACCTCATCCCCTCTTTTGATAACGGTGATTGTTCAGGCAATATTTCCAGTCAGGCATCGACTATGAAAGCCATCATCAACAATCAATACGGCCCCCCATCTGACCTTCAATTAGCAGATATCAAAATACCTCGAATTGGTGATCATGAAACTCTGATTCGAGTCCATGCCACAGGACTCCATATCGGTGATTGCTTTGCTGTTCGCGGATCACCTTTTATCATGCGATTACATACGGGGCTTTTCAAACCCACATTTGGAGTACCGGGATTTGACGTTGCCGGAACTGTCGAAGCAGTCGGGAAAGATGTAACTCGGTTTAAGAAAGGCGATGAAGTATTCGGAGAATGTGATGGCGCTTGTGCTGAATTTGCACGCGTCTCAGAAACCAGGCTGAGTCTCAAACCTGCTTCAATTACCTTCGAACAGGCAGCAGCAATTCCAACCTCCGCTTTAGCAGCATTGCATGCAATGAGAGATGTAGCGGAAATCAAGCCGGGCGACAGACTTTTGGTAAACGGTGCCGCCGGCGGTGTCGGTTGTTATGCGGTTCAACTTGCGAAAATTTTTGGGGCTCATGTTACCGCGATTTGCAGCAGCAACAGTCGATCTCTCATGGTTGACTTAGGCGCTGATCAGGTAATAGATTACAACCAGCAGGACTTCACTCAGCCAGATCAAAAGTATGATGTTATTTTCGATAATGTTGAAAATCGATCGCTACAAGAATGTCGAAATGCGCTAACCGATAAGGGCTTGCTGATACTAAACAGTGGCACCGGTGAAACCGGAATTAAAATGTTGTGCCGGCTTTTCAAACCGTTACTGCTATCGCCATTTACTCGTCAGAATTTACGTCGATACCTATCGGTGCCTAATCATAGCGATCTGGAATATCTCTGCGAACTGGTTGAGACCGGAAAAATAAAACCTGTAATTGATCGGACATATCCTCTATCCAAAACTTCCGAGGCACTTGAGTACATCGAAGAAGGCCATACGCATGGCAAGGTTATTGTTTCACTGCCTAATTAGTGGTTAAGGAATTGAAACGGGGTAGAAACATTTCCTTAAAGATTGC
>JBLIOG010000314.1:0-4698 GCA_047639625.1 Gammaproteobacteria bacterium
GATACTTTGCTGGTTCATCATGGTTATTTCTGGAAAGGAGAAGGCGCTCCACTAGTCGGCAACAAAGGGCGTCGAATTGCTGCTCTGATTCGGAATAATATAAATCTTATCGCCTACCATTTGCCGCTCGACGTACATTCATGTGTGGGTAATAACGTTCATCTCGGTAAGTTAATGGGCTGGACAGTCGATGGTGGTTTTGTTGAAGTCGGGGGTAAACCTCTGGTGCTGTCGGGGCGCCCTGATGAAGAATTGACGCTCCACCAATTAACCGCGTTAATAGGTAAGAAATTGGGAAATACACCTTTAGCTATTTCTGCAGGATCACATGCTATAAAACGTATTGCATGGTGCACCGGTGCCGCACAAAATTATCTGGAAGCAGCTGTCGATGAGGGCGTCGATGTATTTGTTAGCGGTGAAATATCAGAAAATACGGTTCATTTTGCCAGGGAATCGGGGATTCATTATATCGCGGCGGGTCACCATGCTACGGAGCGGTATGGCGTTCAAGCTCTGGCGTCTATAATTGAGCAGAAATTCGGGCTGCCGAACAGATTTATTGATATCCCCAACCCAGTCTGATAATGAGTGAAATCGGTATTCCTCAATGGCCCTGAATATAATTTTTCATGGAACCATAAAGTTATAATAAACAGATCATTACTTGCCGCGAAAATAGACTATTAATTTGTTCTATACTTGATATTGCAAAAAAACAAAATTGTTAACGGTTGCTATGACTGGTTTAGAATCACCTTATTGTTTAAAAGGTCGGTTTTGAATCGGGATTATGCTGTGAATAGGCTCGACGCTTCAAGCAATTTGAGCTATTCTGTCCGCCGTTTTTTTATGTCTGGAAATCATTAAAATTTCCAGAATTTTATACTTTAAATCGGGGATAGTTTCTGATGTCTTCTGAAAATCTAGATGGCAGTCGCAGGCGTTTTTTAACGACCGCAACAAGTGTAGTGGGTGCCGCTGGTGCGCTTACGGTTGCAGTTCCATTCTTAAGTAGCTGGGCACCAAGCGAGCGAGCTAAAACAGCGGGTGCGCCTGTAGAGGCTGATATAAGCAAAATGGAACCGGGGCAACAGATCATAGTTAAATGGAGGGGTAAGCCGGTCTGGGTTGTTCGTCGTACCGAAAAGGCGCTCGAAACGCTGGCTATGGTGGCCAATGAGCTTCGCGATGTTGAATCGAATGAAAGTATCCAGCCTGAATACGCTAAAAACCTTCATCGCTCGCGCAAGAAGGAGTTTCTGGTAATTGAAGGGGTTTGCACGCACCTGGGTTGCTCACCAAAATATCGACCTGAAATTACTGCAGACGATAAGGGTGGTTTTTTCTGCCCATGCCACGGTTCAAAGTTCGATTTTGCGGGTCGGGTGTATTCTGGTGTGCCTGCGCCTACGAATCTTCCTGTACCGCCTTATTATTTTATCGATGACGGTCATATATTGATTGGCGAAGACGGAGTAGCGTAATGGGCGATAATTCTGAAAACAAAGGGCTGATTGGCTGGATTGATGCTCGTTTTCCTCTGACCAAAATGGTCGAGGAACATTTATCTAAATATTATGCGCCTAAGAATTTCAATTTCTGGTATTTCTTTGGATCTTTAGCTTTACTGGTTCTGGTCCTGCAAATCGTTACCGGGATATTTCTAACCATGCACTATAAGCCAGACACTGAACTGGCTTTTATTTCTGTCGAACACATTATGCGGGATGTGCCCTGGGGATGGTTAATTCGCTATTTGCATTCAACCGGTGCTTCTGCATTTTTTATCGTCGTTTATCTTCATATGTTCCGTGGATTGATGTATGGCTCATATCAAAAGCCCCGTGAATTGATCTGGCTGTTTGGGATGTTCATATTCCTTGCATTGATGGCTGAGGCCTTCATGGGGTATTTATTACCCTGGGGGCAGATGTCGTTCTGGGGCGCGCAGGTTATTATTTCTCTATTTGGTGCCATTCCTGTTGTTGGTGAAGAATTGACGATCTGGATTCGTGGTGATTTCGTCATTTCAGACGCTACCTTAAATCGATTTTTCGCACTCCATGTTATTGCCGTCCCCCTTGTTTTACTAATGTTGGTTGTCATGCACATCATTGCTTTACACGAAGTGGGATCGAACAATCCAGAAGGAGTAGAAATTAAAAAGCACAAAGATAAGGATGGAATACCGCTCGACGGAATCCCTTTCCACCCTTATTACACGGTTAAAGATATTGTCGGAGTCGTCGGATTTCTCATACTGTTTAGCGTGGTCGTATTTTTTATGCCGGAGATGGGCGGCTATTTTCTCGAACATGCGAATTTTATACCGGCGAATCCGTTCAAAACACCTGACCATATTGCACCTGTTTGGTATTTCACGCCGTTCTATGCCATCTTACGTGCGGTACCCGACAAATTATTAGGTGTGCTCGCCATGTTTGGTGCAATTGCCGTTTTATTCCTGTTGCCATGGCTCGATCGTGGGAGAGTGCATTCGATACGCTATCGATCAGGGGCTTTTAAATGGTTGTTAATTATGTTGGTGGTCTGCTTTGTCGGTCTCGGTTATCTTGGTGCGGTTCCGACAAGCGATACCAGGACATTCCTGGCACGTCTTTTCAGTATTGGTTATTTTGGCTATTTCTTCGGCATCTGGTGGATTAGCAAAAACGAAAATACCAAACCGGTACCAGAGAGGATTCAGTAATGAGAATGTTTATTTTAATTGCTGGGTTGATAATACCGATTATGGGGTTCGCCGCCGGTGGTGGCGCAACTTATCCCAAAGATAAAATCGATATTGACTGGAGCGATAAGGCCTCAATGCAACGCGGAGCCCAAACGTTCATGAACTATTGTTTAAGTTGCCATTCGGCAGCTTATTCGCGTTTTAACCGAGTCGCAGCGGATCTTGAAATACCTGAAGACGTTCTTATCGAAAACCTGATCTTCACGACTGATAGTCATCGTCAACGAACCAAGGTGGGAGAGTTAATGAAAGCCACCATGACCGATGAATACGCTGAAGCTGCCTTTGGGACCGTACCCCCAGATTTGAGCCTGATAGCGCGGTCCAGGGGTGTGGATTGGCTTTATAATTATTTACGCGGGTTTTACGTTGATGAAACTCGCCCCCTGGGTATGAACAATAGTGTTTTTGATAAAGTTGGTATGCCGCATGTGCTGGTCGAACTGCAAGGCTATCAACGTCCCGTGATTCGTACTTCAATTGACGAGAAAGGCGACGAACACACAAAAATTGTTGGATTTGAGATCATTCAACCGGGTAGTTTGTCAAAATCGGAGTATGATCAAACTGTGTACGACCTGGTCGCTTTTCTGGACTATTTGTCTGAACCATACCGCGAGACCCGACATGCGGTAGGTAAAGGCGTACTTTTCTTTTTGTTTATTTTCATGATTCTAGCGTATATGTTAAAGCGAGAATTTTGGAAAGACATACATTAAACCTAATCAGGATTCAAATATGTCTGTAGTGGCCAATCGCCGGTCGGTGATGAGTTGTTTCTCATCGCCAATTGATCCACAGTGTCATCGTGCCCGAATAGTGCTTGCTGAAAAGGACATCACTGTTGAAATTCATGATGTTGATATGGATAACTTGCCTGAGGATTTAATTGATTTAAACCCTTATGCGACCGTTCCAACAATGGTAGATCGTGATCTTGTGCTTTATAACGCCCGTGTACTGATTGAGTACCTTGATGAGCGATTTCCCCATCCGCCATTAATGCCGGTTGATCCCGTTTCACGAGCCAAAAGTCGACTGGCTTTATTTCGAATTGAAAGTGACTGGTTTAGCCTGCTTGAAGATATTGAGCATGGTACTGAAAAGAAATGTGCCCAGGCAAAGAAGGCCTTAACTGAAAGTTTAATAAATTCTGCGGAAGTTTTTGCTGCCATGCCCTATTTCCTGTCAGCGGAGTTTAGTTTGCTCGATTGTAGTATTGCTCCGATATTGTGGCGTTTACCGCACTACGAAATTGAATTGCCGTCTTCCGCCTCACCGATTACCGATTATATGAAGCGAGTATTTGAGCGACCTTCGTTCCAGGCGAGTCTTTCCGAGCAGGAAAGAGATATGGTTGCCTGATTTGGTTGTATCGGTGATGACGTCGAACAAACCCTATCTTTTACGTAGTCTCTACGAATGGTTACTTGATAACGAAGTAACGCCTTATTTGCTGGTCGATGCCATGATCAGTGGCGTATCGGTTCCTGAGGGTAGTATCAACGATGGCAAAGTGGTTTTGAATTTAAAACCACAAGCTATTCAACAACTGGAAATGAATAATGATTTTGTTTCATTTTCAGCAAGATTTGGGGGCGTTTCACGAGAAGTTTATTGCCCTATGGCGTCAATTCTTGCCATTTATGCTCGTGAAAATGGAGAGGGAATGATGTTCGAAACTGAACTGCCTTCTAAATCTGAGCCTAAACCTAAACCCAAATTGGTAAACTCGGGTACTAGCGGTTCAGGTAGTCATAAAAAGCCGGGGCTTCGAGTCGTTAAATAATCAGGCCTGGTGGTTGGTCCGCAGGACCTAATAGCTGGTGGTCGAGCATTTCACACAGTATGTGGATAACCAGTAAGTGTACTTCCTGAATTCGTGCTGTCACATTTGATGGAACTCTAATCTCAACTGAATTGTGATCGAGTTGAGTGGCCAT
>JBLIOG010000315.1:0-4683 GCA_047639625.1 Gammaproteobacteria bacterium
ACCCGATTGACGAGCACGGAAGGAAATGTGTAAACAATAACCTGACAATCCCTGCCCCCATACACTGCGAACTATATGATATATTTCAAGTCTATCCCCTGTTGATCATTAACCAGAATAAAACATGAAAGATACCTGGCCGCTTCTTAAAAACACCGACTTCCCTCCGTTGATGCGACGGGAACTGGAGATTCTTCAAGTTAATCTTGGATATCTTTGCAATCAATCCTGTCTGCATTGTCATGTTGCAGCCGGTCCTAACCGCAAAGAATTAATGACTGCCTCGAATATTGACGCTCTCGTAAAAATTCTCGAAATACCGTCTATTCATACTCTGGACTTAACCGGCGGTGCGCCAGAAATGAACCCGATGTTTCGCGAGCTGGTCGTTAGAGCTCGTGAACTGGATGTTAAAATTATCGATAGATGTAATCTAACAATACTGTATGAACCTGGATACGAAGATATGGCCCAGTTTCTCGCTGATAATCAGGTCCATATTGTCGCCTCTCTGCCGTGTTATCTGGAAGAAAATGTCGACGGCCAGCGTGGCAAAGGGGTTTATCAGAAAAGTATCGATGCGCTAAAAATGTTGAATGGCCTCGGCTATGGACAGGACAACAGTCCTTTGACTATCACACTGGTATACAACCCAACTGGTCCTTATCTTCCACCACCTCAGGAACAGCTTCAGCTGGACTATAAGAAAGTTCTTGGTAAGCAGTTTGGCGTTTATTTCAATGAACTATTTACCATCACCAATATGCCTATCGCTCGCTTCGGCAGCACGTTGATTTCCAAGGGCGAATTCAATAACTATATGAACCTTCTTAAAGATTCATTCAGCGCGGCAAACATGGCCGGCTTAATGTGTTTGAATCAGATCAGCGTAGATTGGCAAGGATATATTTACGATTGTGATTTTAATCAAATGTTGAATATGAATATCGCTACTCGTAATAATGACGGTAAACTTCATATCAGCGAAATTGAAAACATTGATCTTCAAAAAATACCGATTCAAGTTGCTGACCACTGCTACGGCTGTACCGCAGGACAAGGTAGCAGCTGCGGTGGTGCTATTGGCTGACAGTCCTGATCCTTCGATTAGTATCATTATTCCGGTACTGAACGAAGCCAGTGTCTTAGTCGGTTGCATAAACCAAATCAATTTAAGCTCGGACGATCTAACCGATATAGAGATTATTATCTGTGATGGGGGCAGTACGGATGGAACCGCTGATTTAGCCCAGCGGCTCACTGGCCGATTCTGTTCTAGCCTACCAGGTCGATCTATTCAGATGAATACCGGTGCGAATATTGCCCGCGGCAGCACATTGCTATTTCTTCACGTCGATACCAAACTACCCAAAGACTGGAAGCAATCCATACTATCGGCAGGAAACTGGGGGTTTTTTCGGGTCAAACTCAACAGTGGAAAATGGCCTTTCCGGATGATCGAATCATTCATGAACTGGCGCTCGTCCAAAACGTCAGTGGCTACCGGTGATCAAACCCTCTTTTTTAAATCCTGGTTTTTTTCACAAGTGGGTGAATTTCCGAATATTTCACTCATGGAAGATGTCGCAATCAGTAAGCTTGCCCGACAATGTTGTCCTCCAACTGTAGTTTCCGACAAGGTGACGACGTCAAGTCGACGTTGGCTACAAAATGGAATCCTCAAAACGATCATAACCATGTGGTCACTGCGATTAGCCTACTGGATGGGCTGCAATCCTGACCGTCTCCATAAAATATATTATGGTGCTCGACAACAAAAACCGGAAAGGCCATGAGCCTCATTCAGATATTTGCCCGACCTCCAGTACCCGGTCGGGTTAAATCACGGCTCGCCGCAGATATTGGAAATGACAAAGCTGCACTTGTCTACATTCATTGTCTCAAGTACAACCTCGACCTTGTCCGAAAGACTTCATTACCCCATGAAGTCTGGTTAAGTGAAGCGACTGAAGATCACATTTTTTCGGAGTTTGATTGCCAGATACAATCCGGTGAAAACCTTGGAGACCGAATGTTTCACGCCATTGACAATAGACTTCAAAATTCAATATTTGACAATCAAATCGTACTCATCGGTACAGATTGCCTTGAACTCTGTCAACTGAACTTGACCCAGGCCATCGACGCCCTCAGTAATAATGATCTGGTTTTTGTTCCTGCGATTGATGGAGGTTTTGCTCTGATCGGATGCAGCAAGATCGATCCATTGTTATTTTCCGACGTTGCATGGGGTGGTTCAGAGGTTCTCAATAAAACATTGGTCAATGCCAAACAGTTAAACTTCAGTTACCAGCTCCTCGATTCAGTTCGTGATATTGACAGACTGGACGACCTTAATCATTATCCCGACCTTATCGAACTGATCTGACATTAATATGCTGTATTCGCTGGTTAAGCCCGTTCTGTTTGCTGTAGATGCTGAACTGGCCCACGAGGTTAGTCTCGATCTAGTAGAACAATTTCATCGGTTGATTCCCCAGGTGAAAATCGACCAGCCCGTCGAAGTGATGGGTCTTCAATTCCCCAATCAGGTTGGCCTCGCGGCAGGTCTTGATAAAAATGCGGATTATCTCAACGGGTTATCTCGACTGGGTTTTGGGTCTATTGAAGTCGGAAGCATCACACCTCTGGCCCAGGCCGGCAATCCGAAACCTCGGTTATTCCGATTGTTTCGTGACCAAAGCATCATTAATCGTATGGGCTTTAACAACAAAGGTGTGGATTATTTGCTCAATCAAGTTCGAAACTTCGAGCATAATTTCATCCTCGGAATAAATATTGGTAAAAATCTCACTACTCCGGTCGAACAGGCCTTATTAGACTACCAAATCTGTTTACAGAAGGTTTATTCCGATGCTGACTATATCAGCATCAACATATCTTCTCCGAATACACCGGGCTTGCGCAAACTTCAGGGAGGAAACGCACTCGACCATCTGCTTAAAGGACTGGACGAAACTCGAAAATCCTTAGAAGACGAACACCAGTTTCAACGCCCAATGGCCCTGAAAGTGGCCCCAGATCTAGATAGTGAGACAATTTCTGAAATTTCGGATTTACTGCATAAATATCGAATTGACGCCTTAATCGCAACTAACACCACTTTGGATCGTACTCGGGTTCAACATCATCCAAATTCAGCCCAGGCTGGTGGTTTAAGCGGTGCGGCACTTTGCGACAGGTCACGCCAGGTCTTATCGCAATTTCGGGAGCGACTAAAAGACGAGATTCCCATTATTTCGGTCGGTGGCATAGATTCAGCGGAAGAAGCCAAACTTCGGCTCGACCTCGGTGCCAAATTAATTCAACTTTACAGCGGTTTAATTTTCCAGGGACCGTCCCTGGTAAAAAATATCTTACAGTCGCTCAGCAGCTCCTATACTCAGGGTAATTAATCACTGGCTTTGCGGACGAATAAATTTTCCGGAGGGCTTTGAATAGAGGCCACTCAATGAATAAAATGCCAACTATGGCATCGATGCTGGATGCAAAAACTTATTTCTCTAAATTGCCCGACCAGCTATCAGAATACCTCGACCCACGCTATCAGCGCGCTTTCGACAACCTGATGGGTAAGCTCGAACATTACTTCGACACTGTTGCAACAATTAATATTCAGGCTCAGGACAATTACCTTATAAAACCGTCAGAAGCCACCGAAATTGGTCATGAAGGATTTATTATTTTATTGAAGTTGATGGATTTAATGGACCGGCTTGATCTACCTGATAAACGCATCGAAATTGAACAAATTTCGTTGGTTTTCGCACGTTGGGTATTACGCTATCAAGGTCAACTCAGATATATCGAACCCATTGTTAAAGCGCTCGCCCAGCTGGCTAGTATCTTTCACGATAAATCTTCGCTGTTGATCCTGGCTGAGTTAATGGGCGAAATCTCCGATGCCTGTGACCCTGAGACTCGGCAATCATCCGACGATAAAAATCATCCTGGTGCCTGGCGCTTACTCCAGATCAATCGAAGTATGATAGCCACTCGCACGCAGGATATCGCTATGATGACGCGAGCTTTTGATGAACTATTGATGTATCTACCTGATGCCGCTGCTGGTTTTTTCGAAAGAGGCATCAATCAGATAGAAACAGAAAATTATCCACAATATGTTCGCGACATAATCGTCCGTTATCACAGCAATAAACCTTCGAAGTATTTGCACTAAGGACGCGTCAGGCAATTAAAAGTTAAGGCTGCCTCTAAGAATAGTGATTTTTCGTGCCTGTTATTTGCTCCTCGACAATGGCTCCAAAACGTCGGACCACGGCATTGTTCTCATTAGCTACATCCCTGTAACGATGAACCAACATTAGCCACCGCCGTAAAAGTTGGTCCCAGCGAAGCTGTTTGGGGTCTCGCGGAAAAGTGCATTTTTAGAGATACCTTTAAATCAAATCGATCTCGACCTGATAGCCAGAATACTTTCGGATATTAATAACACCGCTATCAAAAATTAAATACTGTCCTTTTATCGCATCCAGCCTTGCTTCAATCAGCGAATTTTTATCCAGATTAAAGCTAGTTATTTTCTCAGGATAATAGTTGGCGGGAAAACTTAAATCGACCACTGCACTCGGACTTGCCATTATCTCAAGACTACTTTTAACGTCGTCCTCCAGTTGCGCTTCTACTCCAGGCCAGAACTCC
>JBLIOG010000316.1:0-4657 GCA_047639625.1 Gammaproteobacteria bacterium
ATCGGGCTTGTTGTGCTTTGTTCATGGTGATTCCTCTAGTAGTCACACTCCGGACAGAGTGTGTAGAGGAATTATCGTTTATGAATCAGGGTTTGGTTATTTGCCGCAGAGCGGCTTCGTTCAACAAGAATATGCAAAGAATCGGTATGAGTTGTATGATTGAAATTTACCAATGTTTGGCTCGGAGTAAAAGGGGCATAGAATTTACTCAGGTTTTTTTCGGCATTGTTGTTCCGAGCTCGGCATATTTGCAATCTATCAATTAGCCCTGAATTGATATTATCTTTCTGCGCTGCCGGGCCATCAAAACCCGATGTTATAATGCTCCATAAATGAGGTCTAAATGATTTGAATATGATTTTCAATCATGCCGCCGAATTTCTCTAGCTACTCGTTATTGTGAATAGAAGTCATTGTGTATGTTTTACGGTAACGGTCATTGGAATAGAGTTAACTGCTGGAAGTCGATGATAATGTTGGCTTCCATCGGGATTCACATGCTCGAAATTCTATCAGGGAGAAAACATTGATGTTAAATAATGTACGGCTAATCATTCTAGCAGTATGTATTTGTAGTTACACGGTATCGACCTCGGCTGCAATATATAAATATAAGGATAAAAATGATCGTTGGCAATTTACCGATGTTCTGGTTGATGATAAGGGTAATCCCATCATCTCAGAGAAAGGCAAAGAAAAGAAATCGTCGGCTGTCAGCAATGAGTCTGTAAAAGCGGATTTAAAAAAATTTTGTTCGACAGATTCCAACCCAATTCTAAAATCGACGAAGCCACTATATCTGTTGTTACAGTAGTCACTAAATCGGGCACGGGTTCAGGTTTTTTATAACAAATGATGGTTTTCTGATTACAAACCGCCATGTTATTCGTCCTTCAACTTCAAGTGGCTGGAAGGAAATAGAGGTAAACTTTTCAGAGCAAAAGCGGAAACTTAGGACATATAAGCAGGAGCTGGAAGAAGATGAACATACCTTAAAAGACATGAAGAGTGCGATAGATGACAATAAGCCTTACTTTGGCTCGGGAAGAGCGACCGATGACGAAATAAAACGTTATAACCGTTATATAGAAAAATACGACCATTATCGGGAAAGTCACGACAATAATACTGGCAATTTTCGTGATCAGGAAAAACAATACAAACGTACTAAATCGGAATTTGACTTCGATAGTAGTATTAGTAATTTCGCGAAATCCTTTAAGGTTGTTTTAAAGAATGGGAAAAAATACCGGGCCAAACTTATCAAGCTGAGCAAAGACCATGATCTTGCTTTGTTGAAGCTCGATAATTATAAAACACCATTTTTGAAACTAACGAGCAAACCTTATCCAAGGCAAGGTTCGGAGGTATTTGCCATTGGTAATCCGCTTGGTATTTCCGATTCTCTCACAACAGGTATTGTTACAACACCGGGCAGAGATCATATCTATACTGACGCAAAAATATTGTCGGGTAATAGTGGCGGCCCCCTGGTCGATAAAGAAGGAAGGGTAATCGGCGTTAATACTGCAGTGTTGTCTGAAAAGAAAGGGTCAGATGGTTTAGGTCTGGCGGTATATGTGAAATTTGTAAAAAGTGAATATCGAAAATATTTACCCAGTAATTTCTGATTTATATCGTGGGAAACCATTAAAGTATGTATCTTAATTTTACGAGAGCCAGGCAGTAGCTCGCGATGAACCTCAGTAAACTTTGAACACACACATTCAATCGGCCGAGTTATTCATTTGATGCAGCTTTCTCCATTAAATATCCGATGCGTTCCTTAATGGCAAGATAAGCGTGGATTTTCTCTGGATAGTCGGCAGGGGCTAGCGCTTTTTCGATTTTCAGGTCAGGGTGGTCTATCATGCTGATAATAATCGCCTCTTCCTTTGGTGTTTCTGAATCATAGACAAGAACAACCGGTTGCAAAGACGATTGAGCGTCGGTTGATATTACTAACGCGATGCTCTCGTCATTTAGCAAAACTACCGTTCCCGGTGGGTATATACCCAATAAAGTGATCAGTTTTTTTACCAAACCTTCATCGAGTCTATTTTTGTATAGGCCATATATTGTTGCCAGGGCATTCTTGGGGGTTTTGGCCGTATTGATATCAATCGGGTTACAAAGATTGTCGTATTGATTGGTTATTGCAACGATTCGCACAAGTTGCGAAATCTGTTCGTCTTTTAGCCCATCTGGATAACCGCTACCATCAAGGAATTCATGATGCTTCTCGATAATATCGAGAATCTCAGTGTCCATTTCTTTAATACGCTCAATCAGTTTCCTCCCTCTGCGGGCATGGCGCTGGACTATTTTTTGTTCAGCCGGATTCAGGGCTGTTTTCTTAAGATTGATTCCTCCAGGAATTTCAATTTTGCCAACATCGTGAAGCAAGGCTCCGGTTCCCAGCACTGTTAATTGTTCCCTTGATAGACCCATCGCGTTACCCAGCATCAGGCTTAACATGGCTACGTTGGTAATATGATGGTACTCATCGTTATGACCGCTATTGAGGCAAACCAGATTGGTGATGATTTCATCATCCGATTCAAATATGGCCGTCATTTCATCGACGATTTCATCGATATTATGAATGACATTGGCCGGACGAGATTTCATATCGTTTGTCATCTGGCGAATTTTTTTAGTCCGTTTTTGATACTGTCGAGTGACTTCCTTACGTTTGTCACGTTTGGCACGAGCAATATCCTGCTGCTCTTTCTTTTTCAGCCAAAGTACTTTGAGTTCTTCGTCTTCCAGTTTTCGAAGTTGGCAGGTAGGCTCAATTGATGTATTTTCAACTGCTGTTGCTTCGACATCGCTTTTCGACGGAATAACGGTGACGGCGCTAAGCCCCAGGCTCTGAACTGTTCCCAATACTTTGAGATTTTTAATTTTGAACCTTGAAAATGTAAAAGGATGGTCAGCCCAGCTTAACTCCAGTTCGATATACATTCCGACAGCTAAGTCCGCCAATGGTAGTTTTATTTTTTTGATAACCTTTGCTCTAGTGGTTTTTTGTAGATTGCTCTTATGATGAGTCTGGCAGTGAACTGCTGAACCTCAACAGAGAATCGACGTCAATGGTTCATTAGAAGATATTACTATAGGTAATCAACGAATGAGAACAAGCTGGAATTATATATCAAAGTATTGAATTCAAATGAGTTGTATTGCCTGCTAGCTAAACATTTTTCCGTACCAAAATGGTGACTGTATTCCATAGTGACTCTCTTTATGGGGTACGCCTCACTTTTGAAGCGCCAAAAGTGAGGCGTACCCTGTCGAGAGACTTACTATAAAATGAGGTAGTATTAAGGGTACGAAACCATTGCACATGGTGACCATGGGTGATAATTAATTGTATCTTGCTTAGCATTCTTGCTGGTCACTTTACTTTATAGTCAATCTGTAGCTATATATGACATTTATATGCAGAAATGTAGCTTTGGTTTCGGGTGGCTTGCGACCTTATTTATCAAAATTCACACTAATGTTAGGTATGTTAACGTATCGAGTTCGGTATTACTGGGCGTTGATTATTAAGACCGATTAACTGAGAAAAAAGGCAACTAGCTTTGTTACGTATTATTTTCTGGAAACTAGGGTTCGAATGGGCTAATTTTTTGCGAGTTATCAAGCCTCGTAATGATCAACGAATCTACTATTTTGCTTTCGGTGCAAATCTTAGTCCTGAAATACTTAATCTGAGGCGTATTGAGTTTTATGAAACCTTCGATTATGTGCTCGAAGATGCCGTATTAAATTTTAGTCAGAGTGGTTTTTATAAGGATCACGGTTATGCATCTGCTGATGCCTCAGTGGGTGATAAGGTTTACGGGAAAATGTATTTGATCAGGGAAAGTGATGCAAAGCGGATGGATTATTTTGAAGGTGCCCCTTTTTTAAAGGTACATGATAAAATTTTTCAACAGCACGAGGGATCCAGGTTTTACTTTTATCGGGCGGTCTCACCTTCTGAAAATCTGAAACCCACGCAGGAATATCTGGATTATTTGACAACAGCCTATCGAGAAATGGATTGTGTGCCCGACGAATATCTGGAGTCTATGGCTGCTACAAAGGTTCTCGAAAAGTTCGAGCCACAGAATAAAACTGGCGAGTTTGTGCGCGACATAAATCGTTGGCCCTCGATTTTACATCCCTTGCTTATCAAATATGAAATTTTTTGCCAGAGTCTGGTTGAATCGCTCTGGAACCGATCTCTGCTGGACTGGATGATCAAGGTTTAAGCGCCTGCCAGGAGAACCCGCCAGCTAGTGAAGGGCATCTCTAAAATAGTGTTTTTTTCGTGACTGTTTTTTGCTCCTGCTCCCACGTTAGGCGCATTAAGCGAAAACAGCGTACATGCAATCCATGGCAATAAGTGCAAGCGATCTGGTATCCCGGAAGAACCGCGCGGACGACTGCAAGGGTGCGGCGCTCCGAAGGTATAGCACCAACAATAGGCGCTTTTAGACGACGCAATAAAGGCTGGCCCCAGCGAAGCTGCTTCGGGTCTCGCGGAAAAAGGGCATTTTTAGAGGTGCCCTTATGGTAAGTAGCTTTTACCCATCAAGTAACGATCAACCTCGCGTGCTGCGCGACGACCTTCATCGATCGCCCATACGATCAAACTCTGACC
>JBLIOG010000317.1:0-4648 GCA_047639625.1 Gammaproteobacteria bacterium
CCAGTAATAGGAGACATCGGGTCAAGTATGACTGCAGCAGCAATGACCGAACCCGCTAAAGGCCCGCGGCCCGCTTCATCAACGCCCGCAACGAGCGTCGCATTTGAACTTTCATACATATATAATGCGCCGCCTGTTTCTAGTCTTGTCAATCAAATGTCAGAATCTCTCAAAGTTGCGGTTATCGGTGTCGGTCATCTCGGTAAATGGCATGCCGAAAAGTATGCGGCCTCAAAAGACTGCGAACTTATTGCCATTGTTGATAGCAATCTGGAAGCCGCTCAGGCTATGGCTGAAAAGCTGCACTGCACTGCATTCTCAGACTATCACGAGATCATCGATCACGTTGATGCCGTCAGTCTGGTCGTACCAACAAGTCTGCATTATAAAATCGGTCACGAATTACTGGAAGCAGGAATTCACTGTTTAATTGAAAAACCCATCACTGAAACTGTAGAAGAAGCGCGAGAGTTAATCGAGATCGCGAATTCAAAAAACCTGGTTTTACAGGTCGGACATATCGAGCGATTTAACAGTGTAATGGTAGGTTTGAATGAGCATCTTGATAACCCGCAGTTTATCGAATCTACCCGACTTGCGCCATTTACCCTTCGTGCTACCGATGTCAGCGTTATTCTCGATTTAATGATTCACGATATCGATTTGATACTCGACCTTGTAAATAGCCCCATAAGAGGGGTTTCGGCAAGCGGAATATCAGTTCTTTCGGACACCATCGACATTGCCAATGCAAGATTGGAGTTTGAAAACAACTGCGTCGCCAATGTTACCGCCAGTCGGATTAGTCAGAAGCGCGAGCGAAAACTTCGTTTATTCCAGAAGGATTGCTACCTCGCCGCTGATTTACAAAACCGACACCTCGCCATAAATAGTAAGGGCGACACATTGAACGAATCTGGGTTTAAAGATATTGAACACCGCGGACTGGATTTCGAAGACAATGATGCACTCAATCTCGAAGTTCTAGACTTTATCGACTCGATTAAATCTGAACGCCCTCCCCTTGTAACCGGTCAGGATGGCCTTCGAGCACTCGAAACTGCTATCAAAATAATCGATTTAATTACGCCTCAAAAGTAGAAATCTTTTTTATGAATATACCTATGGTTGACCTCAAAGGTCAGTACGAAACTCTAAAGTCAGAGATCGAGCCTGCAATGCTTCAGGCACTGTCAGAAACTCGTTTCATTCTCGGACCTAACGTAAAAGCCTTTGAACAGGAATCATCAGCATACCTCGGTATTAAACATGCCATTAGTTGTGCTTCAGGCACCGATGCGTTGCATCTCGCATTACGGGCCGCGGGTATTAAAGCCGGCGACGAAGTCATCACGACTGCGTTTACGTTTATAGCAACCGCCGAAGCCATTCGTTATCTTGATGCGACCCCGGTATTTGTCGATATCGACCCTATTACCCTTAATTTAGACCCGAAAGCCGTCGAACAGGCTATTACTGATCGTACCAGCGCAATTTTACCGGTCCATTTATTTGGCATGGCGGCTGACATGAAGGAAATTCAAGATATAGCTAGCCGACACCATCTAATGGTTATTGAAGATTGCGCCCAATCTTTTGGAAGCCGATATCAGGGCGAGATGACAGGTGGAATCGGCCTGGCCGGTGCGTTTAGTTTCTTCCCGAGTAAAAACCTGGGCTGCTATGGTGACGGTGGAATGATTACCACCAATGACGATAGAATTGCTGAGCAGATTAATTTGTATCGTAATCATGGCAGCAGTAAGCAGTACTATCACGATGTCATTGGTTACAACAGTCGGCTCGATGAGCTGCAGGCCGTTATCCTTCGAATCAAACTGAAAAAAATAACAGCGTACAACCAAAACCGTTTAAGAGTTGCAAAAACATATAACGCTCTTTTATCAGACTGCAATCTGCAGACACCTTATATCCCAGATGATCGTGATCATGTGTTTCATCAATATACTTTGCTCACCGATCAACGAGACCAGATGAAATCGTCAATACTTGCCCGGGAGATTGCCTGCGCAGTCTATTATCCAGTTCCGCTTCATCAGCAAAAAGCTTTTGCAGAATCTAAACCGGTTTCCTTGCCAGTTACAGAATCTACGGCCTCACGTTGCCTGTCATTACCTATATTCCCGGAAATGAATGACCAACAAATTGAACAGGTTTGTGAGGCGGTTAAATCAGCACTATGACTCAACAAAAAATCATGATTCTGGCTGGCGAAGCATCAGGAGATGCTCACGCTGCTGAATTCGTTGAGGTTTTAAAAAGGCGTGATCCTGAAATACAGATTAGCGGTATGGGTAGCCGATTAATGAAAGAAGCAGGCGTTGATCTGTTTTATGATTCGTCTCAGATCGCAGTAGTGGGCCTGGTAGAAGTTCTTCGCCATTGGGGTGAAATAAAACATGCGATGAACCTGGTGAAATCTCGACTCGAGGCAGGTCAACCAGATTTGTTGATTTTAGTTGACTATCCAGAGTTCAATTTAAAAATGGCACGACACGCCAAATCCCTTGGGATTAAAGTCTTATTTTATATCAGCCCACAGGTTTGGGCCTGGCGTCCTAAAAGAATCCATAAAATCGGTAAGCTCATTGATCACATGGCGGTCATTTTTCGATTTGAAACAGAATATTATAATAAGGCCAATATCCCGGTTACCTTTGTAGGACATCCACTGGTTGACAAGGTTAAGTCTTCGGCAAATCCGGATCAAACCCGCCAATCACTAGGCATAGAAAGTAATCAAAAATTAATAGGTCTTTTCCCTGGGAGCCGCCACAGTGAAATTAGCCGGCTGTTACCCGTGCTTATTGAGACCGCAAAGAAAATCAATCAACAGGATTCATCAACCCGCTTCATAATACCGGTTGCTGATGGGCAAGATTTTGACGCCATTCTAAAGCAATGTAGTCAATCCGAGGCTTCAATAATTCTAAGTCAATCAGACCTTTATAATTTAATTCCAGCCTGCGATTGTATTGTTTCCTGCTCCGGGACGGTCACATTAGAAATTGGGCTGTTGAAAACACCTTTGTGTATCATCTACAAAATGTCGAAACTCAGCTATCAGATAATGAGCAGGTTGATTCGCATTCCTAATATAGGTCTGGCCAATATCGTTGCTGGAAAACCCATAGTGAAAGAATTGCTGCAAGACTATGCGGATGCAGAAAACATTAGCCTTGAAGTTTTCAAAATGCTAAATAACATAGAATATCGCAAAAAAATGATTGATGATCTCGAATTAGTTCGTAACAATCTTGGCAAGGGCGGTGGCGCTGCAAAAATGGCAGAACTCGTACAAACCTGCCTGACAAAATTACATCTGGGGAATTAAATTATGAATAAAGTTAAGCAAGCGCAGTCCGAGGGCATTACCATGAGCGGTGGTGGATTGTACTCACTAGCAACAATTGGTGCCAAAGACGTTATTGATGCCGCAACACCTCTTGTTACCGGTGCTATTGCAGCGCTGGGGCCTGATAAACTGTCAGCCAGCTTTACAATGTCTGATATGGGTTGTGCGGATGCAGGAACGTCTTTAACCATGGTATCCGCAGCCATTGATCAGGTACATACCATCAATCCAGAATGTGCATTCAATGTTGTTTATACCGATCAGCCAAGAAATGACTTTAATGCGTTGATCATGAATATTTATGGACTCGGTCCATTCGAAACCTATCTCGATGGAAGAGGCAACATCTTTCCAGTAGTTTCAGGCACTTCATTTTACCGACAGATTGTTTCTGAAGGATCACTTGATATAGGTTTCTCAGCCACTGCAATGCACTGGCTCAGTCAAAAGCCCTGTGATATTTCGGATCACGTTCAAGCTGTTGGAGCATCAGGTTCAGAACTCGAGCAATTTAAAAACCAGGCGAAAAGTGACTGGCAACAAATTTTATTGCATCGAGCACGTGAATTAAAACCCGGTGGCAAGCTCATTTTGATTAATTTCGGACGGGATGAGCAAGGCCGTTATCTGGGAAATACCGGCGGTATCAACATGTTTGATACTTTCAATAACAACTGGTTAAAGTTTGTCAAAGAAGGCCGAATTAGCGACGACGAATATAAACGAATGACCCTACCCCAATATTATAATTCCGTCGAAGAATTTAGCGCGCCCCTGACTGATAAAGACAACCCTGTATATCAGGCAGGTCTTCGACTGGACTCAATCGAAACCCGTGTAGTTGAATGCCCATTCGCGCGTTCGCACGAGGATCATGGCGATGCTCAAAAGTTTGCTAAAGAATACATTCCTACTATCAGAAGCTGGAATGAGAGTATATTTTTTAATGGATTGTCGACTGATCGGCCTGAGCAGGAACGACGTGAGGTGATCGAAGATTATTATCAAACTTACCAGGACTTAGTCGCCGAAAATCCCGAAGGCCATGGCATGGATTATGTCCACGCTTATACAGTCATATCGAAGGTTAGCTAGATTATAGAGAATAATTCTAACCTTAATTTTCGACAGGATAGCCGGACTTTATCCAGTCCGGCATACCGCTGTGACTCACACAGGTAATATGATCGAGTCCTTGAAAACTCAAATTGGTTAGTGTTGTTTGGGCTCGCCGTCCTGACCGGCAATAAATAATAACGTCGTCCGGATTGC
>JBLIOG010000318.1:0-4639 GCA_047639625.1 Gammaproteobacteria bacterium
ACGGTTTCAGCCGCCTGATCCGTCATTGGCAAATCAGCCATTAACGCTTCTGGCGTTAAAATTTCCTTAACGTCTTTAATACGTAGATCTTTGGTATCGCGCATTGTGTTTCCTGTTCTTAGGGCCGTCCTACTGATCGAGACTGATCAATAGGGCGGCTATTTTTAACTATCGAAAGGTCAAACACCAGCCTTAAATTGTTGTAATAACTGCAGTAATTTTTCAGCTGGTAAACGAGGGCCGTATTGAGTGACTATGACTGATGAAGCCAGTGAGGCCAACTCACCGGATTGTCTGAAAGTCAGGCCATCAGATAGTCCATATAAAAATGCACCTGCAAATAAATCACCTGCGCCAAGCGTATCAATTGCAGTGACGGGATGCGCCGCGATTTCAATCATTTCAGAACCATCAAACAATAAGGCTCCCTCTTTACCACGGGTGATTGCGAAGCGTTTACAATATGTTTTGATGGTTGGGATGGCCTCTTCAAGAGACTCTGTTTGTGCCATTCCACAGGCTTCTTCTTCATTCGCGAACAGTAAATCTACCCCGTCACCAATCATTTCCAACATACCATCTCTGAAAAAAGTAACCATGTTCGGATCTGAAAGAGTCAAAGCTGTGTTAATGTTATATCTGTTTGCAATATCGCGTGCTTTAATTGCTGTGGCTTTCGTACAATCAGCTGATACCAGATAGCCTTCAAGATAGACCATGTCTGAATTTTTGATGGCTTCTTCTTTTAAATTCTCGGGACTTAATTCAGCGCTCACACCCAGAAAAGTATTCATAGTTCGGTCAGCATCAGGTGTCACAAAAACCAGGCATTTGCCGGTTGCTCCAGGTGTTGTCTGATCCAGGTTTAAGTTTGATTCAACACCAGATTGTTTTAAATTTTTTGCGAAAAACTGACCCACCATGTCGGACGAAACACGACAATCGTAATGAACATTTGCACCAAAAGATGCCAAAGCGATGATTGTATTAGCAGCAGACCCACCACAAGCCATCGACTCGTGAGTATCACCAAGGTGATTAATAAGATGATTTTGACGGTTATCATCAATCAGCGTCATGACACCCTTATCTATCCCTAGCTCAGCCAATTGATGATCATTGGTGTGATATTCAATATCGACTAACGCGTTGCCGACGGCATAAACATTAAATTTGGACATAATTATAAAAAACCTTTTAAAACAATAATATATAGTAATTACTTAAAGTACATAGTAATTATAGGAACGTAAACTTTTGATTACAAAGCTTATAAAAAACTTCGATTGAATTTTTATGTAAAACCCCTAGGAAAATACCTGAAATAGGTCTATATATTAGGATCCAAAGGTATAAACATAAAACTATGCGGGGATATTATGACATATAGAATCGAAACAACAGACCCGATTACTGGAAATTCTTTGCAACAATTGGTTGATATGCCATATGTAATCGAAGGCCAGGGTGAAGACAGTATCGTTATATATTTTGAGACCGAAATAAATCGTGATGCGTATCTCGAAGACCCGACTGAGCATAAGCTAAAACATTATAGTTAAGGTTCAATAATAAGCGGTTCATCCCGCGAAATTTTAAACTGCGCAATGCGCAGTTTTTTTTGCTTTGCTCATAATCTTTCAAAATCCTTGTTATAGCCAATAGATATTGAAACTATAAATAAAATTAACTTCATTAATCCGATTCAATTGGTAAGATTGATATCGAGAATTCATCTCAAACAAACACAAACCTTACTTAATTTGGAGACATCATGTCCTTAAAGGGATCTCAAACCGAACAAAATTTGAAAGACGCATTTGCTGGCGAATCACAGGCAAATCGTCGTTATTTATATTTCGCTGCAAAAGCTGACGTCGAAGGTTTTAACGATGTTTCTGCTGTCTTCCGTTCAACTGCAGAAGGCGAAACAGGGCATGCTCATGGACATCTCGAATATCTCGAAGAAACTGGTGATCCTGCAACAGGTCTGCCCATTGGGAAAACATCGGATAATTTGAAAGCAGCCATTGCTGGTGAAACTCACGAATACACCGATATGTACCCAGGAATGGCCAAAACTGCTCGCGACGAGAGTTTTGACGAAATCGCTGACTGGTTTGAAACACTTGCAAAAGCTGAGCGTTCACACGCTAATCGTTTCCAGAAAGCTCTGGATACCCTGGACGCCTAATTAGTAATTAGCTTCCTTCCGGTTCGGAATACTCTTTCTGGACCGGTTTAACTTTCTTTGGAAATCGATATGTCTACTGCATCTCGTGAGGGCAGTCTTGAGGCCCCAACACGCCATCCTTTGGGTCAAAATGATCCTGGGTTTTACGACGAAACTGCCATATTCGACGAATTAGAACGTGTTTTTGATATTTGTCATGGTTGTCGACGTTGCGTCAATTTATGTAACTCCTTTCCAACCTTGTTTGATCTGGTTGACGAATCTTCTACGCTGGAAGTTGATGGCGTAGATCGTAAAGATTACTGGAACGTTGTTGATCACTGTTATCTCTGTGATTTATGTTATCTGACAAAATGCCCATACGTCCCCCCGCACGAATGGAATGTTGATTTTCCACATTTAATGCTTCGAGCCAAAGCATTGGGATTCAAACAAGGTCGTAATAAATTACGCGATAAGATTGTCAGCTCTACTGATATGGTAGGTCAATTTGCAAGTATCCCAATCGTTGCTAATGTCGTTAATGCTGTAAATAATAATGAGCATACCCGAGCACTGCTAGAAACCGCTCTGGATATAGATGCCGAAGCTCGGCTACCAAAATATCACAGTTCGACCTTAACCAAACGAACTCGCGCTAAAGTTACCCATACAAATCACCTAACGCCTACTGATAAAACAAGTGGGAAAATTGCGATTTTTGCCACCTGTTATGGCGAATATAACGAACCGCATATTGGTGAAGATTTAATAAAGGTCTTCGAGCACAATAATATTCCAACCATGATTGTCCAGAATAGCCGCTGCTGTGGAATGCCCAAACTGGAACTGGGTGATCTGGCATCAGTCAGTAAACTAAAAGATCACAACATCCCTATTCTTGCCGAATTGGTAAAAGACGGTTGGGATATCATATCTCCGGTCCCATCCTGCACGCTGCAGTTCAAACAGGAATTACCGTTGATGTTTCCCGAAGATGAAAACGTCGCCTTAGTGCGGGACGCTTTTTTTGATCCGTTTGAATATCTGATGCTTCGCCATAAGGCAAAATTACTCGATACTGAATTTAAAAATTCACTGGGTAAAGTCAGTTATCATGTTGCCTGCCATCAGCGTGTCCAGAAAATCGGATTAAAAACACGAGATATATTATCTCTCATTCCCGATACTGAAATTAATGCAATCGAACGCTGTTCTGGTCACGATGGTACCTACGCGATTAAAAAAGAATTTCACGCCACGTCGATGAAAATTGTAAAACCCGTTGTTAACCGGATTAAACAATTCGAACCCGATGTGTACACGAGTGATTGCCCCATGGCTGGGCACCATATTTCTGAAGGTCTGGCCGATGGCAGCCAGACAGTTCACCCAATTACCCTGTTAAAGCAGGCTTACGGAATCTAAATTATGACCCCCTCTCGAACAATTATCCGTTCTGACTTAATGAGTCTGGAACAATACGCTGAGCAACGTCCGGAGTTTCGCCAAAATGTTCTCAATCACAAAAAAAACCGTAAGGTTGCATTAGGACCAAACTCAACCCTGTATTTTGAAGATCGATTAACACTGCTTTATCAGATTCAGGAAATGTTACGAATTGAAAAAGTGTTTGAAGCCGATGGAATTAATGAAGAATTGGAGGCCTATAACCCGATGATACCAACGGGTAGAAATTTCAAAGCGACCTATATGATTGAATACGGCGATGCGATCATTCGTGCGGCGCAGCTTGAAAAAATGGTTGGAATAGAAGATCTGGTCTGGATGCAGGTCGATGGTTTCGATCGAATCTGGTCAATAGCGGACGAAGACCTGGAGCGATCTACTGCGACTAAAACTTCAGCCGTGCATTTTATGCGATTCGAAGTTACCGATAAGATGGTAGAAGCACTTCGAAACGGGACAGGCTGGAAAATGGGCGTACAACACCCTGTATACACCTATGAACTCGATATTGTTGACCCTGTTAGAGCTTCATTATTAAACGATTTATATTAGAATTTTAAATCTCTGGTTATTTATCAGACCAGACTGCAAATTCGTTTCCGGTGGGATCGCTGAAGTGAAATCGGTGCCCACCGGGGAATTTAAACATATCTACAACCGTTTCCCCACCTCGCCCAAAAATAAATGGATCTCCGCCTTTTAATCTGAGAATACTTTTGCCTTCTTTTGCCAATCGAACCAGTAATTCATTAATGCTTTCCTGGGTTAAACTATGATTCGCACTAGCTTTGCCGGCGTACATTATTTCAGCATCACGTTTTACTAGATCCAGAATCGGATTTGAGACCAGGCGATCGTTAACAACGACATCGCATTTCTGCATCAGCCTTAACCCATCTTTCGGGTTTTACCCAAAAATAGTGGCTAAATTCGACTATTTCGATCTATTTTGACCATTTTTCAAAATTAATATCTAATAATATCAATAGGTTATGT
>JBLIOG010000319.1:0-4628 GCA_047639625.1 Gammaproteobacteria bacterium
GGTGATAGTAAATGAATCTGCAAGACTACTTTGCCGTTGACGATCGCTGGGTTTTCGATACAACCAAACATTTCCTGTAATTTGACGGCAAGCACGGGTTGGGTCTGTTGATAATCAATTTTGATAGTCGACCCAGATGGGACGGAATATCGTAATGGTGTCAGCGTATTGAGTAATTGTTGTTGATCCCAGGTAAGTTGTGATTTGAGAATGTCTGCTAAATCTAATTTCTTTAGATCGTTCAATGAAGTCACTTTATCGAGGTATGGACTTAGCCAGCTTTCAAGGCTTTGCAATAAATTATCGTTCTCCAAATTGGGCCATTTAGCAATCGATAGTGTTTTGCTAATAAGTCGGATCCGCGACAGCAGTTGTTCAGCCTCTTCGCCCCAGGTTAATAGGGACAGACCATCCTTGCGAATTCTTTCTATTATTGCAGTTTGACGGATTTCAATGGGAATGGGATCAAGTCGAGCGCGACGCAAGATAAGAGCGCCGACCTTATGTTGGACTTCTGCCCGAAAACGTCCACTTTTATACTCCCATTCGAGAATGGTTTCTGAGGATATTTGATCCTCGAGATGATTGGAAAACAGTGTTTCATCCAGCACCACAGCCGAACGAATCAGATCACCGCGTCCTCCCGTAACAGAACTGATTTCGGCAATTGCCAGCCAGTTATTTTTGCAAAGAGGTTGTGACTCGTCCAGTTTGGCACTTCGACCGTTAGCCAGTTGATATCCCCCCGATTGACGTTTACGAGCAATTCGATCGGGGTAAGCCGAGGCCAGTAAATACCCTGGAAGTTGTTCTGGATCGAGTCGTGGAGCTAACTTCCTTTCAATCTTACAACGTGAAAGTTGTTGCTCAAACTGATGTGAAAGTTGCAGGCAGCGATGCATCCAACCGCGTTGTTGGTTAGGGCAAGGTTGAATTTTTAGCAATATATCCAGGCGATCATTAATGTCTGACTGGTTGCGATTGAAGGGATCACGCTCGGTTAGCAGGCCAGCGAGCAGGCAGGCAGTTTTTTGTTGACCGATTTCAGCCCCCCGTACCAGGCTATGGGCGAGTCGGGGATGGATCGGCAGGTTTGCCATATGTTGTCCTTGCTGCGTTAAGTTCGGAATTTCAGAATCAATTTTTACCGCGCCGAGCGCTTTAAGCAAATCGAGAGCCTGGTTCCAGTGTCCCGTCGGTGGTTTATCCAGCCAGAGCATCTCGTCGGGGCTTTTTACACCCCAGTTCAGTAGTTGAAGGGCCAGTGGAGCCAGGTCACTCGATAATATTTCAGGACTGCGCTGTGGCTGCAATTGCTGTTGCTGTGTTTCGGACCAGAGGCGATAACAAAGACCCGGTTTAAGTCGACCGGCACGTCCCATCCTCTGGGTGCTTGAGTCTTTTGATATTCGTGTAGTTCTCAGGCCACTCATGCCGGTCACCGGATTGAAGTGTGACTCGCGAGCCAGGCCGCTGTCGACTACCAGATCAATGCCTTCGATGGTTAAGCTGGTTTCTGCAATATTGGTTGCAAGCACCACTTTCTGATCACCCGCTTTTTTTCCCGTTAAGGGAGCAATTGCGGCCTGCTGGGCTTCGATTGACATATCCCCATACAGCGGATGTAAATGGATTTGTTCTATTTTGCGAGTGATTATCCAGTCTGATAGTGCCTGTTCCAGGCGCCGAATTTCGCCCTGTCCCGGTAGAAAAGCCAGCAGGCTGCTGTCTGGATTGTCCAGTAACGCATGTTGTATGGTAGTAGACATTCGTGTGATCAGGTTTTCATCTGCCTTTCTCGGCGAACCATAAATAACATCGACTGGAAAAGATCGTCCTTTACTCTGAATCAAAGGGGCATCATCCAGAAGTTGAGAAACACCTTGGCTGTCGAGTGTGGCTGACATAACGAGGATTTTGAGCGGATTGTCATTATCTCTAAATAATGTCCGACCCTTCAGACAGAGGGCTAGTGCGAGATCATTGTCCAGGCTTCGTTCGTGAAATTCATCGAATATAACCAGAGCAGTATCTTCGAGTGACGGGTCATCTTGAAGCATGCGAATGAGAATGCCTTCAGTGATAACTTCGATTCGAGTGTGTGGGCCGATTCGACTCTCGAGTCGCATCCGGTATCCCACCGTATCTCCGGGTGACTCGCCAAGCAAACTTGCCATGCGATGGGCTGCTGAACGTGCTGCAATCCTTCGCGGTTCGAGCATCAGAATCTTTTTACTCGCTAGCCAGCATTCATTTTTCAGGGCAAGAGGGATGAGGGTGGTTTTGCCAGCTCCGGGCGGGGCCTCTAGTACGACTTCGTGATGGATTATTAGTAACTGCCGTAATTCGTCCAGAGAATCTTCGATGGGGAGGCGATTTGCGTTCAATGATCGGGCGTCTGCTAGATATCAGGACGAGATTGTCCTGCGCAGGATTATAAAGGTCTAATTATTTTCAGGCCACTGGCTAACATCGATTGCGTCACGATAAGCATGCCAGGTTGCCAATGCAATCACGATGCTGATCAGCATAAAGGCAAGGGACCATACCCTAATGAAACTTTCGGAGCCTGCTTCATCTCGGTAAGGCCGTGTTTTAACCATTTTAACGGAGCCCCGGTACTTAACTTCCGGGCTGGCGCGATAAAGGGTAATGGTTCGATATTTTCTCTAGGGAATTTCCCACTCATGCCTCGATCATAGCTGGTGGAAGTAATTGATCGTTGAACTGTATCAACTTTATCTCAATTACGCAGTGTTGCCTGCTGATGCTTATCGTCAGTGTTAAACTAGTGAGCCCTCATCTTAATTATTTTAGCTGAATGAATATGGAGTACTTCAAGCTTTTCCAGCAGGCACCGGATGCCTGCGAAATACCGAATATTTTTCCAGATCCTCTGGCTAACAAACCACTAGCGCTTGCCTGCGAAGCGGCCAGGTTGCTGCAACAATCGATCGTATCAGATTCAGCGTTAAGTGAAATACTGAATCAAAGCGGTGGAGGTAAGATGTTTGGTGTCCTGGTTGTCAAAAGCCAGTCTGGAAGCATTGGTTTTTTGTCGAGTTTTTCAGGCATGTTGGATCAAAAATGGTATTTACCTGGATTTGTGCCACCGCTGTTTGACGTTGATCAAATGCATGATCTACTGAAAAGTGGGGAGCAAAGGCTGATTGATCTTTCTGAAGCAATCGATCATCAAGAAAATCGTTTTGACCGACTGGAAGCTGAGGAAAGCTTCATAGTTTTAGATAAAAAGTATGAACAGAAGATATTAGATCTGCGCAGTCAAAACCGAATTAACAGGGAAGTCCGACACCAGACGCGTTTGGTCCTGAAAGCAAATAAGGAATCAACTGCGATCCTCAAGCGTCTTTCAATGGAAAGTCAATCGGATAAAAAAATATTAAAGCGACTTGTTTCGGAGAAGACGATAAAGCTAGAACAGGCCGAACAGAAAATTGATCAGAATTTTGAAGAACCCACTCGGCATCTTAAAGCGTTACGGAAACAACTATCACGTAAACTCCAATGTCAGGTTTTCGATGCCTATCAGTTGGTCAATGCAAATGCACAATCAGTCGATTTGACATCATTATTTGTTGATAAACTACCGCCTGCCGGAACGGGGGACTGTGCGGCTCCGAAACTCTTTCAATTTGCCTTTAAACACCATTTTAAGCCTCTGGCGCTCGCTGAATTCTGGTGGGGAGCGGTTCCCGTCGATACTATCAGGCACCCGGGATATTTTTATCCTCCCTGTCGCAGCAAATGCCAACCATTGTTGCCTTTCATGTTAGATGGGATGGAGGTGTGCGATTCGACGCCAAGCCTTACATCCCTTTCGGAGCCGCAGATAATCTATGAAGATGAAGCGATTATAGTGGTTGATAAGCCTGAAGGGCTGTTATCTGTGCCTGGCAAATCAAATATGATGTCGGTCTGGCAATGGTTAAACGAGCGTTATCCTGATGCGAATGGTCCTTTACTGGTTCATCGACTGGATATGGCTACTTCAGGATTATTGGTCGCTGCAAAAACAGCTGCGGATCATCGAAATATACAGCAGCAATTTATTTCGCGACAAATCGGAAAACGTTATTTAGCTATATTAGATGGGAAGATAACTCGTGTGAAGCAAACAATTGACTTACCACTGCGCGTTGATCTTGACGACCGACCTCGACAAATGGTTTGTTATCAACAGGGTAAACCTGCACTGACTAATGTGGAAATTATTTCGGGAACAGATAATCAGACCCGAGTATATTTTTACCCAAGGACAGGTAGAACACATCAACTGCGGGTTCATGCGGCCCATCCGAAAGGGTTGGCGACGCCTATTGTAGGTGATCCACTTTATGGCACAGCCGGGGCACGATTAATGCTTCACGCCGAACAATTAGGATTAAGGCATCCGCGGTCGGGTGAAGTTCTGACTTTTGAGTCGCCAGTGCCGTTTTAGTCATAATTTAATAGCGCGTCAACTTGTCTACAGACCTGCATTTTTGAATGGGAATCTGCTAAGCAATCCTTTTTCTGGTTGGGTTGGATTGATTTTGATTCTAATCTGGATTCAGCATTACAAATGCGACTTGAAACAAAGCAGCAACGATAGGATTTGATCGCTG
>JBLIOG010000320.1:0-4606 GCA_047639625.1 Gammaproteobacteria bacterium
TAGTAAGTAATTAATATTTGTAAAGTTAACTGGATTACAGAGTTGTGTTGTGAATTTTGCTAATATTTCAGGCTAATCACATAATTGAGTACTAATGCATTAATACTCAATTATGTGATTAGGCGGTTAGTAATGGTATCAATTCAAGTACGGGATTGACCAGTCGGTCGCTTTACCGGATGAGTTTATGGCTGAGCTTGACCTATGTAGAGAGGCCTTTAATCCAGGATGTAAGCTAGACATCCTGTGTATGACACGATGTATCAGGTGCTTGCAAGCAGGAATAGGGCTGATTCAACAAAGGCGTATGAATGGGGTGGTGGAATGCGTGCATCGCTGACGATGTATTTGATCATCGTGATGGATCTGTGTTCACGATAGAACCATTGGTTGGTGATTCATCAAATGTATGATGACAGATTTGATAGACAAAGCTTTGATAGTGGCTTAGATTTTGAGACAATCGCGTCAGACCGTTAGTTTCACAGCGACAGGTGACGTGGTCAATAAACGATATCGAAAACTAATCACAGATTAACCTATAAGGCCCGGCATAATTGACTTCTGAGTTTGTTGGCACGAAGCAGTTGTTGAACGAACCTTTGGGAAGCCATACCACAAGGAGATGTTTAAATGTATAGAGAATTAATTTATTGGCTTCTTAGACGAAATCGTTCCACGAAACGGTCTATGCTGGTTGTCATCGATTTCCTGGTAATTCCATTGACTTTGTGGGCTGCGTTTTCGATTAGACTCGAAGTTCTTTATATTCCACCATTATTTCAATACTGGATTTTCCTGGTAGCGCCACTAATTGCAATTCCCATTTTTGTTAGATTTGGTTTATACAGAGCGATAGTTCGTTACATTGGATTTAAGGCCTTATGGGCAGTTGTTACCGCGGTTTTTTTATATACGTTAGTCTGGTCGCTATTGGTCCTGTTAACTGGGGTGAGCAAAGTTCCTGTATCGGTTCATCTCCTTTGTTTTCTCATGACTGTTTTTTCGGTCGGCGGTAGCAGGATAGCTGCTCGATGGATATTTAATAGATCAAGGTCGAAACAACAGGTTGTTTCTGAGTCAGTGTCGAATGTTGTGATATATGGTGCTGGTTCTGCTGGTAGGCAACTTGCCGCTGCATTATCTCTTGGGACCGAATTGACCCCGGTTGCATTTATTGATGATGACAAGTCGATGCAACATTTTCTGGTTCAAGGGTTAAAAGTTTATCCTTTTTCCCGTTTAAGCTTTTTGGTTGAGAACTTCCAGGTCAATGAGGTTTTGTTGGCTTTGCCTTCTATTTCCAGGGCTCGAAGGAATGAAATTATATTGATGCTAGAACCCTATAGTCTCCACGTTAAGACGATTCCGGGTGTGTCTGAACTTGCTCAAGGTAAAGCCGGCGCTGAAGATGTTCGCGATGTTGATATTATTGATTTACTGGGAAGGGATACTGTAGAGCCGAATATTCAGCTTTTAAATGCTAACATTTTAGATAAAGTCGTTATGGTAACTGGCGCAGGAGGCTCAATTGGGTCGGAGTTATGTCGGCAAATCGCCACTCATAATCCAAAACGGCTGGTGCTTTTTGAAAACAGTGAATTTCAACTTTACTCAATTGAAAAGGAATTGAGGCGTCTCCGTCTGGATGCTCCTATCGAAATTTTACCGATTTTAGGCTCTGTTGCCGATAAAAGACGAATGGAATCAGTCTGTTCGGTTTTGCGAGTACAGACCATATACCATGCAGCAGCCTATAAACACGTACCGCTAGTCGAAAGAAATCCGGGTGAGGCTATTCAAAATAATATTTTTGGCACCCTCATAGCATCTCAAGCTGCAATTAACGCTGGCGTAGAAACTTTCGTCTTGATATCTACCGATAAAGCTGTTCGGCCAACGAATACAATGGGTGCTACCAAGCGCTTTGCGGAATTGATATTACAGGGATTAAGCGAAAATAAGCACCTTTGTAAGAATACTCGATTCACAATGGTTCGTTTTGGTAACGTGCTAGGGTCTTCCGGTTCAGTCGTTCCTCTTTTTCGAGAACAAATTGCTCAAGGCGGGCCCGTTACCGTAACAGACAAAAGAATTATTCGTTATTTCATGACCATTCCTGAAGCGGCAGAGTTAGTAATTCAAGCCGGTGCAATGGGGCAGGGGGGAGACGTATTTGTTCTTGATATGGGTGAGCCCGTCCATATTGTAGATTTAGCGAGGCGCTTGATTCGATTAAGCGGCCTCGATATAAAGGATGAAAGTTCCCCTTATGGCGATATTGAAATTTCTTTCACTGGGCTTAGGCCCGGTGAAAAACTATATGAAGAATTACTCATTGGCGAAAACGTAGATATTACCGAGCATGAAAAAATAATGAGGGCAGAAGAAGAGGTCATTCCGTGGGAAGTACTCTTAAAGCTGCTGGCTGAATTGAGGGAAGCCATGAACTCCAGTGATTATCGACAAATGAGGAAAATATTACAGCAAGTTGTTTCCGGTTATAATCCACAATGCGATATTGTTGACGAAATCGAAACGATTCACGAGCGCGAGGCTGAGGTTGCGTCGAATGTAATAAAAATACTGGAATCGTGATCGTTATGGGTTTCAATTAAATGAATAAAAGTATCAACAAATCGACTCTACTTGGAGTGGTGATATATTTTGTTCTTGTTTTGGTTTGTATATTTTTGTTCACTGCGAGTAAATCTGCGGTTGAATTACAAAATGCAATTGAATTAAGAGACGCAGACCTCGCGATGAGGTACTTGTCGATTAAGTCAATTCAGAAAAGCATTAGTGATCAATTAAGTTCAAAGTTACTGGACACCAGTGTCAAAATGAATAGTGAATTGAGTGATAGTGACTTAGGTTTAGCAGAGATATCGCTTGCACTTAACGTTATTAATCATTACACAGAAACATATATTTCGAGAGCCGGCATCGAACAGATGTTTCAACTTTCAAGCAACCTGGAAACGATGCCGGAAAATAATAAAGTTAGCCGAATTTACTCAAGTCTAAAATCGAAAAATTTTATAGCTGGCTCTAGTTTGCAATTTATTTCACCTTTAAAACTGAAAGCATCCGGGCGGGATAATAGTAACCGTGAATATAAATTCATATTTGAGTTGAAATCTTACCGATGGGTATTAACCGATATCTTGTTAGATATGAATAGTATTTCAACCCAGGATATTATCGATTATCTATCCAGGTTCTCTGATAATTAGATTCAACCTGGCCAGAAATGGCCGGTCTTCAATTCCCAACCAGTACTTTTGGTTATAATGCGGTTGGTTGGCGTTTACATTAAAACTGTTAAGCTGAAAAATTGGGCCTACTTTATATCGTAATAGGCAAATATTCTGCATCAAGGGATGCACAGCATAGTAGTTTGTTCAGAATTAGGATAGATGGGTAATTTAGTCGTAACTTTTAAGTCAAGGTAGGGAAATTCAACGTGCACGAAATCAAAAAAGCAGTAATCCCACTAGGAGGTCTAGGAGCCAGAATGCTCCCAGCTTCGAAAGTCGTCCCTAAGGAGATGCTTACCGTAGTCGATAAGCCGATTATTCATTATATAATCGAAGAAGCTGCCGCAGCAGGGATTGAACATATAATTTTTGTAACGCGAGTGGGTAAAGGCGCGTTAGAAGATTATTTTGATTCTCATTTTGAACTTGAAGAAACACTGTCTGCTAAAGGTGCTAATTCTAAGAAGCAACTTGACTCTGTTAAATTTAATTTACCTAATGGTGTGACTATCTCGTCAATTCGCCAACAGTTCCCTAAAGGGCTTGGTCATGCAGTTTTGTGCGCTGAACCTATTGTTCGATTCGAGCCCTTTGCGGTGATGCTGCCCGATGTTTTACTAAGAAACGGCCTGAATTCCAATATAAGTGATATGGCAAGAATGACTGATGATTATCGAAAAAATGGGAATCCCTTGATAATGGCTGAAGAAGTACCTGATGAATTAGTTCATCAGTATGGCATTATTGGTAGCGAGCAGAATGCCATTCAAGCTGGCGAGTTCTTCAAGATGTCATCTGTAGTAGAAAAGCCAGAAAAGGATGAGGCACCGTCGAATCTTGCCATAGTGGGGCGTTATGTATTGCCTCCCTCTATCCTCCCAATCCTGGCCAATCAATCGCCAGGAAAAGGCAATGAAATACAGTTAACCGATGCTATATTGTCCCTTATGTCAGTTATTCCGTTTTCAGGTTATCGCATGAGTGGCAGTTCCTTTGATTGTGGCAGTAAAATTGGCTTAATGAAGGCAAATATTTGTTACGGGCTCGAACATCCTGAAATAGGTGCTGAGTTAAGAGAATATTTGTCGGAAGGAATTCTGGATTAATGTAATGGAACTGTGTATGTTCCGCACTTTTGGTTAAACTACCGGTATGCGCGGAAAGGTCTACATAAAAACCCACGGTTGTCAGATGAACGAATACGATTCGGCAAAAATGCTGGATGTATTGTTGGTCGGGTGCCAGCTGGGTGTTACCGATAATGAAGAAGAAGCCGATGTTCTTCTCTTAAATACCTGTTCAATTCGTGAAAAGGCACAGGAAAAGGTTTTTTCTCAGCTTGGACG
>JBLIOG010000321.1:0-4588 GCA_047639625.1 Gammaproteobacteria bacterium
AAACGGCCCTAAAATATCCACCTTGTAAATACCGTCAATATTTTTCATGTTAATCTCCAGTAAAGTTTGCATTGCGTTAATGTTTGTCATTATGGAGACTTAGAGCGTCAAGAAAAGTCGAATTAAATATTGTAAAAGATCGTAATATACGAAGTATAAAAACATTACAGAATCGGTGATGAATGTAGTTTTGGGTCGCCTTAGACAATTATCGACACGGAATTAGCAAAAGTTTGACGGGCTCGAAGTTCATCCTGCATGTAACCGGTACTAATATAACAGGCAAAATATAACCCCTTCCCACTTCTCCAGGTAGAATTTATAGGACAACTGGGCGAGTGCTATTTAAAGGCATGTAATAGCTGAGGTTAAAGGACGATTTAAAATGTTGGGTGTTATGCAAGCAACCAACTGCGTCCGCTTTACGCTTCATAATCTGGCAGGACTCAGAGTATGACGAAAATGCGTGGGGGCTAAGTCGCCTCAATACTTTGGTCGTTCAGTAGCAATTGATGTATTTCACTAGCAGGTAGTGGTCTGTCAATATAAAAGCCCTGCGCGTAATCACAGTCCATGCCTTCTAGCAAATCTAGCAGGGCCTCGGTTTCGACGCCTTCACCAACCACCTTCAGATTCAACGAGTGTGCCAGATCAATCATAGCCTTTATAACCTTGTCACTGTTCTTCCCCCTATTTAGCAGGAAGCTTTGATCTATTTTTAACTCATTGACCGGTAGCATGGTCAAATAGGAAAATGATGAATAGCCTGTACCGAAGTCATCTATCGATACCGAAAAACCTTTTCTAGTCAGCCGGTTCAATATTTCGATCGCCTGGTCAGGTTTTGCCATCGCAGTGGATTCAGTAATCTCCAAGTTTATATTGCCAGGAGGCATCTTCGACATTCTGCATATATTTTCCAGTATGTCGGGTATTTCGGGCTGTCCAAAGACACGGCCAGATAGATTGATAGAAATCGACAGCGATTTATCTGCATGGCAATAGGGTTTGCACTGTTTGCAGGTTTGATGAAAGACCCACTGAGTCAGCTCAAAAATCCTGCCGTTACGCTCACAAATAGGGATGAATTCAACTGGAGAAATTAATCCCAGAGTAGGATGCTGCCACCGAACCAATGCTTCTATCTTGGTTACACGGTTCGATTTTATATCGAGTATCGGTTGGTAAAGCAGGAATAACTGGTCATCTTCTATAGCCGCATTAAAGTCCTGACTCAATTTTAATTGTCGTCTTAATTTAGAGTCTTCTTCAGGGCTATAGAGAACGTAGTTAATGCCAGCGTTTTTTGCCTGATACATAGCCATATCGGCATTTTTCACCAGTGAGTCTGCTTCCTCTCCATGGTCAGGGTAGATAGCAGTACCAACATTTGCGTTAATTAGAATACTCACTACGTTACTGTCATTGAATACGACCGGGTCCTGGAGGGCCTTGATAAATTTTCGGACTATTAACTCGCCATCACTATCACTATCCAGAGCAAACAAGGCATAAAACTCATCGCCTCCCATACGAGCTAAGGTGTCGGTGCTGCGCAAAACGCCAGAGAGTCGCCGAGCAACCTCGACCAGTATCAAATCTCCAATTTGGTGACCATAATTGTCGTTAACGGCCTTAAACTTTGTTAGATCTATGCTAGCCACCAGGAATCGGCTGTTGCCACGCTGTCCGGTCTTAAGCAACTGCGCCAGCCGATCTTGGAATAAAGTTCGATTCGGCAAAGAAGTCAAAGTATCGTGCAATGCTAAATGTCTTAGTTCTTCATTCGCTTTGGAGAGCGATTTCGTACGTTCCAGGACCCGCCCTTCCAGCGTACGTTTTTGTGATTCAATAATCTTCATTTTGTCCACAATAGCGATGCGCATCTGATCAAAGTTAGTCGCTAATAAATAAAGTTCATCGTCATGTTTAGCCGCTACCACATCGTCGAGGGCCTTTGAACTATTGAGGGTTTCAAGCTTTTCTGGATTTAATGCGCTGGCGGCATTGGCCAATGCGTCTAATGGTTTAGCAATGAACTTGTTTACAAAATACAAAAAGAACAACCACAAAGCTGCCGTCTTTATTACCGAATTGATGATGATTAATATAAAGCTATATTTAACACGGTCAATTATCGTAGTGACATCGGTATAAATGTGACCATAGCCAATAAGCGTGGTGGGGCTATTAAGGTTGTCCTGATATTCGATAGGAAACGTATATTCGAATAACGTTTGACTGACTGCCGACCCCGCCTGCGTCAACTCGATTTCTTTCATTCCAATGTTTTCCAAATCTTTACTCAATAAAACCAGGCTATCTTCTGCAAGAACATCGCCGATAGAAGCCAAAGTCTGGTTATGTTCATCCACAATTTTGATACCGGATACAGTATTAATTTTCGTCATTCCAAAAAGTGTTACCTCAAGTTGAGTAGTATCAAATGACCATATCGAATTCACGAAACTGTTTTTGAATGTCTTTTCAAGATCATAAATTTGTTCAAATATTCCACTTTTCACATGGCGATACTCAGAAACCAACTGCACACCCGTGACGAGAATGGCAACCATCAGGTAACAACCGAAAACATAACGCAGTAAGCGAAGACCAATGCTATTTTTAAACTTAATCACGGGTTGCTTACAGGCCGTACCTGGCTTGTATCTCAGCCAGCGTGCCATCAACAATTAGTTCATCCAAAGCTTTACGAATAGGCTCAAGAATCCGCGCATCTGTCGACTTGTGGAAGGTGTAGCCCATCGACGAAGATTTTAATATTTGGATAACTTCAAACTCATCTGGATTAATATTTGCGGTTTTAAATAAAAGCTGCGTTGTCGCGTGAGCATAACCCACAGCGTCGATTCTACCTGAGGCCAGTTTCTTCACCATACTTATTCCAGAATTCAGCCGGTCAATAGACTCAGGTTTCACACCCTGACTGATCAACAACTGTTCTCCTATATCGTCTCTTACTACGCCAATTTTGAGTCGGTTCAAATCCTCGATAGATTTAATAGATAGCTGGCTAGATTTTGGTGCGATAACCGCAACAACATTGGGTGCCATCGGCCCAACAAATTTCATCTTCTGGAGTCGTTCCACCGTGTAAGTTGTCGAGAACAGGGCCGTTCCAGGATCATTCAAGACCATATGATAGCCACGTGCCCAGGGGTATATTTTAAAATCAACATTTTTGCTAGATACCCCTAATTTGGTGAATATTTGTAATAAAACTTCCACCGCCACACCAGTTATCTCGCCTGTATTGGGATCCCGATAGTTAAACGGTGGATACTCCTCAGTGATCCAGTTTAAATTTTCGATCACTCGAACCACCTGATCAGGATCACTTAAGTCATTCTCAGCAACCGCCGAAGCGCTGATCATAATCCAGATCAGCATCATGGCTACAAGCCTTTCTATCGGGGCTTTCTTGCCGGATTTCAATCTCAAGTTGATAAATTCCCTGTAAATTTGCAACATTCTGATTTCCTCACTAAAGGCTCTAAGATTCTAAGACTCTAAAATTATAGTCAACTTCAGTAATAAATGGGAAAAGGTAGGGAGTCATATATCGGGGTTAAGTCTTAGGTATAAGACCTCATCATTTCTCGCGACCAGACTTATGATCGTATAATGTTCCCCAGAATGATTAACCGTCCTTTTTGATCTATATCCACCCGATAAGTAAGCTCGATAGGTAGCCTGTTTTTCGTCATTAATATTTGGACTGATAATAATCAATTGGTTGGGCAAAATTTAACTTTTGAAACGTCGGTATTTAACCTACCGAGTCCTTATTTTTTGCCATTCACGATCTTTGGCGATAAAAATTCCTGGCCTGGATTTTTTTGATGTTGGAGGATCCACTCGATTTATTTATGAACTGAATCCGAAACATAGAAATAAAAGTGTCCGATCCAAAGTGTACGACCTCCCTGTCCTAAAATTCCAGGGTGGTATATCTATTTAAGGCTCATGCCCTTTGTTGCCAGCCATTGTGGATTGAACAAGCTCGATCGATACCTGGCACCCCGTCGCATAACACAGTCACAATGGTGTGCCCCGGGCCAAGTTCTCTGGCAACATCAATTGCGCCACAGACATTAATGCCGGTGCTCGAACCAAGGAACCAGCCCTCTTCACATAGCAATCGATAGACCATGTTAACCATATCCTGGTCAGAAACCTGCAGGGCCCAGTCGATTCCGGCACCCGCGAGATTATCTGTAATACGGCTATTACCGATTCCTTCAGTGATTGATTTTCCGTCACTCATTGACGCGTTGCCGGTCGTTACGAAGTTGTAGAGCGCGCAGTCGGCGCAATCCAGCAGTACCACTTTGGTATCTTCATTTTGCTGTTTGAGAAATTTGGATACGCCGGCGATAGTCTCACCGGTGCCGACTGCGCAAACAAACGCATCGACTGAAGCGTCGCTTTGTTGCCAGATCTCGGGCCCCGTGGATTCGTAGTGAGCGAGTCGATTGGCAGTGTTATCGAACTGGTTTACCCATACTGCGCCTTCGAACGAACTGGCGTAACGATCAGCCTGTTTCTGGTAATTCATTTCGTTATG
>JBLIOG010000322.1:0-4572 GCA_047639625.1 Gammaproteobacteria bacterium
GCCTGAAAATACGTTTGAAAGTGCGGTTAATGTAACTAGCTGTTCAGTGTTGATGGAATTTACTATTACAGTATTGCCCCAGGAAAAGCAGTTTGTCTGCCAGCCAGGCGAAACGATTCTGAATGCATCAATACGCGCTAATATAAATATTTCTTACGGATGCAGGCAGGGATTATGTGGTTCCTGTGTAGGGTCTATTATAAGTGGTCAAACACATTACCTTTCAGAACCCATTGCCGTTCAGGGTATATCGCATAATCAAATTCTGTTTTGTCAGGCTATCCCGTTAACTAATGTAACCATCAAACTGGATCAATCAAGGTCGGATAAAAGTGATGAAATCAAAAGTGTTTCTGCACGAATTAAAACGGTAGAAACAAAACAAAAAATTATATCAATGGGATTACAAATTTCAGCCATTGATGAATTCGAAATGCAATCCTTAGATGGTTTTTTAATATTAAGTAACTCAAATAAATACTGGATTGTTATTCAGGAAATTAATAAGACGGACAATATTACGAATATTAAATTTGACTCAGCTCCAGCCATTAAAAAGGCCCGCTTTAAATCAAATGATATTATCAAACTACAAGGACCTTACCGGTCAATCAGCTAGAGCCTGTTGAATCGCTTTGTCGACATGGATGTAAGTCGTGTCAAAAAGCTTTATATCTGTATCCTGCTGATTAATTAACATGCCAATTTCTGTGCAACCCAGTATGACCCCATCAATTTCAGGAAACCTTTCGATTACCGACTTATAAATCACTTTTGATTCGTCGTCAAATTGACCAAGACAGAGCTCCTGATAAATAATGTCGTGAACCATCTGACGGTCGTGTAGTTCCGGAACTACTACTTCGATGTTTTGTTGTCGAAGGCGATCGGCATAAAAATCCATTTCCATGGTAAAAGCTGTACCCAATAATCCGACGCGTTTTGCACCATGGTTGTTCAGAACCTCTGCCGTCGCATCGATAATGTTGAGCAGTGGAATTCCAACCGACTCGGCTACACGGTCAGCTACAATATGCATGGTGTTTGTTCCTATAAGAAAAAAATCGGCTCCGGCAGCTTCAAGTGATTGTGCCGCTTTAATTATTACGTCTGCAGTTTCATCCCATTTTCCCCGGTGTTGTAGGTCTTCTATCTGACTGAAGTCGAGGCTGTTAAGGATTATCCTGGCTGAATGATGCCCACCCAGCTGTTGCTTGATTTGCTGGTTTAGCTGTCGATAGTAAACAACAGTACTTTCCCAGCTCATACCTCCAATTAGGCCAATTGTTTTCATAGTAAATGCTCCCGAATAGTTGGTGACGAGTTTGATTCAGATTAAACTAACGGTTGATAGTGACTTTTAAAGAAATTTTTTTTGACATGTCCAGGCAATACCAATTCAACATTAACCTGTCTGTAGAAAAAACAGAATCAATTTACGCCGGACACGCGCGTTTTATACTGGCGTATGATAATTCAGGATTAAAATTGAGATTACCCGCCGAAAACTTTCGCCAATATGTGACTCGAAATGGTATTCATGGCCGATTTCAGGTTAACCTGGATAGCGACAATAAAATTAAACGTTTAATAAAACTTTGAAGAGACAGGAACCTGTCAGGTCGAGTTAGATTTGTCTCGCTGTTGATTCTTATTTTTAAGTTTCAATTGACGTCTTTTATCGGCGTCGATTCGAACACTTTGGCCAATATGGGTTTCACCACGTTCTTCGGCGAGCTTCATCTGTTTTTCGCGTTCTCTAAATCTTTGGCGTTCGGTTTCTGTTTTGCCCGAGTAGCAGTTAGGGCAACTTACCCCTGCCTGGTAATGAAAGTGCTGTTTATCTGATTCGGTAATCGGCAGCCGACAAGCGTGACATTGATCATAAGATCCCTTGTCAAGATCATGATTAACGCTCACTCGATTATCAAATACAAAACATTCGCCTTGCCATAGTGAATCTGCCTGGGGTACTTCCTCGAGATACTTTAAAATACCGCCTTTCAGGTGAAAAACTTCTTCGAACCCCTGTTCTTTTAGATAGGCTGTCGATTTTTCACATCGAATACCGCCGGTACAAAACATAGCAACCTTTGGTGTTTTATTCAGATCAAGATGTTCATTAGCAAACGCTGGAAAATCCCTGAAAGATTTCGTATTAGGAATTATGGCATTCTTAAAACTGCCGATTGCAGTTTCGTAGTCATTTCGAGTATCTATAATTATAACGTCAGGGTCACTAATCAACGCATTCCATTCTGAAGGTTTTACGTAGGTTCCTACCGATCGTTGGGGGTCTATGCCTTCTACACCCATGGTAACTATTTCTTTCTTGAGCTTTACCCGGGACCGATAGAACGGCATCTCTTCAGTCGTTGAAAACTTGGCATCAAGGTCACGTAAGCGATCATCTTTACGAAGGTATTCGAGTAATTGATGGATGGCGGATTCGGTACCGGCCACTGTTCCGTTCAGGCCTTCGGACGCGAGCAATACTGTTCCGCGTATTTCGTTTTTAAGCAGATGGTCGAGTAAAGGCTGTCTTAAGGCTTTGAAATCTGGCAAAGCAACAAACCGGTATAAAGCAGCTACAACTATAGATGGCATGAGATTCCTGTTAGCCGGCGGGATCATAAATTGAGGGCTTGTAGAAAATTGGATCGGGATTCTAACGGGTTTTGAAATTGTTTTAAAGAAGGCCACTATTCTGACGCAACAATTTCTATCAGTTGTCCACCAAAATCAATTTTATCACCGGCTACAATTTTCCTACGCTTACGGGTCTCGACATCACCGTTAACACTCACGAGCCCATCACCGATCATGAGTTTGGCCTGGCCGCCGCTATTCGCCAGACCTTCAAATTTGAGGATTTTATAGAGTTCGACGAAATCGCCTTTGATGGGTGTTTTCATAAATTTTTATTCGACTTCAATAGGTAGATCATCTGGAAATGGCCGCCCTTTGCCAGTTTCAAGACAGGCTTTAATGCTTAACATGAAAACTGCCCACCTGGTTGAGCAATGAGCTAGAAACGAATCAGAAACCTGCCAATTATAATGACTGAAGTTTAATATAGTCTGGTCAGATCGTTCTTCTATTTCGAAACAAACTTCACTTCCCATCCAGGCTTCCGGTAAATCACCGTGATGACGCCAACGCACTAGCGCATCGGTCTTTAGTTCTATGACTTCAAACTTGGGTCCGTCGTCACCGAATCTAAAGTAAATAATGGACCCGATATCTCCGGCACCGGAGCTGTCGGTTGTCCACCAACGTGAAAGTCCCGAATCTGTTGTGAGTAATTGATACAGTTTTAATGCGGAACATTTAATACCGACACGATGTTTAATCTGGTGCATTTTAAAAACCAGGTTAGATGACAGATGCTTAATGTAAATCCAACTGGGAAAAGATGCAATCAGAGCGATCGATAGTGACTGACAAACCTGATGAACTGAGACAGAATGACCGTCATTGAAATCCGGATATCAAAATGATCCAGTGGTTCCCCGGCCATATGTATAAGGCCAGCAAAGAATATAGAAAAATACTACCGGAGGTTGATTTAGTTATCGAGGTACTCGATGCTCGATTACCTTTTTCAAGCAGTAATCCGATGTTACAACACCTGAACCGCGATAAACCGGTGGTTAAAATTCTCAATAAAAGTGACATGGCTGAGCCAGATGAATTGGCCCGCTGGCAAACCTGGTTCGAAAGCAGTAATGCTGTCAGAACTTTGGCCTGCAACCCCGACAATCATGCTATTCAACAATTACCGGCACTGTGCAGGCAGCTGGTTCCGATTCGTCCCAATCGATCTTCTCAGATTGTTGCCATCATTGGTGGAATCCCGAATGTTGGAAAATCAAGCTTAATTAACAAATTGAACGATCGACCTGTTGCCAAGACTGGTAATGAAGCTGCTGTGACTCGTTTCCAGCAACAGATAAATGTTAGTAACGAGCTCATGCTGATTGATACGCCCGGTATGTTATGGGGCAACATTGATAATGAAAATAGCGGCTACCGTCTGGCAGCGACCGGGGCCATTCGTGATACTGCTATTGATATTCAGGACGTGGCATTTTTTGTGGCAGAATATATGCTTAAGTATTACCCGCAAAGATTACAGATACGTTATCAACTTGAGGCTATTCCTGAGACTGAATTTGATTTGATGGAACGTATTGCACGAAAACGGGGTTGTCTTGTTACGGGCGGGCATGTTGATCTCGAAAAAGTTTCGCGCTTATTGATCGCGGAATTTCGCAGTGGAGAATTAGGTAAAGTATGCCTCGAAACATCTGAAATGATGCAAATTGAACTCACTCAGCTTGAAGTCCTACGAGCGGAAAAAGCAGAGAAAAAAGCACTTCGAAAACTAGACCGAAAAAGGAAAAAAGGAAAATAGTGATGAAAATCCGTCAGGCTAACCTTGAAGACGCAAATGCCCTCGCCGACTTTAATATCAAAATGGCTTACGAAACAGAGGCTATCAAGCTTAAACCGGAAGTAATAACTGCCGGAGTTAAACAAATGATAGAAAACCCAGCTATGGGTTTTTAT
>JBLIOG010000323.1:0-4572 GCA_047639625.1 Gammaproteobacteria bacterium
TCTCAGAGGACATGATAGATTATTATTTCAATGTCAGTGGCGATGAAGCCACCGTGGCCTTCCCGGCTTATAATGGTTCTGCTTCGAGACTGGCCTATATTTCTGCAAGCACTGAATATCCTATAAATGAAAACTGGATATTCAAAACGCAAATTGCACACATCATTCCTGGTGACGAAATCAAGGATAGTCCGATTACCTCCGACAAGGAAAGCTGGTCAGCGGGCACAGCCGGCGTAACTTACAAATTCTAATGCTTAATGATAGAGTCACTTTCTTTGCTTTATTATTTTTTGTAACCATTCCCACGTTCGCAGAAGACGGCACCCCATTTCAGGTAGAGCCACAGAAATGTGTCACACTCCAGCAAGGCCGAACCTGCTATCTCGATGTTACCGTTACCTGGCAAAACAAGATGAAAGGAGATTATTGCCTTGTTCAGGAATCGATTTTAGAGCCTCTAAAATGTTGGAACAATGCCGATAATGGTCAATTCAAATTCGAGTTCTCGGGCGACCGAACCCATTCGCTCCATCTGGTTAAACAGCCAAATAAACGAATAATCCATTCTAGTGAAATTACTGTTAAATGGGTTTATAAATCACGAAACCAGGCTTCAGTCTGGCGAGTATTTTAAATGGATAATCTACAACATATTTTACTCGTCGAAGATGATGCCGAACTAGCGGAATGGATTGCAGGGTATCTCAAGGAGAATAATTTTTTCGTCCAAATTATTAATCGCGGAGACCTGGTTGAAGACTTCGTTCGCCAAAATCCACCTGACTTAATCATTCTTGATATCAATCTACCGGGTTGTGATGGATTCGAAGTGTGCCGCAAACTTCGACCATTTTACAAACAACCTATTGTTATGCTGACAGCCAACGATGAAGAATTCGACGAAATTCTCGGACTTGAAATTGGCGCCAACGATTACATTACCAAACCGATTGCCCCACGAGTCCTACTGGCTCGCCTGAAAGCACATTTACGCTTATCGCAGGTTGACCCGACTAAATCTCTACTTCGTTTTGGTAGCCTGACTATTGATCAGGACGGTCAGACAACCTGTATAGATGATTTGCCGATTTCTCTTTCCTGTGGAGAATTTGAGTTACTCTGCGCTCTCGCTCGTAAAGCCGGCCATGAGGTAAAAAGGGAAGATTTGATCAAGCAAATTCGTGGTTTTGAATACGATGGTTTCGATCGAACCATTGATGTAAGGATCTCTCGGCTGCGAAGAAAGTTGGGCGATACAGACAGTCCGCCAAAAAAAATTAAAACGATATGGGGCAAAGGATACCTGTTCGTTAAAAATGCCTGGTAGCCATGAAAAAAACCCTTGCATCACTTTATGTTTTAATCCTAGTAACACTATTAGGTTTTGGCGCTCTTATAGATCGGTTTTATTCTGAATACCTTTCCACTCAACAAACCACCAATAGTGAATTCGAAGTTATTTTCAAAGCCCTCATCGAGGAATGGAATCGTACCCAATCAATTGATACAGATCGGTCGAATTTATTCCAGATTGATGACATTATGAATTTCCCTTTACCCGAACCTTTGAATCACCAATTGATGGCCGGGGAGAGTATCATCCTTGATTCCGATTCCGGTATTAGTCTGCATCAATTAACTGATGATCCGGCCCAGGTCTTCAGCATGGGACCGATTCCGGTTATGCCAAATAACTCTCGTTCGATTGAGTTAAGTTTGACGCTTTTATTCTATCTATCGGTCGGTATTGCACTTCTAGTCTGGATCAGACCTCTAACACGCGGTGTTTCTACCTTATCTTTGGCCCTCAAAAATCTGGGGCATGGCGAACTCGAAACTCGGTTAAAAGAAAGGTCGCTTTATTTACAGGATTTATTCAATGATTTTAATTCAACCGCTTCGCAACTAGAAATTGCCAGTAGCGACAACAGATTATTTAGTCAGGCTGTATCACATGATTTAAGGACACCCTTATCAAGAATTGAATTCGCGCTTGAGTCCCTTGATCAAAACCTGTCTGAATTCGAATATAAAGGCCGAATTAAAAAAATTCGTTCCGATATCAATACCATCGATCTGCTCGCTCGAGAATTACTTGATTACGCCCGTATTGGTCAAACACGTCAGGTCAATTTCGAACCAATTGATGTCATTATATTTTTACAACAAATCATTGCCGAGTTTAGTTTTAGTCGTTGCCAAATCGACTTTAATACTCCAACTGAACGGTCTCTCGACGTCAACATCGACACCTCTCTATTTCACAAACTATTACGCAATCTGATTGATAATGCCACCCAACATGCAAAGGATAAAGTGAGTGTTTCGGTTTATATCGACAAAGGTAGCCTGATCATTACTGTGGAAGACGATGGACCAGGAATTGATGAATCTGTTTCCGATAGTCTGTTCCAACCATTTTGCCAGGGCAAAGCAACGGATAAAAAACGATTCGGGCTCGGGCTGGCGATCTGTGAAAGAGTTGTACGACTACACAGTGGCAGAATTACAGCCGATAATCAGTCAATACTCGAAGGTGCAAGATTGCAAGTTAGGATACCCGTACTGCTTCCCATGATTGCTAAAAGTTAATCCTGTTTCAGTTTACCTTAGGGTATTTTGGCAATAGGAAATGTATTTCGCCACAAATCCACCTGATACTTCCCATAATGAAATGGCTCAAAGTCCGGTTGCTCGCTGTCGAACAGAGGTTCGATCATGGTTTCAAAGTCAGGATTCACAAATAAAGGAATCGAATAACGGTCACGACCATTCCGATTGATCACTCGATGTGGCGTTGATGAAAACAATCCATTCGTCCAATACTGTAAAATATTACCTATGTTAACAACAAAGCTACCTTCAATCGGCGGTGCGCCTACCCAGTCCCCGGCCTTATTCTGAATTTCCAAACCGCCATTTTTATCCTGCCATAGAATCGTAAAACAACCCGAGTCAGAATGCGGTACAACACCTATGTCATTTACGTTTTCAGGATTGACCTGAGGAGGGTAATGATTTATTTTCAAACGAGAGGTTGGGTTGTTAAAAAAACCATTCAAATAATTCGGTGATAACGCAAGTGCTGTTGAAAAAAGGCTTAATAACTTTTGACTCAAGGTCTCAGCCTGAATGAAATAAGCATCCATCGCCAATTTGAAATCTGGTAATTCTTCGAGCCATTGATTGGGCCCCTGAAGTGGAATCTGACGATCCAGTTCCCGGTCATGCCCTATCCAGAAACCCTCCTGGTGACTGGTACCCGCTCGAGATTCACCTTCGTAACTGCGATAAAACAATGGCAGATAACCCCGCATACGTTGATCGAGCTGTATGGATTCTCGTGATCCCAAAGGAAGATTAAAAAAGCATCGACTCTGTTTGATCAGTTGATCGAGTACCTGTGAATCCACACCATGCCCAGTGACATAAAAAAAGCCGACGTTCGTACAAGCCGTTCGAATTGAATCGACAAGTCCATTTGAATCCATATCGGAAGCAGATCGGCTCAAATCAATGACTGGAATTTCAGAAAAATCGAGTCGGCGCGAAATAGGTATGGACATAATTAATCAACCTCTAACAGAACGAAAGTCATAAATAAAATTCTACCGATTGCAATATTAAAATGGAAGTTGCGAAGACTTAACATCTACCGTTCAACCACTATCATTTCCGACTCTACCGATAATCCGGCCGTCAACAATGGTACAGCCGTACTCGTTTAAAAGAACCGAATTCATATCTACTTCCCCGATGACATCGCAAAATTCACTAACAAGCGCTGAAAAACGGATAATCAAGTCATGGTTTGGCATTCGATCTATGACCGGTCGCCGACGTGCACCATCCAGCAGTTTGGCAATCATCAGTTTATCAAGAAGCTCAGTAGCTTGCTGATAATTGACGGGTGCCAGAGCAGTTTGCCAATCCTTCAAGATATCAATAAAAATCCCTTCACTGGCAATGACAATAAGAGGTCCGTACTGATTATCATATTTCATGCCAATGGCGAGCTCGATCGTCGACTCTACCTGCTGCATGACCAATACCTGGCAGCCCAGGCGGTTATTCAAATCATCATAGTCATAAAAGCTCATCGAATTGCCTCCTATTACCGGGATATTTTCAGCTCTAGCTTTTAGTTTAAGACGGTCAGTTAACCTGGGATGTTGGTCTTCGACGATATAATTTGAGGCATAAATTAAAACACCTCCGACCTCGATTTTTAGCGCTGCCTCAAAACTCGTTTCGAGAGCCAATCCACTAATTACATAAATAACCAGATCAGATGTTTTTGGTAAAACGTCGAGGCTCGAATAACAGGACAACCCGAAACAACTACCATAGGCGGATTTACCGGATAAAGTTCTCCCTGATAGTACGTATCAATTAATTGTCGAAGTGTAATAGCACCCAGGCTACGCGCCTTTTTGGATGCTCCACAATGGCGGTACTACGTGGTCGCAAGAGGCGATCTAACCAGTGTTCAAGTATTTTACTTTTCATGAACTTTTCCTGCCCTTCAGGGTTCTATCAGGTATCGAACGAAGCTTTCGAAATGCCCCT
>JBLIOG010000324.1:0-4564 GCA_047639625.1 Gammaproteobacteria bacterium
GCTGTCGCTCTTTTATTTCATCTGGTGATGGTGACTCGCCTTCAGTATAAATAGGGGTGCCATCAAAAGTGGTCGTAGGACACAGGCCTGTCGTGTTTTGCCCCGGGTAAAGCGATTCGTCAGATGGGTTTCGATTAGCGTCAATGACATATCGATGAATGCGAGTGGATACGCAGGTAACATCGTCGAGCAAACCTTGATAGAGCCTCGAAATATGCCAGTCTGTATCAGACAATTTGTGGCCAGTGTCATTTAATCGGGACCAAATTGATTCAGGCACTTCAGTTCCGCCGTGGGGCTGGGCGAGTATAAGTGGGCTATCGCCCTGATTGATGTCAATCATCATGTCGCTAGTACCGGTAGAATGCCGGGGCTTATACTCATCGTAATTTGCCTTTGATCGATCATCGCCCTTACCAAATTGATGTCGGTTGCCATGAAGCGATCGTCTTTCAATGATTCTACCTTGTCTCGAACAATAGCCATGATCTCCTGGAGTATTTTACTGGTTTTTATCGGTGCTCGAAATTCAATCCCCTGAACACCGATCAATAGTTCTATTGCAACAATGTTGGCTAGATTCTGATTCATTTCACCGAGTCTTCGGGCACCATGACAGGCCATTGAAACATGATCTTCCTGGTTGGCGCTGGTTGGTGTTGAATCAATAGAGCAGGGATTTGCGCGATGTTTATTTTCGGCCATTAACGCTGCTGAGGTCACTTCGGCAATCATGAATCCAGAATTTAAACCCGGCTCGGGGGTCAGAAAGGCCGGTAAACCAAAGCTTTGTGCCGGATCAACCGTTGTTGCAATTCGACGTTCTGTGATGGAACCTATTTCGCTGATGGCAATTGCAATTTGATCGGCAGCAAATGCCACCGGTTCGGCATGAAAATTTCCACCCGATAATATCGAGCCATCTTCGACAACCACAATCGGGTTATCGGTAACAGCATTGGCTTCAATTTGCAGGGTGGCTGCTGATTGCCGAAGTAAATCAAGGCAAGCACCCATAACCTGGGGTTGGCATCTAACGCTGTAAGGGTCTTGAACTCGTTCATCATCGTCACGATGTGATTCGCGAATTTCGGAACCGTCTAGTAATGATCTGAGACAGGCAGCCGCTTCAATTTGACCCGGTAAACCCCTAAGACTGTGAATTTCAGGTCTGAACGGTGCGGTTGAATCCATCAGGGCATCGGTCGTCATCGCACCCGAAATTAATGCGGACTGGGCAAGTGACCAGGCATCGAACAATCCGGCAAGCGCAAGCGCTGTGGAAACCTGAGTACCATTAATCATACCGAGCCCTTCTTTGGCCTGTAAGATAATCGGTTCAAGCCCAGCGTCAGCCATGGCTTCGGTAGAGGATCGAATCTGACCCTGATAGTGGACTTCGCCCTCGCCAATTAAAGCGGCGGTTAAATGCGCGAGCGGTGCTAGATCGCCCGATGCACCCACCGAACCCTGGCCCGGAACAACCGGAATTAGACCCTTTGCAAGAAATTGCTCGATTTGTTCGATAAGCAGCCAACGCACCCCGGAAGCCCCTCTGCCGAGTGACAGTATTTTTAACGTCATAATCAAACGGACGATCCGGATGGGTAAGAGTTCACCGACACCACAGCAATGCGACAGAATTAAATTACGTTGTAATTGTTCGGTCTTATCGGCGGGAATACGAGTATTTGCCAGTTTTCCGAAACCGGTATTGATACCGTAAACTGCGCGTTCACCGGCTGCGGCATCGGCGACAATCTGAGCAGCCGCATCGACTCGAGGTCTGGCTGATCGAGAAATTGAAATTGAGCAATCAGATCGATAGATTGCTTCTAGCGTATCGAGCCGGGTTTGTCCGGGGGTGAGTTCTTTGGTGGTTGTCATAGTTTTAATTCGCTAATGCATCAAGGGTTTGACGATACTGCTCGGAGATTTCCTGTTCCTGCGGATGCTGTCCATCTTTAATCACCAGGCGGCCTCCGACATAAACTCGATTTACCAGGTTTTCATTACCTGAGAAAATCCAGCTGTCGATTAAATCATCTTCGTGGCGACCGTAAAGGCGCGGATGTTGGTCATCGAGAACGAGCATATCGGCTCGATAGCCAACCCCAAGTTTACCGATTTGCCGACCGCAGGCAGATTCGGCTCCTAGCAGAGCTTGATCGAGCAAGTTTCGCCCGGTATTTTTCATCTGCTCAGATACCATGAGGCTTCGCCCGCGGGTTTGCAGTCGAACTCCATACTCAAACCAGCGTAATTCCTCTACCGGATCAATGGAAATATGGCTGTCTGATCCGATTGCCCATTGTCCACCGGCCTTGACGTATTCTTGCGCATTGAAAAATCCATCACCGAGATTGGCTTCGGTCGTAGGACATAGGCCGGCTATTGCGCCAGACTGTGCCATGTCGAGGGTTTCTTGATGGGTCATATGCGTGGCGTGGATGAGACACCATTGCTGATTAACATCGAACCGTTCAAGCAACCATTCAACAGGACGTTGGCCACTCCAGGCCAGGCAGTCGTCGACTTCTTTAGTTTGTTCAGCGATGTGGATATGAATTGCGGCGAGATTATCGACGCCTAAATTGTTGATGACCTCGGCGAGAAGGGATTGATCAACCGCGCGTAAAGAATGTGCCGCAATACCTACTGAATTATTTTTGTTGTCGCGACAGGAATTTTGAAGTGCCAGCACGATCTCGCCGAATTCATCGGCATTATTGAGAAACCGTTTTTGTCCATCGAGCGAAGGCTGGCTGCCAAAACCACCGTATTGGTATAGAACCGGAAGCGCCGTAAACCCGATTCCGACCTCACTCGCGGCTTGCATGCATTGCTGGCTCATTTCGCTACGATCATCAAACGGTTTGCCGTCAGATTGATGGTGCAGGTACTGAAACTCACCGACGTTGGTGTAACCTGCCTTCAACATTTCCAGGTATAACTGGGCGCTGATCGCCTTCAAATGTTCGGGTTGAATTCGTTCCAGGTAGTGATACATGACTTTTCGCCAGGTCCAGAAACTATCCTGTGCGGCATCACCACTTTGACCTGCGCGTTCAGCCAGGCCTGACATGGCGCGCTGATGGGCGTGTGAATGTACGTTGGGCACTCCAGGAATTAGTAGTCCAACACGATCACCCTGTTGATAATCCTGGTCGGTTAAAATTTGAACAATGTCGCCTTGAGGATCGATTGTAATTTCGACATGGTTAGCCCAGCCATCACTGAGTAGGGCCGATTTGGCCCAAACGATATTATTTGATGTCACATTCATATCCTGAGAAAACTGTGCTGTGTTGATCTTGCGTCGGTTTAAGGAAAAGCGTAGCATACATGTATATACAAGTATAGAACTCCTAAATTCGATGTCAAAAACCCTGTTCACACATGCTCGATTAGCCAGCTTCGCTTCCGCAGAGGGCTACGGAATGATAGAAGACGCGGCTATTCTGGTTGAAGGTGACCTAATCAGTTGGGTTGGAGATAATGACCAGCGACCCGACGTTAAAGAAGCTGAAATTATTGACTGCCGTGGAAGATTATTAACCCCGGGATTAATCGATTGCCATAGTCATATCGTCTATGGCGGTGACCGCGCGGCTGAGTTTGAGCGGCGTCTTGAAGGTGCGAGTTATGAAGAAATTGCAAACAGTGGCGGTGGTATTGTCAGTACCGTGAATGCAACCCGGCAGGCCAGCGAAGACGAATTGTTCGATCAATCGAGTCATCGTTTGGAACAAATGATGAAGGAAGGTCTGACAACCATAGAAATAAAATCGGGTTATGGTCTCGATACTGAAAATGAAATAAAAATGTTAAATGTCGCCAGGCGGCTTGGCGAACAATACGACATTGAAGTTAAAAAAACTTTTCTCGGGGCCCATGCTTTACCAGCTGAATATAATGGTCGTTCGGATGATTATATTGAAGCTGTTTGTGAAGCAATGCTCCCGGCAGCGAATGCATTGGGTCTGGTTGATGCCGTTGATATTTTCATCGAATCGATCGGTTTCAATCTTGATCAGGCCGATCGGGTCTTCAAAAAAGCGCGGCAACTTGGATTACCCGTCAAAGCCCATGTCGAGCAGCTGAGTAATCTGGGCGGTAGTGTTCTTGCAGTTTCACACAATGCCATGTCTGTTGATCATATTGAATATCTAAGCGAGGAAGACATTGAAGTTCTGGCTAAGACTGAAACAGTGGCAGTTATATTACCTGGTGCATTTTACATTTTACGTGAAACCCAGAAGCCGCTGATCGAAGTGCTTCGAGCAAAAGGGGTCAGGATGGCAATCGCTACTGATGCTAATCCCGGAAGTTCACCCATATTTTCAATTCAAACCATTATGAATATGGCCTGTACACTATTCAGGATGACACCGGCAGAAGCCTTACGTGGTGTAACCGTGAATGCTGCGCGTGCACTTGGAATTGAAAGCCGAAAAGGATCAATCGAAGTTGGCAAGCAGGCCGATATAGTTATCTGGGATACTGATAACCCGGCGATGTTATCCTACCAGGTCGGCATGAATTACTGCGCCGCAATCATGGT